>CAIMSP010000109.1 GCA_903844215.1 uncultured beta proteobacterium | reverse complement strand
GTGGCCATCACGGCCAACGGCCCGAGCATCAGTGGCGGCGTGGTCGCCTCCTATAGCGTCAGCCCGGCCCTGCCGGCGGGCCTGACGCTCAACACCAGCACCGGCGTCATCTCCGGAACGCCCACTGCCGCGAGCGTCGCGACCAGCTACACCGTGAGCGCCAGCAACGCCGGCGGCAGCACCACGGCGACCCTGTTGATCACCGTCGCCAACGCCGTCGTGGCGCCCTCGGCGCTGAGCTACAGCGCCAGCGCGCCGGTGTACACGGTGGGCGTGGCCATCACGACCAACAGCCCGAGCAGCAGTGGCGGCACGGTCACCTCCTATGCCGTGAGCCCGGCCCTGCCTGCGGGCCTGAGTCTGAACACCGTCACCGGCGTCATCAGCGGAACGCCCAGCAGCGCGAGCGCCGCCACCAACTACGTTGTGACCGCCAGCAACGCCGGCGGCAGCGCCACGGCCACGCTGTCAGTCACCGTCGCCAACGCCGTCGTGGCACCCTCGGCGCTGAGCTACAGCGCCAGCGCGCCGGTGTACACGGTGGGCGTGTCGATCACCGCCAATACGCCCACCAGCAGTGGCGGCGTGGTCACCTCCTATTCCGTCAACCCCGCCCTGCCTGCGGGCCTGACGCTGAACATCGTCACCGGCGTCATCTCCGGAACCCCCAGCATCGCCAGCGCCGTGACCATCTACACGGTGACCGCCAGCAACGCCGGCGGCAGCACCACGGCCTCGCTGTCGATCCGGGTCGCCAGCGCCGTCGTGGCGCCCTCGGCGCTGAGCTACAGCGCCAGCGCGCCGGTGTACACGGTGGGCGTGGCGATCACGGCCAACAGCCCGAGCAGCAGTGGCGGCACGGTCACCTCCTATGCCGTGAGTCCGGCCCTGCCGGCGGGCCTGAGCCTGAACACCGTCACCGGCGTCATCACTGGAACGCCCAGCAGCGCGAGCGCCGCCGCCAGCTACGTTGTGACGGCCAGCAACGCTGGCGGCAGCACCACCGCCACGCTGTCGATCCGGGTCGCCAGCGCCGTCGTCGCGCCTTCGGCGCTGAGCTACAGCACCAGCGCGCCGGTGTACACGGCGGGCGTGTCGATCACGGCCAACAGCCCGAGCAGCAGTGGCGGCGCCGTCACCTCGTATGCCGTGAGCCCGGCCCTGCCTGCGGGCCTGAGTCTGAACACCGTCACCGGCGTCATCACCGGAACGCCCACCAGCGCGAGCGTCGCCACCAACTACACCGTGACGGCCAGCAACGCCGGCGGCAGCAGCACGGCCACGCTGTCGATCACGGTCGCCGCCGCCGGCGGTGGCCTGGGCGGCCTGAACCCGGCCTTCGGTGGCGGCAAGGGTTTTGTCACCCATGACGGGGCGGCAGGCGGCACCGGCAACGACGTCGGCCAAATCATTCGGCGCGACAGTTCGGGCCGACTGCTGGTGGCCGGCTACAGCACCGAGGCCAACGGCGCGATGGACATGGCGCTGTGGCGCTACAACGCCAACGGCAGCCTGGACACGACGTTCAACGGCCAGGGCTTTCTCACTGACAAGGGCATCTCCTGGAACGGCAATGCCGAGACCGTGGGTCTGGGCCTGGGCATCGATTCACAGGGACGCATCGTGGTCGCGGGCTACAGCCTGACCGACACGGCCAGTGGTGTCTGGATGACGGTGGTCTGGCGCTATCTGCCCGACGGAACGCGCGACCTGAGTTTTAACGGCGTCGGCATCGCCAACTACCCGATCGGCCAGATGCAAAGCGCAGGCACCACCCTGGCCATCGATGCCAGCGACCGCATCGTCATCGGCGGCTTCGCCTGGAACGGCAGCAGTTGGGACGCGATGTTCTGCCGCTACACGGCCGACGGCTTTCTGGACACCAGCTTCGCCGGCGTGGGCTACACCGTGCACAACGGCGCAGCCGGGGGCAACGGCGAAGACATGGTGCAGACGCTGGTCCTGGACGGAACCGGACGCATTGTCGCGACCGGCGGCAGCGCCAACTCCGCTGGCCACACCGACCTGGTGATCTGGCGCTACAACACCGACGGCAGCCTGGACACCAGCTTCAATGGCACCGGCTTCGTGACGCGCGAGCACGACGGCGGGGTCCACGGCCAAGACACCGGGCACGGCGTCACCCTCGACGCCAGCGGACGCATCGTCGTGTCCGGCTGGCAACCGAACGCGGCCGGCGACGACGACTTCGCGATCTGGCGCTACAACGCCAACGGCAGCATTGACACCAGCTTCAACGGCACCGGCGTGCTGACGCAAAACGGCGCCGCCGGCGGCAGCGGGACGGACTGGGGATTTGGCGTCGCCATCGATTCCGCCGGTCGGATCTTGGCCTCAGGCACCACCGCCAACGCCGCAGGTGACCGTGACATGGCGGTGTGGCGCTTCAATGCGAACGGCACGTTCGACACCAGCTTCGGCGGCAAGGGCTGGGTCACGTTTGGCGGCAGTGCCGGCGGAACCAACGGCACCGACGGTTCCAAGGCGATGCTCATCGACGGCGCTGGCCACCTGGTGATCACTGGCAACAGCACCAACGCGGCGGGCAATGGGGACATGACCATCTGGAGCCTGATGCCGTGATGGGGTCGGCAGGTCACTGCGGCGCGGGGCGGGGCGCGCGCGGCAGCGTGATGCGAAATGTCGTTCCCA
Source organism: uncultured beta proteobacterium (assembly GCA_903844215.1). Classification (GTDB taxonomy): domain Bacteria; phylum Pseudomonadota; class Gammaproteobacteria; order Burkholderiales; family Burkholderiaceae_C; genus CAIKVZ01. The sequence goes on along the minus strand of CAIMSP010000109.1, from coordinate 21,496 downwards.
CGCCGGCGGCGCTGCGCACCTCGATCCGAGCCTGATGGCGCTGGATGATTTCCCAGCAGATCGACAGCCCCAGACCGGTCCCCTGACCCACCGCCTTGGTGGTGTAGAAGGGCTCGAAAATGCGCTTTTGCACTTCCTCCGACATGCCGGTACCGGTATCGGAAATCTCGATCAGCACATGCTCACCCTGGGCCTTGCTGCGCAGCGTGATGCGCCCCCGCGTCGCGATCGCCTGGGCCGCATTGAGCAGCAGGTTCACGAACACCTGGTGGAGCTGCGCGGCGATGCACTGCACCGGCGGCAGTGGCGCCAATTCCTGGATCACCTCGACCTTGTACTTGATCTCGTTCCAGACCATGCCCAGCGCGCTCTGCAGACTGTCGTTCAGATCGGCCTCGTGCCACTGGCCGTCGTCCACGTGGGAAAAGTCGCGCAGCCCAAGCACGATGCGCTGCACGCGCACCAGCCCCTCGCTGGACTCCTGCAGCAGGTTCGGAATGTCCTCGCGCAAGAAATCAATGTCGGCCTGGATCCTTGCCGCTTGAATGGCCGGGGACGGCGCCACCGATTGCTGCTCGTAGGCCTGAAGCAACTCGAACAGCTTTTTCAGGTAGCTTGAGAGCGAGCTCAGATTCGAGCTGATGAAGCCGATCGGGTTGTTGATCTCGTGCGCCACGCCCGCAGCCAGTTGTCCGACTGCGGCCATCTTTTCGGATTGCAGCAACTGGCCCTGGGTCTGCTCCAGGCGCGCCATGGAACGCAGCAGCGCCTGGCGTTCCTGCTCCAATGAGGCGTTGGCGGCGGCCAGTTCCGCCGTGCGCTGCTGCACCCGGCTCTCCAGCGTCTGGTTGGCTGCGGCCAGTTCAGCCTGAGCCAAGCTCACCCTTTCATTGGCCTGAACCAGCGTGCGGTTGCGCTCGGTCAACAGCGTGAACAGGTCGATCAGCGCGGCGGTGTACACCGCCTGCGGCGCGCCCTCGTTGCCAGCCACCGCCGCGAGTGCCTGCGCCGGGCTGCCGCCGCCGCGTATCGATTGCATCTGCGCGGCCATCTTCTGGTCTTCCCACAGGATGTGAAACGTCAGCCAACTGGTGAGAAAGCGCAGCAGCTCGTTGCCGCTGAGGTTGCCGTCGATTTCGGCCTGGCGCTGCATCAGCTTCACCTCAGCAACGAAGGCCTTGTGGCTTTGCTGGTGCTGCGCCACATAGTCCGGCGCCAGCCGGGCCTCGCGCATGAGCTGCTCCTCGTCGCGAAAATGGGTCGCCGCATAGTGCAGCAGTTTGTCCAAAAGAGGACCGGCGGCGCGCACGGCAGCATCGCCCAGCTGCGCCAGATGCGGTGCGGCCGCGTTCACCAGATCCACCAGTGCGTGGTGTTGCGCGTCCACCGTCTCCAGACCGGTGACAAACGGCTCGCTCCAGGCCATCAGTTGCATGCTGTTCCTCGGTTGGGCTGCCGCGCAACACGCCAGGACTTAGAACGGCCCGGCCAGACCGAGCGTGGACTCGTCCATCAGCACCGAGCCGTCGCTGCCCCAGACCACGTGTGTGATGCCCGGCTCCTCGGCCTCGAGCCGGCGGAACTCCAACTCCTGGGCCGAGATCGTTCCATTCGCCAGCCGCGCCTGATCGGCCAGGCGCTGGTTTTCCAGTGTCAGCTCGCGCAGCGCGAGCGCCTGACCCAGGGCACTGACCAGTTCGTAATCGTTCCATGGCTTGGAGATGAAGCGGCTGATGCCAGCCTCGTTGATGGCGGCGATCAGGCCGTTCAGGTCGGCGTAGCCGGACAGAATCATGCGCACGGCATCGGGCTGGAGCTCGCGCACCTGCTTGAGCAATTGCACGCCGTCGAGCAGCGGCATGCGGTAATCCGACAGCACCAGATCGTAGGCCGTGTAGCGCAACTTTTCCAACGCCGCCAGCGCTGAACTGAAGGTATCCACTGTGAGCTTGAAATGCTTGTCTGCGGCGGTGCACGGGGTCAGCGTGAGCACCCGCTTGAGCGCTTTCAGGATCGATTCCTCATCGTCCACAATCAATATTCTGCTCATGGCTTACTCCTTTTGTTCGACCCGTATTTGCAGCCACAGCGGCTCGGCCCGGCGCGCCGCCAGCGTCCTGATCTGTCCCACCATGGCCGGCGTCAACAGGATGTCGGCGGCCAGCAACAGCACGCCGTTCTCAGCCAAAAAGTCCTGCGCCAGCAGCATGCCGGGCAAGAGCTGGTCCGCGCTCACGCGTTGCTCTCCGGGCTGGCCGCTGCGCTCCTGTTCAAGCAGCCGCGCGAAGGCCTGCACCAGCACCGGGTCGTAACGCTTGCCCGCGAGCTGGACCAACATCGCCAGCGCCTGCTCGGGTGTCAGGCGCTTCTGCGCCAGCGTGCCGATCTGAAAGCCGTCGTAGTCGTTCACCACCGCCAGGATGCGGCTGCCGATGGGAATTTCCTCGCCGCACAGGCTGTCCGGGAAGCCACGGCCGTTGAAATGCTCGTGGTGCGAGCGGATCAGTCGGGCCGCTTCGCGCAGCTCTTCGAGCGGCATCAGCGCGGCCTCGCCGTCGCTGGCGTGACGGCAGTATTCGGCCATCTGGGTGCCGCTCATGGACGACACCGGGCGCGCCATCAGGGCATCGGACAAGCCCAGTTTTCCGATGTCGTGCAACAGGCCGGCCAAAAAGATGTCGTGACTCGCGCGCTCATCCAGGCCGCAGGCCTGCGCCAGGCGCCGCGCCAGTTCGCTCACGCGCCGCGAGTGCCCGGCAATCGCGCCAGCGCGCAGTTCGATCAAGCCGGTGAACATCTTGATCGACACCAGAAATTTCTGCTTCAGCTGCTGGTTCGCCAAGTTGAGAAAACTGTTCACCTGATGCAACTCCGCCGTGCGTTCGTTCACCCTGCGCTCCAGGCCCTCGTTGAGCTCACGCAACTGCTCGTTCTGGCCTTGTGTCAGGGCCTGCAGGCGCATGTTTTCCGCCAGCAATTGGGCGCGCTCCAAGGCCTCCTTGACGATCAGCGGCAACTCGCTGTCGTTCCACGGCTTGGCAATGTAGCGGTAGATCTGGCCCCGGTTGATGGCGTTGACGGTGGAGGAGATGTCGGCATAACCCGTCAGCAGCAGGCGCATGACCTGAGGCCAGCGCAGGCGCACCTGCTCGAGAAATTGCGCGCCGTCCATCTCCGGCATGCGCATGTCCGAGAGCACCACGTCCACCGACTCGGTGGCCAGAAGCTCCAGCCCGGCCGCAGCGCTGGGCGCCGTCAGCACCCGCCAACCCGAGGGCCGCAGCAGACGCCGCAGTGCCGACAGGATGTTCGCCTCGTCGTCCACGCACAGGATCGTGGCAGCCGCCGGTGGCACCGGGGCGACGGGATGGAGCGGCGTCATGAGCCGGCTCCGCTGGCGCCGGGCAAGTGCGCCAAGCTCAGGATGCGCCCGCGCGCGCGTGAGTCCCGCCCCATGCTGTCCCATTGCATCTGGTAGCGGCGGCCACGCAGTTCCAGCACGCACGCCACCCCTTCGGCGCTGCGCGCCATGGCGGCCTGCAGCTCGGGCAAGGTGCAGGCCAATTCCGTGCCGAAAAACGGCCCGACGTCGCTGAACAACTGGAAGGCGGCGGCGTTCGCAAAGGACACCAGGCCCTGGTCGTCAATGCCGATGACGGGCAAGGGAATGTGCTGCAAGGCCTCACGCGCAATCGCCAGACTGTGGCTGTCGAGTGCGCCCTGCTCACGCATCTGCTGCAACAGCTCGGCCATTTCCCGATTCGCCGCCGTCAGCTCCCGGTTGCTGGCGCGGATCTTCAGGTCGAGCAGGCGGTTTTCCTGCGCCAGGCCCTTGTGTTCAAAGGCCTTGCGAATGTGTTCGCGCAACTGCTCGTCGTCCCATGGCTTGGTCAAGAACCGGTACACCGACCCCTCGTTGATGGCGTCGGTGACCGACTGCAACTCGGTGTAACCCGACAGCACGATGCGGATCGTGTCCGGAAAGTTGATCTTCGCGGCGCGCAGAAAATCCACGCCAGTCATGCCCGGCATGCGCTGATCGGAGACGATCACGTCCACCCGCTGACTGGCGAGCATTTCCAGGCCTTGCGCCCCGCTGTTGGCCGTGAGGATGGTGTAGCCGTCGCGGCGCAACAGGCGCTTGAGCGCGGACACGATGTTGGGCTCGTCGTCCACCAGCAGCAGCGTGGCCTGCGGCTTGTGCAAACGCAGCAACGCGGGCGCCAGCGCATGCGCTGCGCGCACCAGGGCTTCGATCGCCTGGGCGTCCACCGGGCGCGAGAAGTAGTAGCCCTGGATTTCGTCGCACACGTTGGCACTCATGATTTCACACTGGGCCTGCGTTTCCACGCCCTCGGCCACGACCCGCATGCCCAGACCGTGCGCCATCGAGACAATCACCTTCACCAGCGTCAGGTCGTTCGCGTCATGCGTGATGCCGCGCACAAACGACTGGTCGATCTTCACCTTGTCGATGGGGAAGCACTTGAGGTAGCTCAGCGACGAATAGCCGGTACCAAAATCGTCCAGCGAGAGTTTCACGCCCAGTTGCTTGAGCTCCCTGAGGGATGAGGCGCTGCGTTCCACGTCGTCCATCAAGGCGCTCTCGGTCAACTCCAGGTAGATCAAGGCCGGATCAATCTGCGACTCGTGCAGGGCGGCTTTGACCTGGGCCAGCAGGTCGTTGTCGCGAAACTGATGTGGCGACACGTTGATCGCCACGTAGGGAATCTGCAGCCCCTGGTCCAGCCAGGCGCGCAGGTCGTGGCAGGCGCGGCGCAACACCCAGTCGCCAATGCCCTTGATCAAGCCCGATTCTTCGGCCAGGGGAATGAACTGCACCGGGGGCACGCTACCGAGCTCCGGGTGGTGCCAGCGCAGCAGCGCCTCCATGCCGCTGATCTGTCCCGTTTGCAGGTCGGCCAGCGGCTGGTACAGCAACTGCAGCTGATCCAGGGGGATGGCCTGGCGCAGCGCCTTGAGCATTTGGTCGTGGCGCTGCAACTGTTCGGACATTTCAGCGCGATAGAACTGGCAACTGGCGCCGCCCTCGGCCTGCGCCCGATGCAGCGCAATCAGCGCCGACTTGAGCAACGCGTCAAAGTCGTGGCCATCCTCCGGATAACTGGCCACGCCGATGGAGACCGTCTGATTCAACTCCTGCCCCGCGAGGCGGCAGGGCAGCGCCAGCTTGCGCAGCAGCTCGGACGCCAAATGGGCCCCGCCGTTGGTGCCGGTGGCGGGCAGCAGCAGTGCGAATTCCTTGCCGCCCAGGCGCGCCACCGTGTCCTGCTCGCGCACACTGGCGCTCAGACGCTGCGCCAATTCGACCAGCAAGGCGTCGCTGGCGGCGTGGCCCAGGGTGTCGTTCAAGCCGCTGAACTTGTCCACCCCCACCAGCAGCAGGGTCAGTGACTCGCCGGCGCGCTGCACCATGGCGAGCGACTGCACGGCGCGGTCCTGGAGCAAGCTGCGATTGGGCAGTCCCGTGAGGACGTCAAAATGCGACAGCCACTGAATCCGGCTTTCGGCCGACTTGGCATCGCTCAGATCGCTGAAGCTGCCCACGTAGTTGGTGGTCTGCCCTTGCGCGTCGCGCAGCGCCGTCACGGCCAGCCATTGCGGATACTCGCTGCCGTCCTTGCGCCGGTTCCAGATTTCACTGGCCCAGTGCCCTTCGGTCTTGATCGTCTCCCACATGGTCTGATAGAAATCCGCGTTTTGCCGCCCCGAGGACAGCAGGCTCGGGTTGCGCCCCAGGACCTCGGCCTGGCTGTAGCCGGTGATTTCGCTGAACGCCTGGTTCACCAGCACGATGCTGCCTGTGGCATCCGTGACGGTGATGCCTTCGCGCCCCTGGGCAAACACCTGGGCCGCGATCTTCAGTTGGGCCTGCTGCGAGCGGCGCTCGGTGATGTCGCGGGTGACGCCCTGGATGGCGATCGCGTCGCCCGTGGCATCGCGCATGGCACCGGCAGCCACCTCGGTCCAGACGGTGCTGCCGTCCTTGCAGCGCATTTCAAGTTCGGCGCGAAACTCCGGATGCGCCACGCCCGCTGCGAGCTCGGCCAGAAACTGAATCAAACCCTGCTGCGCCACCGGCAGCGACGTGGCCGTGACCAGTTTCTCCATCGACTCGTCCAGGATCTCGGCGCTGGTAAAGCCGCGCAGCCGTTGCACCGAAGGGCTGATATAGGTGTAACGCCCTTGCAGCGTCATGGTCCAGATCACGTCGGTGGCGTTGTCCGCCAGCAGGCGGTGGCGCGCCTCGCTGGCGCGCAGCGCGCTCTCGACGCGGTGCTGGCGCACGATATGCCAGACGGTGTTGGCAATCAACTGCAGCGTCTCGACATCGACATCGGCGTAGGGTTCGCTGCGGTTTCCCACGCCCGCCATCAGGCGCACCAGGCCGCCTTCGAGCACCGGCACGCTGATCAGGCGCTCGAGTCGCGCATGGCCGGGCGGCAGTCCGGCCTTGTTGGGCACGCTGGCATAGTCGTTGAAGACGACCGGCGCGCGCTGGCGCAGGGCATCGGCCCAGACACCCGCCTGACTGACCGGATAGTGGCTGTCATAGCTGGCCTGGCAATAGTGCGCCAGTGTGCCCGCCGACCAGGTCACCAGCTCGATCGCCTCTTGGTCCTCGTGCACGAGATGGATGAAGCCGATCTGGCTGTGCGTGAGCTGCTCGGCCAAGTTCAGCCCGTGCTGCATGAAGGCGCGTTCGTCCAAGGTCTCGGCCGCCCCCGGCAGCGCCAGCAGCACTTCCGCGCGCCGGTTGAGTAAACTCAGATGGGCTTCGTTGCGCTTGCGTTTGCTGATGTCGCGGATCGTGCCGATGACGCGTAGCGGGCGGCCATCGTCGGCGCGCTGGTCCACCGCGCCGCGGTCCAGCAGCCAGATGCTGCTGCCGTCCTGATGGCGCACCCGGTATTCACAACTGTAGGCCGGGGTTTCCCCGTCCAGGAAGCGGCGCAGCGCCTCCTGCACCGTGGCCTTGTCGTCGGGGTGGATGCGCGCCTCCCACTCCTGCAAGCCATGGCCTGATTGGTCCTGGGCGACGCCCAGCATCTGGCCCCAGCGCGGGGAGAGATACAGCGAATTGTCAGCAAGGTTCCAATCCCAGAGCGCGTCGCCCGCGCCTTCGGTGGCGAATTTCCAGCGAAATTCACTCTCGCGCAAAGCCTCTTCCTGTTGCGCCAGGTTGTGCAGCAGCCCGTTGAAGCTGGCGATCAACTGTCCGACTTCGTCCTGGCGCGCGATCGGCAGCACCTGCGCGTGTTGCTGCGTTTGCGACCAGTGCGCCAGCGTGTGCGCCGCCGCCAACATGGGCGCGAGTTCACGCCGCAACATCCACCAGGTCAGGCCACCGGCAAGCAGGCTCAGGCCCAGCATGGCCAGCCACATGCGCTGCTGCATGGAGGCGATCGGGGCAAAGGCCTCCTGCGTTGGAATCGAAGCAAACACCCCCCAGTTCGCGGCCGTCAACTGCCGACCCGACCCCAACTGCTCCACGCCCGAGGGGTCGGGGTAAACCGACCAGGCCGCGTCGCCCTGAACGAAGCGGTCCAGCGCCGGCGTCACGCCGACGCGCTCCAGCGGTTGCAGCACGCGCACCTTGTTGGACGCGGTGATGATCAGCCGGGACTGGCGATCCACCAGGACGTAGGCACCGCTCTTGCCGTAGCGGTTCTCCTCGATCCGGCTCAGAAAATTCGGCTTGCTCAAGTCGGTCACTCCGACCAGGGCGCCCAGCACCTGGCCCTGCGCGCCATGAATCGGCGTGGCCATGGCAATCACCGGCACCTGCAGCTTCTTGCCGATAACGGGTTCGCTGACCGTGCTGCGGCCTTGGCGCAGTGCGGCCGCGACGTGATTGCGGTCCATGTAATTGACGCCAAGCCGCGCCGCCGACAGCGGCAAGGAGGCGATGGCGGTGCCATCCGCTGCGGTGACGAAGCTGCCGCCACTGAACTGGGACTGAAACAAGGGGCGCTCCTGCAGGAAGCGCTGCAGTTGCACCGCGTCGCCCACCAGGCTTGGCGTGATGCCACGCGCCACGCTTTGCAGTCCTTGCAGGCGTTCGACCAGATCGCGATCGACTTCGGTTGCCATCAGCGCCACCGTGGCGAGCTGCTGATCGCCCAGCAGTTGGCGCATGTCCAGGCGCAATTGCTGGCTCGCCAGCAGGGTCAGGGACCCGTTGCCGACGAGAAAGATGGCCAGTGTGAACAGGGTCACCCGGGTCTTGAGGGAACGCCACTGCAGCGCGCGCCAGTTCATGTGGCGCTCCGGCGCGAAGTGGCGCGCCAAGCGCGGCGCAAACCGCACACCCGGGCCTGTGCCCGCTCCAAGTTCGGAGCGCGCGCGCCATGGGTCCGTTGACGTGCTGAATTCACCCGCAAGCCCTTCCCTAGCCAGTGCGCAGCGCGAGCTGCGGCCTGAAACGACGCATCCGATGCGTCGAAGTCGGCAACGCTGAATTCCCCGAGCCCACTGGCGGGTTGCTGCAACGAATTCAAGGTTGCTGCCTATTCCACGCTCGGATTCTATGCCAGCGCGGGCGCACCTGTGGCGCGGCACATGCGCTAGGATGGAGCCAATAGAGTGTGGCGCTATTGGCAGTTTCCAACCCCAAAGGAATCGGTTTGAATCAAAGCGACCGTCAGGACATTTCACCCGACCAGCTGCGACCAGGGCAATACGTCGAGCTCGACCTGAAGTGGTTTGAGCACCCCTTTGCCTTCAGCCACTTCCGGATCAAGACCCAGGAGCAGATCGATCGCATCCGCGAGTTGGGACTGACCACGGTGCGCATCAATCCCCGGCTGGGTGATGGAGCGGCCGAACCGGCGCCCAACGCCGCGTCCAAGCCTGGCAGCGCGCCGCCGCCCCAGCGCGCTGGCGAACCCGGGCTGCCGACGGTGATGCAGGCCAAGCGCGTGCTGATCGAGCAGATGAAGGCGCGCCGCGACGACGCGCAACGGGTTGAAAATGCCTTCGTCAATTCGGTCAAGGTGATCCGCGACATCGAGCGCGACCTGTACCGCAGGCCGCAGCAAACCGTGCAGCAGGCCGCCCAGTTGATCGAGCAGATCGCCGACTCCATCCTGAACGCGCCCGAGCTGGCGATCCAGGTGATGGGCGACAAGCTCAGCGGTGAAGAGCAGTATTTTCATTCGCTCAACGTCACCGTCTTGTCCATCATGATGGCGCGCGACCTCAAGCTGCCGATCGAGCTCGCCGGCGTGCTCGGTGTGGGCGCCTTGCTGCACGACATCGGACGCAAGGAAGTGCCCGACAAAATCCTCTTGAAGACCGAGCCACTGACCCAGGCCGAGCGCCATTTTTACGAGCGCCACTGCCAGTTCGGCGTGGACATCGCGCAGCGTCTGAACCTGGCCCCGGCGGCGATCAGCATCATTCGCGAGCACCACGAGCTGTTCGACGGCAGCGGCTTTCCCGCCAAGCTGCGGGGCGAGGCGATCGCGCCGCTGGCCCGCATCGTGGTCATCGCCAACTACTACGATGAACTGTGCAATCCAGTGCAACTGGCCGACGCACTCACACCGCACGAGGCGCTGTCGCTGATGTTTGCCAAGCTGCGCAGCAAGTTTGACCCGCGCCTGCTGCAGACCCTGATCCGCTGCCTGGGGGTTTATCCGCCAGGAACGATCGTGCAATTGTCCAACGGCGCCATCGGCCTGGTGGTGACCGTCAACACGCGCAAGCCGATGAAGCCCACCATCATGGTGTTTGATGCGGCCATCCCCAAGGAGGAGGCCATGGTGCTGGACATGGACCACGAAACCGAGTTCAACATCGCCAAGGCGATACGGCCCAACCAGGTGCCGCGCGACGTGTACAACTACCTGAGCCCGCGCAAACGCATCAGCTACTACTTTGATGCCTCAACGGCACAGCGCGAGGCCAACCCATGAACCCCGATCTGAGCCGATTGGTGCTCGACCATTGCCCCGAGATGCTGATGCTGGTGGATCCAGGCTCGCTGCAGATCATGGTCGCCAACGCCAGCGCGGCCAACACCCTGGGCTACCCGCTGGCGCAATTGGAAGGCCTGGCCATCACCGAGGTGGAATGCGCGCTGCAAAGCGTCTTCTATTGGCAAGATGTGCACTCCGGGCAGCAGCTCGACGTGCGTGATCAGGAGGAACAGTACCGGCTGTGCAACGGGGAATTGCTGAGCGTGCGCAAATCCATTCAGGTGCTGGAGCATGAGGGCGTCGCGCGGCTGCTGGTGCGCGCCGTTCCCACGCAAAGTGAACACGTCACCGAAGACGCGCTGGCGCAGGCCCTGTCGGCGCTGCGCGCCACGCTCGAGTCCACCAGCAACGCCATCCTGGTGATCGACGTGAACGGAAGAATCGACAGCATGAACCGACTGTTCGGCAAGATGTGGGGCGTTCCGGACGAGATGCTCTACTGGCAGTACGACACGCGCATCTTTGACTTCATCGTGGCCTGCGTGGAGGAGACCGAACTGCTGGGCGAACGGCTGCGGGCCATCATGGATCCGCACGAGACCCGCGACGTGCTGCACCTGCATGGCGGCAGCGTGTTCGAGATGAGCGCGCGGCCGAAATACCTGGGCGAGCAGATCACCGGTCGCGTCTTTGGTTTCCAGGACATCACGCAGCGCATGCAGATCGAGCACGACTTGCGCGAGTCGCGCGCCATGCTCGAGGCCCGGGTGCTGGAACGCACGGCCGACCTGCACGCCGTGAACGCCGCGCTGCAGCTGGAAAAAGAGCAGCAGGCCGGACTGATACAGCGCCTCGAAGCGGCGCAAAATCAGCTCATCCAGTCCGAACGCATGGCCTCCATCGGACAGCTTGCCGCCGGTGTGGCGCATGAAATCAACAACCCGGTGGGCTTCGTCAACTCCAACCTGGGCTCGATGGAGCACTACCTGCAAGCCCTGTTGCGCCTGCTGTCGAGCTACGAGCAAGCGGAGTTGGAGCTGTCGGCGCCGACCCAACAGCAACTGCTACTGCTCAAACAGGAGATCGACATCGAATTCTTGCGCGACGATGTCACCGAGCTGCTGGCCGAGTCGCTCGACGGGCTCAAGCGGGTGACCCGCATCGTGCAGGATTTGAAGACCTTTTCCCACGCCGATGAAGCGCAGCAGCAGTGGGCCAATCTGGAGACCGGGCTGGAGAGCACGCTGCGCGTGGCCTGGAACGAAATCAAGTACAAGGCCGAAGTGGTCAAGGAGTTCGCCGGCATTCCGGAAATCGAATGTTTCCCGTTTCAGCTCAACCAGGTGTTCATGAACCTGCTGGTGAATGCCGCGCACGCCATCGTCGAGCGCGGCTGCATCACGATTCGCACCGGCCACGATGAGCACCAGGTGTGGGTGGAAATACAGGACAGCGGTCGCGGCATCCAACCGGAAAACATGGCACGCATCTTTGATCCGTTCTTCACCACCAAGTCCGTGGGTCAGGGGACCGGACTGGGACTCTCCATCGCCTACGGCATCGTGAAAAAGCACCAGGGTCAGATTGAAGTCAAGAGTGTCGTTGGCAGCGGCACCACGTTCAAGGTGCTGCTGCCCAAGAGTGCGCTCGGCGCAGACGCTGCATGAGTGCGCTTGGCCCCGGCGATGCCCAAAGGCGGCTCAAGCGAATCTTTCTGGTGCTGGCGTTTTTCTGGTGTGCCGTGATCGCCGTGCTGGCCGGCTGGAGCGTCTGGCAGAGCTACAGCGCCACGTTCGAGGGAGCGCGCGCGTCGGCGGCCGAGAGCTTTCGCAAGGACGTGGTCTATCGGAGCTGGGCCGCGATGCACGGCGGCGTGTACGTCCCGGTGACGCCGCAGACGCCACCCAATCCCGACTTGGCCGACCTCGCAGAAAGGGATATCAGCACCCCCTCGGGCGTGCAGCTCACGCTGCTCAACCCGGCCTATATGACGCGGCAAGTGCATGAGTTGGGGAACAAGGACGCGGGCTCCAAGGGTCACCTGACGAGCTTGACGCCGATTCGTGCGCAGAACGCGCCCGACGCCTGGGAGGCGCGGGCCTTGCAGGATTTCGAGCGCGGCGCGAAAGAGGCCGCTTCGATAGAGTCCATCGGCACGCAAAGCTATTTCCGCTTCATGCGGCCCTTGACCACCGAGGCGGCCTGCGTGAAATGCCACGAAAGGCAGGGCTACAAAGTCGGCGATATCCGCGGCGGGATCAGCGCCTCGATTCCCTGGGCGCCTTACCTGGCGTCCATGCGCGCACAAATCCTCACCAGCCTGGGCGGCTATGCGGCCATCGGGGCGCTCGGATTTCTTGGCCTGGGCCTGGGTCGGCGCCGACTGCAGGAGGACTTGGCCGAACGCCTGCGCGCCGAAGACGCCTTGCGCGAGAGCGAACAGCGGCTGCAAACGGTGGTGCAGCAACTCGAAGCCGGCAACGCGCAAGCGAAACTGCTCAACGCCCAGCTCGCACAGTCGCAACTGCAGTTGCTGCAAGCGGAAAAAATGGTGGCCGTGGGTCAGTTGGCGGCCGGTGTGGCGCATGAAATCAACAACCCGATTGGCTTCGTCAGCTCCAACCTGGGCGCCCTCAAAACCTATATCGAGCGGCTGCTGCTGCTGGTCGAATCCTACGAGCGCTGCGCCAGCGCCAAGTCGGAGCAGGACCGGGCTGAGTTGCAGCAGGCACGCCAGAACGCCGACCTGGAGTTCATGCGCGACGACGCGCTCGCGCTGCTCGCGGAATCGAGTGACGGCCTCAAGCGCGTGGGAAAAATTGTTCAGGACCTGCGCTATTTTTCGCGCGTGGACAGCGCCGACTGGCAGGAATCGGATCTGACCGCAGGGCTGGAGAGCACCCTGAACGTCGTGCGCAACGAACTCCGGGACAAGGTCGAGGTGGTGAAGAACTACGGCGCGCTGCCGCTCGTGCGCTGCCACCTGGCCCAGATCAACCAGGTGTTTCACAGCCTGTTGATGAACGCGATCGAAGCCATCACCGAGCGCGGCCAGATCAGCCTGAGCAGCGGGGTCGAGGGCGACTGGGTCTGGATCAGCGTGCAGGACACGGGCCGGGGCATCACGGCGGAAGTGCAAAAGAGAATCTTCGAACCCTTTTTCACGACCCAACCCGTGGGCCAGGGCACGGGCCTGGGCTTGTCACTGGCCTACGACATCGTGAAACAGCATGGCGGGCGCATCGACGTGCGCAGCGAACCCGGGCGCGGCACCCGCTTTGAAGTCTGGTTGCCGCTGCACGGGCCACAGCCCGGCTAAGGGCCCGCTACCCGCTCAGTTCAGCATCGCCTCGCGCACCGCCGACAGTTGCCGCCGCGACACCGCCAGCAGTTCGGGCACCCCTTGCAGCCGCACGGCCCAGCCTTCGCCCTCCTCCGGGTCGAAGTGCTTTTCCAGCGCGCGCATGGCGCGCCGCGACACCAAGGCGTTGCGGTGGATGCGCATGAAATCCTGGCTGTAGCGCAGCTCCAGTTCACCCAGGCTCAAGTCCAGGATGTAGCTCTTGGCAGCGGTGCGCACGGTGACGTATTTCAGCTCCGCCTTGAAGTACAGCACGTCGGCCAGGGGCACGCGCTGGGTGCGACCGCGGTCCTGGATGGTGATCATTTCCTGGCCGGCGCCGGTTGGCGAATTGCCATGGATCTCGTTGAAGCGTTCCGCCTTTTCCAGCGCCGCCTGCAAGCGCTCCAGGCGCACCGGCTTGGTGAGGTAGTCCACGGCCTCGAGATCGAAGGCTTGCACGGCATATTCGGCGTGCGCCGTGACAAACACCACGGCCGGCGCCTGCGGCATGGCGCGCAGCGTGCGCGCCAAGGTCATCCCGTCCACGCCCGGCATGTGGATGTCCATCAACACCAGGTCGAAGCCACCGCGGCGCAGCGCCTCCATGGTCTGCACCGCGTTCGCGGCTTCACCGGCAACGATGGCCGCCGGAGCGACGCAGTCCTGCAGCAAGGTCTGCAGGCGCGCCCGCGCCAGCGCTTCATCATCCACAATCAAGACTCTAAGACTCATGTTGCCTTCTCGCCCTGCTTCATGCGGGCAACTCGATTCTTACCCGATACACGCCGTTCTTCAAGCCGGCCTGAAAGTGACCCTGCACGTCGTGCAGCAGGTTCAAGCGGTCGCGCACATTCGCCAGCGCCATGCCGTGGCCCCTGGCCTGTTCCTGCGCCGCGCGCTCGCCCGCCACCGTGTTCATCACCTTGATCACGACCTTGTCACCGCGCCGCTCGGTGGAAATCCTCACCTCCGCGCCCTCCGGGCTCGGCTCCACGCCGTGCATGACGGCGTTCTCCACCAGCGGCTGCAGCAGCAAGGACGGCATCTTGGCCTGATTCGCGGCCGGGTCCAGCGTCCAACTCAGCCGCAGGCGCGCGCCAAAGCGCACCTGCTCGATCGCCAGATAGCGCTGCGCGAGCATGATTTCCTGCTCCAGCGTGACCGGTTTTCCCACGTCGGCCAGGGCGTGACGAAACAGGTCACTCAGGTCTTCCAGCAAGGCCTCGGCTCGCGCCGGTTCGGCGCGCACCAGGGCAATCGCGCTGTTGAGCGTGTTGAACAGGAAGTGCGGGCGGATGCGGGCCTGCAGTTCGCTCAGCTGCGCCGCCGTGGCCGCCGGAGTCCGTCCTTTGGCGCGCAGCACCAGCGCGGCCACCAGCAGCGCCGCCAGCAGCGCGCCGGTGAGCGCGCTGGCGACCCAGGGCGCAGGCGAGACCAAACCCGACAGCGCCAGCATCCCGCAGCCGTAGAGTCCTGCAAGTGCGCCCAAGCCCACGCCGGTGGCGTATTGCCAGGCGCGCGGCAGGCGGGCCAGCACTTTCTTCAAGGCGCAGGCCGCGATCAGCCAGGCCAGCGTCGCGGGCAAGGTGGCGCCCGTGAGGATCGAATAGCGCACCAGCCATTCGACAAAGGTGAACTGCCAATAGAGCGAGCCGGCCGCCAACACCACCTGCACCAGCACCACGGCGCGCAGCACCGCGCCCACCTCGCAGGTGTCAAACACCGGACCGCGGCGTTGCCGCTCCGCAGGGGGTTTGCCGTGCCGATCGGGCAAGATCGATAGAATTTCAGAATCCTTCATATCAGCCATGGTGTTCGGATCGGTTCTGCAAATAGTTAATATGCGAGGACTAGCTCTCAAAACCCGATTATTGCCTCACGATGCCTCACAACCAATTCGACAAAAAGTCCCAGGCCTGGTCGGCCCTGTTTTCCGAACCCATGAGCGACCTCGTCAAGCGCTACACCGCCAGCGTTTTTTTTGACAAACGCCTCTGGCAGGCCGACATCGCCGGATCCCTGGCGCATGCCGAGATGCTGCAGGCGCAGTCCATCATCAGCGCCGCCGACCACGCCAGCATCCAAACCGGTCTGGCGCTGATCGCCGGCGAAATTGAGGCCGGGTCGTTTCAGTGGAAGCTCGACCTGGAGGACGTGCACCTGAACATCGAAGCGCGGCTGACGCAACTCGTGGGCGATGCCGGCAAACGCCTGCACACCGGGCGCAGCCGCAACGACCAGGTGGCCACCGACGTGCGCCTGTGGTTGCGCGGCGAAATCGACCTGGTGCTCGAACTGCTGATCGAACTGCAGAAGTCGCTGGTGGACACCGCCGAGCAACACGTCGAGGTCATCATGCCGGGCTTCACCCATTTGCAGGTGGCGCAACCCGTGAGCTTTGGCCACCACCTGCTGGCCTACGTGGAGATGTTCGCGCGCGACGCCGAGCGCCTGGTCGATGTGCGCCGGCGCACGAATCGCCTGCCCTTGGGCGCGGCCGCGCTGGCCGGCACGAGCTACCCGCTGGACCGCGAACGCGTGGCGAGCACGCTGGGCATGGTCGATGACCAGGGCCAAGCCTGCGTCTGCCAGAACTCCCTGGACGCGGTGAGCGACCGCGACTTCGCCATCGAGTTCAGCGCCGCGGCCTCGATCTGCATGGTGCACATCAGCCGCTTCAGCGAGGAGTTGATCCTGTGGATGAGCCAGACCTTCGGCTTCATCCGCATCGCCGACCGCTTCACCACCGGCAGCTCCATCATGCCGCAGAAAAAAAACCCCGACGTGCCCGAACTGGCGCGCGGCAAGACCGGCCGCGTGGTCGGCCACCTGATGGGTCTGCTCACGCTGATGAAGGGCCAACCCCTGGCCTACAACAAGGACAACCAGGAGGACAAGGAGCCGCTGTTCGACACCGTGGACACGCTCAAGGACACGCTGCGAATTTTTTCCGAGATGGTCGGCGGCCAGCTCAACCCGGCCAGCGGCGTCAAGGAGGGCGGCATCGGCGTCCATCCCGAGGCCATGGAGCGCGCCGCGCTCAGGGGCTACGCCACAGCGACCGACCTGGCCGACTACCTGGTGAAGAAGGGCCTGCCGTTTCGCGATGCGCATGAAACCGTGGCGCACGCGGTCAAGGCGGCGATCGCGCACCAGGTTGACCTGTCGGAGCTGCCGCTGGCGGTGCTGCAGCAGTTCAACCCCGGCATAGAAAAGGACGTGTACCAGTGCTTGAGCCTGCGCGGCTCGCTCAACGAGCGCAACACGCTGGGCGGAACGGCGCCGACCCAGGTGCGACGGCAAATTCAACGCCATCGCCTGCGGCTGGGCTGAGACACGCTTACGCATGGACAAGACCACGCCCACGCTGGAGGACTACTTCGACGTCGCACCGGTGTCGCTCTGGCTGGAGGATTACAGCGCGCTCAAGCAGCTGTTTGACCAGTGGCGCGCGCTTGGCGTGGTGGACCTGGGCGCCTTGCTCAAGGACCAGCCCGAGCAAATCCAGCGCTGCTGGGATGCGGTCAAAGTGTTGCGCGTGAATCCGCACACGCTCACGCTGTTTGGCGCGTCCAGCATGCAGGAACTGCTGGCCAACCTGAACACCATCCTCTACACCGGCAGCCCCTTGGAGGCCACCTACCAGTTGCTGCAACTATGGAATCTGCAGCCCGGTGAGCGCGACGTGCAGGTGCAAACCATCAACCACACGCTGGACGGACGCCGTGTCGATGCGCGCATCCACACGACGCTGCTGCGCGGCTATGAAGACACTTGGTCACAGGCGATTTCGACGATCGAGGACATGTCGGCCCAGCACGCCAGCGAGGAGCAGTTTCGCCTCGTCACGATGCAGGTCCCAGGCATGGTGTATCACGTGCAGTTGACGCGGGACCGACGCCGCAGCTATGGCTTTGTCAGCCAGGGGGTGCGCGCCCTGTTTGGCGTGACCGCAGCGGATGTGATGGCCAATCCTGATCGGCTGATGTCGATGATGCATCCCGACGACGTGGCCGGCTATGAGCGCGGCCTGCGCGCGGCCTGGGATCAGTCGCAGACCCAGACCTCGGAGTTCCGCGTCGTGCTGGGGGATGGCAGCATCAAGTGGGTGCAGATGACCTCGAGCACGACGGAGCGCGATGAAGACAGCATCACCCGCAGCGGTGTGATGCTCGATATCACGGCGCGCAAGCAGGCTGAAAGCGACCTGGACCAGACCGAGCAGCGCTGGAAGCTGGCGCTGGAGTGCACCGGCGACGGGGTCTGGGATTGGCACATTCAAAGCGGCGTGGAGTTCTACTCCAAGCGCCACCAGGAGATGTTTGGCTACACCGAGCACGAGCTGGGGGATCGCTTCAGCGAGTTCGAAAAGCTGCTGCATCCCGACGACAGAGCGCAGGCCGAGCGCGATCGGCAGGCGCACTTTGCCGGTCAGACCAGCACCTATTCGAACGAGCGGCGCGTGCGCTGCAAGGACGGTTCCTGGAAGTGGGTGCTCAGCCGCGGCATGGTGGTGAGCCGCGATGCCCAAGGCCAGCCGCTGCGCATGATCGGCACGCACACCGACATCAGCGAGCGCAAGCGCAGCGAATCGCTGATCTGGAGCCAGGCCAATTTTGACTCGCTCACGGGCCTGCCGAACCGGCGCATGCTGCGCGACCGGCTGGAGCAAGACATACTCAAAGGTCGGCGCGACGGCACGCAGTTGGCGCTGCTGTTCATCGACCTGGACCACTTCAAGGAAGTCAACGACACGCTGGGGCACGACAGCGGCGACTTGCTGCTGATCGAGGCGGCGCGGCGCATTCGCGAGTGCGTGCGCGAATCCGACACCGTGGCGCGCTTTGGCGGCGACGAATTCACCGTGCTGCTGCCCGAACTCAATGCCGACACCGCGCACCTTGAGCGCATCCTGCAGGAGCTGTTGAATGCGCTGGCGCGCGCCTTTCATCTGGGGGAAGAGCAGGTCTTCGTCTCCGCCAGCATCGGCATCACCCTCTATCCGCGGGACGCCACCGAGGTGGAGAACCTGTTCAAGAACGCCGACCAGGCCTTGTACGCCGCCAAGGGGGCGGGGCGCAACCGCTTCAGCTTCTTCACCCCCGACCTGCAGCACGCCGCACAACTGCGGCTGCGCTTGGCCGGCGACCTGAGGACGGCGCTGAGCCAGGGTCAGTTCAGCGTGCACTACCAACCGATCGTGGAACTGGCCAGTGGCGCGGTGCACAAGGCCGAGGCCCTGCTGCGCTGGAAGCATCCACAGCGCGGCTTCGTCAGTCCAGCCGAGTTCATCCCGGTGGCCGAGTCCACCGGGATGATCGTGGACATCGGCGAGTGGGTGTTCCATCAGGCCGCGCATCAGGTGCGCGAATGGCGTGCGCGGCACAGCCCGCAATTTCAGGTCAGCGTGAACCGCTCGCCGGTGCAGTTTCAAACCCGCAACGAGCCCACGCCACCTTGGAGCATGCAGTTGCTCGCGATGGGTTTGCCCGGCGACGCGCTGGCCGTGGAAATCACCGAAGGCCTGCTGCTCGACGCCAGTGCCAACATCACGAACCAGTTGCTCGATCTAAGCGACTTTGGCGTGCAGGTCTCGCTCGACGACTTCGGCACCGGCTATTCGTCGCTGTCCTACCTGCAGCGCTATGACATCGACTTCCTGAAGATCGACCAGTCCTTTGTGCGCGACCTGATCCCCGACTCCACCGACCTGGCCCTGTGCAAGGCCATCATCGTGATGGCCCATGCCTTGGGAATGAAGGTCGTGGCCGAAGGCGTCGAGACCGAGCAGCAGCGCGCCTTGCTGGCGGCTGCGGGTTGTGACTACGCCCAGGGCTACCTGTTTGCCCGGCCCATGCCGGCGGCGCAATTCGATGCCTACCTGGCCCAGCAACCGCACCCGCCAACCGTGGCCTGACCATCACGCCAAAGGAAAGAACCATGACCGTCATCACCAACATCGAAGACCTGCGCGTACTGGCGCAACAACGCGTGCCGCGCATGTTCTACGACTACGTGGACACCGGCTCCTGGAGCGAGAGCACCTACCGCGCCAACGAGAGCGACCTGGCCGCCATCAAGCTGCGCCAGCGCGTCGCCATCAACATGGACCAGCGCAGCACGCGCTCGACCATGGTCGGACAGGACGTGGCCATGCCGGTGGCGCTGGCGCCCGTGGGCTCGACCGGCATGCAGCACGCCGATGGTGAAATCCTGGCAGCGCGCGCCGCAGAGAAGTTCGGCGTGCCATTCACCCTGTCCACGATGAGCATCTGCTCGATCGAAGACGTGGCGGCCAACACCACCCAGCCGTTCTGGTTCCAGCTCTATGTGATGCGCGACCGCGCCTTCATCGAACGCCTGATCGAACGCGCCCGGGCCGCGAATTGCTCGGCCCTGGTGCTCACGCTGGACCTGCAGATCCTGGCCCAGCGCCACAAGGACCTGAAGAATGGGCTCTCGGTGCCGGTGAAGCCGACCCTCTCCAGCCTACTCAACCTGATGACCAAGCCGCGCTGGTGCCTGGGCATGGCAGGAACCAAGCGGCGCCAGTTCGGCAACATCGTCGGCCATGTCAGCGGCGTGAACGATGTGAGTTCCCTGTCCTCGTGGACCAGCCAGATGTTTGACCCGACGCTGAACTGGAACGACGTCGAGTGGATCAAGAAGCGCTGGGGTGGCAAGCTCATCCTCAAGGGCATTCAGGATCCGCAGGATGCGCGCCTGGCCGTGGACAGCGGGGCCGACGCGCTGATCGTCTCCAACCATGGTGGGCGCCAACTCGACGGCGCCGAGTCGTCGATCCGGGCGCTGCCCAAAGTCGTCGCCGCCGTCGGGCGCGAGATCGAGGTCCACATGGACGGCGGCATCCGCTGCGGACAGGACGTGCTCAAGGCCCGGGCGCTGGGCGCCAAGGGCGTGTACATCGGCCGCGCCGCCGTCTATGGCCTGGGCGCCATGGGCGAGGCGGGCGTGACCAAGGCGCTGGAGATCATCCACAAGGAACTCGACCTCACGATGGCGCTGTGCGGACGCACCGACATCAACCGCATCGACCGCGACATTCTGTTGCCCGGGACCTATTCCTGAGCCAAAGCACGCATCGAAAGGCTTGACCCACCCTGCCCCGGCGCAGATACTGCGCGCCATGCAATCCCTCAATCCCATGGAACCAAGCGCTCTGCCTGAACCCGTTGTGCTCCCGATCCAGCACCTGAGCGCGCCGCTGCGCGACCTGGCCGCCTGGACCCGTTATTTTCGCGAGGCCGAAATCCCGGTGCTCGAAGCCACGGCCAAGGCACTGGAGGACTTGCGCGCCATCGAAGACGACGTCGATGCGAGCATGCTGAATGCGGCGACCGAGGCCGATCCGCTGATGACGCTCAAGGTGCTGGCCCATGTGGCGAGCCGGCGCCGACCCGGCTTTTCCACGGAAACCGAAACCGTCACCAGCTCGATCGTGATGATGGGAATCACACCATTCTTCACCCATTTCGGGGCCCAAACCACGCTGCAAAACCAGCTCCGGGATCAGCCGCTGGCGCTCCAGGGGCTGAGCGAGTTGCTGCGCCGCGCCGAGCGCGCTGGCAATTTCGCGCTCGGCTTTGCGGTCCATCGTGGCGACACCGACGCCGGCGTGATCCATCAGGCGGCCTTCCTGCACGACTTTGCCGAAATGCTGATGTGGTGCCACGCGCCCACGCTGCAACTGAAGATTCAAGAGGCGCAAAAGGCCGACGCCACGCTGCGCACCACCACCATCCAGCGCAATGTGCTGAACATCGAACTCGACGACCTGCGCCAGGCGCTGATGAAGCTGTGGCGCCTGCCCGAACTGCTGGTGCGCATCAGCGACGGCAAGCACGCCGACCATCCCACCGTGCGCAACGTCGTTCTGGCGGTGCGTCTGGCGCGACACACCATGCAGGGCTGGGAGAACGCCGCCATTCCCGACGACATCGAAGACATCGCCAAGCTGCTCAACGCCTCACCGCGCGTGGCGCTGGCGTTTGTGCGCAAGATCGATCGCTCGGCCTAGCAACCCGTCCGCGCCGCCGGCGGGCCAGCGCAGTATTTTCCAATCCAGGTATGAGCCTGAAGCACGGTGCAGAGGAGAACTTCTTCCTGCGGGCTTGACCGGATTAAAGCTGGAAGTTTAAGGGGCCGGACTTTTGCGTTTGGAATCTTTCTCTATCGGCCCCTGCCAGGC
>CAIMSP010000108.1 GCA_903844215.1 uncultured beta proteobacterium | reverse complement strand
GAATTTCTGGCCTTCAAGCTGGGGAGCGAGGAATACGGCATCGATTTGCTGCGGGTGCAGGAAATTCGCGGCTACGACCGGCCCACGCGCATGGCGCAGTTGCCCGCCTACATCAAGGGCGTGGTCAACCTGCGCGGCGTGATCGTTCCGATCGTGGACCTGCGCATCAAGTTCGATCTGGCGTGCGCCGACTACGACGCCTTCACGGTGGTGATCATTTTGAACCTGGGCCGCATGGTCGTGGGCGTGGTGGTTGACGCGGTCTCGGACGTGATCGCCTTGACGCCGTCGCAGATCCGCCAGATGCCGGATTTCTCCGCCACCGTGAATGGCGATCACGTGCAAGGGCTGGGTTCGCTGGGCGAGCGCACAGTGATCCTGCTCGACATCGAAAAATTCATGGGCAACGCCGGCATGGGCCTGAGCGACGCGCTCATGCCCGCTGGCCCGCACGATCCACCAACCGGCAGCGCGCTGTCATCCACCTATCCCTTCGAAGAAGCTGCCAGCCACCACGCTGGCCCTGTCACTTGCAACCATCTTGAGGCCCTGTCATGAATCAATTCAAAATCTCCACGCGCCTGAGCCTGATGATCGGCTTTCTGTCGCTGCTGCTCATCGGCATTGGCCTGGTCGGCCTGTTTGGCATCTCCCAATCCAACGCAGCACTCAAGTCGGTCTATGACGAGCGCGTCGTGCCGCTTGAGCGGCTCAGCGAAATCAACTACCTGGTGCAGCGCAACCGGGTGCTGGCGATGGACATGCTGCTGCAACCGGAGCCGGCCCATGTGGAAAAGCGCAACAAGGAGTTCCGCGGCAACCTCGAAAAGATCACCAAGGCCTGGGATGCCTACCGGCAAACCCATCTCAATGCGGATGAAACCAAGCTGGCCGACGTGTTCGCTGCAGCCGAGAAGACCTATGTGCAGGACGGTTTGGTGCCGACCGTCGACGCCATGCTGGCGGGCAAGGCCGACGTGGCGCTGACCCTGTACAAGGAGAAGATCAGTCCGCTGGCGCCGGCGGCGCAGGAGGCGGTGCAAAAGCTCAACCTGTTTCAGCTCGAAGTGGCCAAGCAGGAATACGAGGCCGCCGTGAGCCGCTACGCCACGATTCGCGCCACGGCGATTGGCGCCGTGCTGGCCGGCGTGCTGCTGGCCGTGGTGTTTGGCATGCTGCTGGTGCGCAGCATCACACGTCAACTCGGTGGCGAACCGAGCGAAGCCGCTGTTCTGGCGCAAAGCGTGGCCCAGGGCGATCTGAGTTCTCAGGTGGAACTGCGCGCGGGCGACAGCACCAGCATGATGGCCCAACTCAAGGCCATGCAGGAAAGCCTGGCGAGCGTGGTGAGCACGGTACGCCAGGGCTCCGAGGGCGTGGCCACGGCCAGCGCCGAAATCGCCCAGGGCAACCACGACCTGTCGTCGCGCACCGAGCAGCAGGCCAGTGCGCTGGAGGAGACGGCCGCGTCCATGGAGCAACTCAGCGCCACCGTGAAGCAAAACGCCGACAGCGCGCGTCAGGCGAATCAACTCGCCATGAGCGCCTCCACCGTGGCCATCAACGGCGGCGAAGTGGTGTCGAAGGTGGTGGACACCATGAAGGGCATCAACGAGAGCTCCAAGCGCATCTCCGACATCATCAGCGTCATTGACGGCATCGCTTTTCAGACCAATATCCTGGCACTGAACGCGGCCGTGGAAGCGGCCCGTGCGGGCGAACAGGGGCGCGGTTTTGCCGTCGTGGCGACCGAGGTGCGCTCCCTGGCCGGGCGCTCGGCGGACGCGGCCAAGGAGATCAAGTCGCTGATCAACGCCAGCGTGGAGCGGGTGGAACAGGGCAGCGCGCTGGTGAACCAGGCCGGCACCACCATGACCGAAGTGGTGAGCAGCATTCGCCGCGTCACCGACATCATGGGCGAG
>CAIMSP010000107.1 GCA_903844215.1 uncultured beta proteobacterium | reverse complement strand
CTCGCCCATGATGTCGGTGACGCGGCGAATGCTGCTCACCACTTCGGTCATGGTGGTGCCGGCCTGGTTCACCAGCGCGCTGCCCTGTTCCACCCGCTCCACGCTGGCGTTGATCAGCGACTTGATCTCCTTGGCCGCGTCGGCCGAGCGCCCGGCCAGGGAGCGCACCTCGGTGGCCACGACGGCAAAACCGCGCCCCTGTTCGCCCGCGCGGGCCGCTTCCACCGCCGCGTTCAATGCCAGGATATTGGTCTGAAAAGCGATGCCGTCGATGACGCTGATGATGTCGGAGATGCGCTTGGAGCTCTCGTTGATGCCCTTCATGGTGTCCACTACCTGGGACACCACTTCGCCGCCCTTGATGGCCACGGTGGAGGCGCTCATGGCCAGTTGATTCGCCTGGCGCGCGCTGTCGGCGTTTTGCTTCACGGTGGCGCTGAGTTGCTCCATGGAGGCGGCGGTCTGCTCCAGCGCGCTGGCTTGGCTCTCGGTGCGCGACGACAGGTCGTGGTTGCCCTGGGCGATTTCGGCGGCGGCCGTGGCCACGCCCTCGGAGCCCTGGCGTACCGTGCTCACCACGCTCGCCAGGCTTTCCTGCATCGCCTTGAGTTGGGCCATCATGCTGGTGCTGTCGCCCGCGCGCAGTTCCACCTGAGAACTCAGATCGCCCTCGGCCACTTTTTGCGCCAGGCCAGCGGCTTCGCCCGGCTCGCCACCGAGTTGGCGACCGATGCTGCGCACCAGCGCCATGCCGAACACCACGGCCAGCAGCACGCCGGCCAGCACGGCGCCAATGGCCGTGGCGCGAATCGTGGCGTAGCGGCTCACGCCGGCCTCGTATTCCTGCTTCGCCACTTCGAGCTGAAACAGGTTGAGCTTTTGCACCGACTCCTGCGCGAACGGCGCCAGCGGACTGATCTTCTCCTTGTAGATGGCCAGCGCCACGTCGGCCTTGCCCGCCAGCATGGCATCGGCCGTCGGCAGCAAACCGTCCTGCACATAGGCCTTTCGGGCGGCAGCAAAGGCATCGGCCAGCTTGGTTTCATCCGCATTGAGATGGGTTTGGCGGTAGGCCTCCCAGGTCTTGGTGATCTTTTCGACGTTGCTGCGGAACTCCTTGTTGCGCTTTTCCACGTTCGCCGGCGCAGGTTGCAGCAGCATGTCCATCATCAGCACCCGGTTGCGCTGCACCAGGTAGTTGATTTCGCTGAGCTGAGCCAAGGGCACGACGCGTTCGTCATAGACCGACTTGAGCGAATCGTTGGATTTGGAAATTCCAAACAGGCCGATGCTCCCTATGCCGATGAGCAGCAGCGACAGAAAACCGATCATCAGGTTCAGTCGGGTGGAGATTTTGAGGTTGTTCATGGCAGGGCTTTAAAGGGTTTGCAGGTTCAGGGACAGGTACGCTTCAAGACAGGGTTCATCGACTGACGAGAATTCGAATTATCAACAAATTTGACCGCTCGGATGGCAAAGATAAACCCTACACTCCTTGCCACCTGGGCCGACGGGGAATTTCGCCGACGCAGGAAAGCCGATCGTGGATCGCTGGTTCAAGGGGCTCCCCTATCATGGCGGCTGTTGGGCCATACCTTGAACCTGGTGCGGCATCGCTTGGCGGGCGCAAGATCACGCGCCCACTCGGTGCAGTCGCCAGATCGCAGGCCCAACCGGGCACAGTCAAAAGGGAAGGAAAGTAGGAAGAAATGTATCGATTGAGTGCCACCTTGCTCCTGTGGGCGCTTGTTTTTCTGAGCGCTGCGCCGTCCAACGCAGCGGCGCAGCCGGTGCCTGTTCCCTTGTCATTTGGCGTGGTTCCGCAACAGTCGGCCACCCGGCTGGCTGAGGACTGGGGCCCGCTGCTGGCTGAAGTCAGCCGACGCTCCGGGGTCCCCCTGACGTTTCAAACCGCCCCCAGCATTCCCTTGTTTGAGGAGCGCCTAGCCAAGGGCCTCTACGATCTGGCCTACATGAATCCCTACCACTACGTGGTCTTCCATGCCGCCCCGGGCTACCGCGCCTTCGCCACGGAGCAGGGGCGCAAGATCAAAGGCATTCTGGTGGTGCGCAACAGCAGTCCGTATCGCAAGCCTTCCGACCTGGCCGGGAAGACCGTGGTGTTCCCGGCGCCGGCGGCTTTCGCGGCGAGCATCCTGCCGCAGGCGGAGTTCGCGCGCTTGAAGATTCCGATCGAAGCCCGGTTCGTCGTATCGCATGAATCGGTCTATCGTGCGGTGGCCTCGGGCTTGCAGGAAGCCGGTGGCGGCATACAGCGCACGCTCGAAGCCAGCCCGCCGGATATTCGCGCCGCCTTGCGCGTGCTGTCCGAGACGCCGGCCTACACGCCACACGCGCTGGCCGCGCACCCTCGCGTTCCCGCCGACGCCGTGGCCCGGGTGCTCACGGCGATGGCTTCGCTGGCGGACGACGAAGCCGGGCGGCGGCTGCTGGCGCCGTTGGCTTTCAAGGGCATCACTGGTGCGCGCGACGCGCAGTGGAACGATATTCGGGCGCTGAAGTTGGAGGCGCTCGAACTCCCGAGCAGCCCCTGATGCCGCAAGCATTGGAACCGCAGGACTGACCCATGCGCTTTCGCACCAAGACCATTCTCGGCGTGGCGCTGATTGAAATCGGCTTGCTGGTGGTGCTGATCGGCAGTGCCTTGGCAACCCTGCGTGACTCGAACGAGGCCGAACTCGTGCGCCGCGTCGAATTGGGCTCCAGGCTGCTCGTGGCCGCCGCCAAGGATGCGGTGATTTCGCAGGATCTGGCCACCCTGGACAGCCTGGCCACCGAAGTCATGGCCTCGGGCCAAATCGAATATGTGCGCCTGCTCGACGCCCGCGGCGCGGTGTTGGTGCAGCGCGGCGACGCCGCCGTGCTGGCGCGTCCCTTCCATGCAGATCTCCGCATCGATCAGGTGGTCGATGGTGTCTTTGATCGCTCCGAGCCGGTGCTGGCCGGGGGAATTCGCTACGGCGAAGTGCGCATGGGCGTCTCCGTGGATCCACTGCGGGTGCTGCTGGCTTCGAGCCAACGCTGGGCGGCTGGCATCGCCGCTTTGGAGATTGCCTTGGTGGCCTTGTTTTCGTGGCTGCTTGGAAGCTATCTGACCCGGCAAATGGTCGCCCTGCGTCGCGCGAGCCAGCGCTATGCTGCGGGCGAGTTCGGCTATCGGGTCCCGGTCCATGGAAACGACGAACTGGCACAGACAGCCCAGGCATTCAACCTCATGGCGCAGCAACTCGGCGACAGCCAGGTGCTGCTGAGCCGCGAGAATCTGCTGCGGCAGCAGGCGCTTCAGGACGCGGAAAAGTCGGTCAACCTGCTGCGCGAAGCGGTGAGTTGCATCACCCATGGCTTCACCCTCTACGATGAAAACGACCGCCTTGTGCTGTGCAACGAGGCCTATCTGCGCTTCTATGAAACCAGCCGGGATCTGATTGTGCCGGGTGCGACTTTCGAAGAAGTCGTGCGCATCGGGGCCGAGCGCGGCCAGTACAGCGCGGCCATCGGCCAGGTTGACGCCTGGGTCCGTCAGCGCGTGCGCCAGCACCAGCAGGCCAATGGCCAGGTGCTCGAGCAACGCCTGAACGATGGACGTTGGCTGCTGATCGTCGAGCACCGCACGCCAAGCGGCCACATCGTTGGCAACCGAATCGATATCACCGGCCTCAAGCTGACCGAGGCATTGGCGCTGGAGCGCGCGCAGCAAATCCAGATGGTCTTCACGCTGAGTCCCGATGGATTTGTCTCGTTCGACGGCGCGCGCCGGGTGAAATACGCCAACCCGGCGTTCACGCAGATGACCGGATTGGAGGAGGCTCAAGTGCTGGGACTGGACGAGGCGGATTTTTCCCAGCGCTTGGCGCAGATCTGCCTGCCCCAGGCTGCGTTCCCCGGCACGGCGGCGCTGCGCGCCGTCAGCGCCAGCGCTGCCGAGCAACGGCCACGCATCGAGTTAAGTGGCCCGGGCAGGCGCGTGCTCGAGGTCTGTCTGCGCGAATCGGAGCTGGACAGCGTCGCGCAGATTCTGTACCTGCGCGACGTGACGCGTGAAACCGAGGTCGATCAGTTGAAGAGCGAGTTCCTGTCCACGGCGGCACACGAATTGCGCACGCCCATGGCCAGCATCTACGGATTTTCCGAGGTGTTGTTGACGCAGGACCTGCCCGAGGCCGAGCGGCAAGAATTCCTGGCCATCATTTTCAAGCAGTCCGGATTGATGGCCGCGATCCTGAACGAACTGCTGGATCTGGCACGGATCGAATCCCGCCGCGGCAAGGACTTCGTGTTCCAGGCCACGCACGTGCAGGCCCTGGTGGCGGAGGTGATCCGTGAATTCAGCCTGCCCAGGGGTCGAGCGGCGCCCGAGTTGATCATGCCCGAGCTGCCGCTGTACGTGCGCGCCGACCCCAGCAAGATTCGACAGGCGATCCTGAATGTGCTCGCCAATGCCTTCAAGTACTCCGCCGCAGGAAGCACGGTGCGCATTCAGATCGAAGCCCAGCCCGCCAGCGACGCGGCGCAGTCTGCCGCTGTGCGCGAGGCGCCCATGGTCTGCGTCACGGTGTTCGATCAGGGCATCGGGTTGACGCCGGAACAGTTGGGCCGCGTCGGCGAGCGCTTTTACCGTGCCAACAATTCAGGCAATGTTCCGGGAACCGGCCTGGGGATGAGCCTGGTCAAGGAGATCATCGAGCTGCACGCTGGCCAGCTCAGGATCTCCAGCTCCTTGGGTGAGGGCACGCAAGTCAGCTTGTGCCTACCCCGGTCGCTGCCTGAGTAGGCCGCCTGCCGACCAAGGTGGGCGCATGGCTGGCCCTCATCCTGGGTGGGGACGCGCCTGCGCGAGCGAAACCCACACCCCACAGCGATCTTTCGGCCGTCACCCGTGGACGGTCGCATGTTTGACACGGATTCTCTGCATTAAGTCACTAAATATCTATTTTTTTAACATTAATTAATGTTAATCATCAAATATATGAGAATATTCAACAAAGAAGACCCGTGACCGAAAAACAAGATCCGCCGCCATGATCCCAAAGAATTTCTGCACGACCCGCGAAGCCGCTGATTTGCTGGGCATGTCGGTGAGCACGGTGCAACTGTGGGTGGAGAGCGGCATTTTGCAGGCATGGAAGACCGTCGGCGGTCATCGCCGGGTATTGCGCGACTCCGTCGATGCGCTGCTACAGAAGAAATCGACGGCTGCGCCCTATCCCGCCTTGCCGCAATCGCCCCATGCGTCGCACACAGCGCGCCCGTTCAAGGTGCTGGTGGTCGAGGACGATGTGCACCTGCTGCGCTTGTACCAGGCCCATCTGGCTTCATGGCCGATGCGACCGGAAGTCAAGCTCACTGGAAACGCCATCGCCGCGCTGCTCGAAGTGAGCCGAGGCACGCCCGATCTACTCATCACCGACCTGCATCTGCCGGGCATGGACGGATTCAACATGCTGCGTGTGCTGTCTCATCAGCCCGAACTGGCGCCGCGCGTCAGCATCGTCGCCGTGACCGGCTTGGATGCGACCGAAATCGCGCGGCGCGGCGGAATTCCCCCGGGCGTTGAGGTCTTTGCCAAACCCATTCCCTTTGACCGTTTGCTGGCCAAAGCCGCCGCCATCATCCGTGCGACCAACGCCCCAGGACAGAGCGGCGCACCATGGGCATGAACTTTGACCTGCAACTGCTGCGGGAAATGAACCAAGGCGTCATCCTGCTGAACGCGCGCGGCGACGTTCTGGGGCACAACCATGCCGCAGACTTCTGGATGCAAGAAGGCGAGTCGGTCAGAGCCGCGCTCAAACGCTTGGTTGAGGGGGAGAACGACGCAGGCTCGCCATTGCCCAGGCGCTTCGAGCTCTGCCTTGGTGCCTTCAACCAACCGAAGCAATGGGCCAAGGCCTGGTTGTGCAAGAACGGGCCCGACGACTTCACGGTATTCATCGCCTCCCGCCCGGCGGCCCTGGCCGAACCTGTGGCCAACACCGAAGCCAGCGGCCCGAACAGCGCCATGCTGCTCGGTCAGGGTTTGCGCGAACAAATGGCCGAATTGCGCGCCTTGCTGAACACCGCGAAGGGCGATCCGGCGCACGAGCTTGCGAGCCTTTCGGCCAAGTGCGAGGACCTGGACCAGTTGCTGCAGACGATCTCCGACCTGTCGCTGCTGCAGCGCGACAAGGTGTTTTGCGAAGAACGACTGGAATTGGCGGCGCAATTGCACCAGCTCATCCCGACCCTGGCGACCCACCCCGGAGTGCACTATTTTTTCAGCCCAGAGCCGGGCCCGCAGGGCATGGTCTATGGCAGTGCGGCCTGGTTGAACCAGGCCTTGCGCTTGCTGCTGGAGGGTCTGGCCAGCAGCGCGCCGCGCACCAGCCACATCGACATTCGCCTGCGGCAGTTGGGGGATTTCATCGTCATCACCGGCCATGTCGTCGCGGGCCCGCGTGGATTCCAGCCGGACCACAGCGGGGTCCAGGACCAAGCCCTGGCGAGCCGTCAAGCCAAGGCCAATGCAAAGCGCACGCAGTTGGTCAACCAGCTGATTTGTCGGCGCATCATTGAACTGCATGCCGGAGACCTCAAGCTGGAGTACATGCCGACGCTGCGCACCAGCGACTCCGGTGAGCGGCAGGTGGAGTCCTTCACGCTCACGCTGGCGACGGGTTTGCCGGAACACGAACGCAGCCGCGTTTCCTGCGCCGAATGTCGCTACACCTTGCAGGCGCAGGCCTACGCCTCGGACATGGCGCTGCTCTTGTCCCCGAAAAATCCCGCTACCACTGGAGCCCATCGCCATGATCAAAGTACTCATCGTTGACGACCATTCGGACATCCGTCGCCTGCTGTCCATCACACTGGGCAAGGACTATGCATTGCTGGAAGCGGAAAATGGCGCCAGCGCCCTCGACATGGTGCGGCGCCACCGGCCCAAGGTGGTGCTGCTCGACGTCATGATGCCCGGCGAACTGGATGGCCTGCAGGTGCTTGAGAAGATCAAGAGCGATCCACTAAACCAAGGGACCTTGGTCGCCATGGTCACCGCGCGAGGGCAGGTCGCCGATGGTGGCGAAGCCCGCCAACGTGGGGCCGACGCCTACTTCATCAAACCCTTCAGCCCGCTGGAATTGGTGGCGTGGGTGCGGGAGAAGGTGAAGTGAGCCCATTGCCACAGTCCAGCGGCACGGCGGTTGACGCCGCCATCGGATGGCCCAGCAACTTGGCTCATTTCGAAGGTTTGGAACAGCAGCAGCAACTGTTTCGCTATGCGCAGGATCTGCAGGAATTGATGACCTCGCAAGACCGACTGCTGCGGCGCCACGAAACCGTGTTGCAATTTTTGGGGCGTGGTGAGCCGCACGCCGACTTGCTATTGAACAGCCTTTTGCAGGCCACCCGCCGCTACCTTGTGACCGACCACGAGGGCCTGATCATGAAGGCCAGCGCGGACGCGGCGACGGCGCTGTCGCCGCTGGGTCGGTCACTCCATTTTTTGCCGCTGCAGCAACTGCTGTCCTACAGCGAGCGTGATCGGGTCAAGGGGATCATTCAAGGCTTCGCCGACGCCGGCGCCAGCGGCGCCATCCACCAGCACCGATTGTTTCTATGGGCCGGTGACCCGGCCCTGGAGGGTCAAGGGCACGAGGTGCTGGTCATGATGGCGGGCCTGGAAATCTATTGGCTGCTGGGCCAAGTCGTCAAGGCGAGCGCCGACGCCGTGGACCTGGAACAAGCGTTTCCCCACTTCGGCGATGCCCAGGTCGCGCTCATGATCACCGATGCAGACGCCAACATCCGAGCTGTCAGTCCCGCCTTTACCCGCGTCACCGGCTATAGCGCGGCCGAGGTCATGGGACACAACCCGCGCATGCTCAGCTCCGGGCTGCAGGATCCCCCTTTCTATCGCCAGCTGTGGGAGCAGTTGCAGCAAGACGGTAGCTGGACCGGAGAGCTGTTCAATCGACGCAAGGATGGTCAGATCTACTTTGAATGGGCCACCTTCAAAGCGGTCAGGAATTCTCTGGGACAGACGCGGTCCTACATCGCCGCCTTTGCCGACTTGTCCAAGAGCGCCGACGACAAGCCGCAGGTCAGCCCGCTCGTCTATCCCGACTTGCTCACCGGACTGGCGAATCGGCGCCTGTTGGAGGTGCAATTGATGCACTGCCTGACCGATGCGAATCGTGACAACAACAAGGTCGGCGTACTGTGGGTCGGACTGGAGCGATTCGACGAGCTGGCTCGGGAGCTGGGCCATGAGCAGGGTGAACAACTGCTGCAGGCCAGCGGCCAGCGCGTGCAGCAGCGCCTGCCTGCGGGAAGCACCGTGACGCGCGTGAGCGCGGGCGAATTTTTGGTGCTGCTGGCCAACAACCCCGACCAGGTCGAGATCGAGCGCGCCATTCAGGTGCTGCGCGCCGCCTGCACCGAGCCCTTTCGATTGGCACGGGGCCAGGTCAGCATCACCACCGTCAGCGTGGGATCTGCCAGCTATCCGAAGGACGGCACGCAGGTGGATGAACTGCTGCGCATCGCCAAGTCCGAGATGCATTACCAGTCCCCGATCATGGCATGGGCCATCGAACGTCCCGACGTTCGATGGCCCCCGGCCTTGCGCCTGCATCCTGACCTCCAGGTCGTTACCTCTTCCAAATCAGTATCGGAACAACACCATGGCCAAGATCCTCATCGTTGACGATCACTCTGACATCCGCCGCCTGCTGGCCATCACGCTGGGCAAGGGCTACGAGTTGCTGGAGGCGCAAGATGGCCTGAGCGCGCTCGACCTGGTGCGACGACACGCGCCCAAGCTGGTGCTGCTCGACGTCATGATGCCCGGAGAGTTGGACGGCCTGCAGGTGCTGGAGAAGATCAAGGCCGATCCCGTCAGCCGTGGCACCGTGGTCGCCATGATCACGGCGCGGGGGCAAGCTGCCGACGCCGAGGAAGCGCGCCGACGCGGCGCCGACGCCTACTTCGTCAAACCCTTCAGTCCGCTCGAAGTCGTGACCTGGGCGCGGGAGCGCTTGCTATGACGCCCGCCGCCCCCGGCGACCCCGCAGATGCCGCAGCCAAGGCCGCAGCGCCACGGCGCAGCCTGGCCACGCTGCAGCAGCAACTGTTCAGTTACGCCCAAGACCTGCGCGATTTGATGGAGCAGCAGAGCCTGCTGCAGCAGCGCTACCAACTGGCCCTGCAATCGCACGGCAGCAGCACCCATAGCGCGGACGTGCTGCTCGATGCCATTCCAAAAACCATCGACACGTATTTGGTGACGGACAGTCAGGGAGAAATTGTGCGCGCCAGCCCGGGAGCGCAGCGCGCTTTCGCCTCCGGTGGCGCGGAACTCAAAGGCAAGTTCATCTGGCAGTTCATCCATTGGTCGCATCTGGAAATCGTCACCAAGCTGCTGGCCAAGTTCGTCGGCGTGGGCGCCACCGGCGCGGTGGAACAGCGCAAGCTGGTGTTGCTCGACCGGGCGTTGCCGCGCGCCATCATCTATGACGCCCTCGTGATACCGGTGCGCAAGCTCGACCGAATGGAGATTGTTTGGCTGCTGCGCGCTGAAGTTCAAAGCGGTTTGAGCGACATTGCGATTCAGAAACTGATGCTGACGTCGAGCGAATGTGCAGCCGGCCTGTTCATCGCCGATGCCAACGGTCTGGTGTGTGGGGTGAATTCCGCTTTCAGCCGGGTCACCGGCTACAGCGGCGCCGACTTGGTGGGCGAAAATCCGCGCCTGCTCAGTTCGGGTCGCCAGGACGCAGACTTCTACCGATCCTTTTGGGCCCACTTGGTTGAGGCCGGAAGTTGGACCGGGGAGTTCTTCAATCGGAAGAAGAATGGACGTATCTACACCGAGCGCAAGACCGTGCGCGCTGTGAAGAATGAAAAAGACGAGACCGTGTCCTACATCAACGCGATGGTCGAAATCTCCCATGACGAAAGCGAAACCCAACCGCGTACCAATCCGGCCCACCACGATGCCTTGACCGGCTTGCCCAACCGCCGTCTGCTGGAAGACCGCTTGACCCAGGCGATGGCAAACGCGCGTGATGGCAGCAACAAGTTTTGCCTGATGCACATCGATCTGAACCGGTTCAAACCGATCAACGACGAGTTTGGTCACCAGGTGGGGGATCAGGTGTTGCGTGAGGTGAGCGCGCGCCTCCAAGCCACCGTGCGCCAGAGCGACATGGTGGCGCGTGTCGAAGGAGATGAGTTCGTCATCCTGCTGCAAAACCCGGTGCACAACGAAGACGCTCACAGCATTGCCAGCAGCGTGCTGACGGCGCTGGCCGCGCCCGTCGAGTTGGCCGATGGCAAGGGTTTGAAGCTCAGCGTGAGCATTGGCTGTGCGCGCTACCCGCTGGACGGCGACGACGTGGCCACGCTGTTGAAGCATGCCGACGCCGCCATGTACAGCGCCAAACGCCTGGGCCTGGAGTTCAGCTTTTTTGAAGCCGACAGTATCGTCCAGCCCGGACCGGACATGGGAGCGGATATTTTGCTGGCGCTGGAACGCCAGCAGTTGCATCTGGTGTACCAGCCCCAAGTCACGCCCGACAAGTTCCACCAGCTGCGCGGTTGCGAAGTCTTGCTGCGCTGGAACCACCCTTTGCTGGGCGAGGTCTTGCCGCTCACCTTCATTCCGATCGCCGAAAAGAATGGCGCCATCGTGGCCCTGGGCTATTGGGTCCTGGAGACCGCCTGCGAGCAATTGAGCGCATGGCAAAAAGACGGCTTGCTAGGTCTGACCTTGTCGGTCAACATCTCGTCGCGCCAGTTGCAGGATCCGCAGTTTGCCCAGCGTGTCAGTCAGATCTTGCGCACGCACGGCATCAAGCCGAGTTCCTTGGAACTGGAGATCACCGAGGCCGACGCCATGCAATACCTGCAAGACGCGCGCTCGCGTTTAAGCCAGTTGCGGGAGCTGGAAGTGAAGCTGGCGATTGACGATTTTGGCTCCGGCTATAGCAAGCTTTCCAGCCTGGGTTCGCTCCCGGTTCAGCGGCTAAAGATCGATCGGAATTTTGTTCGCGATCTGGCCCAGTCCAGCGCCGCTCGTGCCATGAGCGAATGCTTCATCGGCATCGCCGCCACCCTGGGTATGGATGTCACCGCCGGTGGCGTCGAGACCCAGGCCCAGCTCGACGTGCTCGCGTCGCAGGGTTGCCATCTGGTTCAGGGCTTCCTCACGGGCAAGCCCATGGCGGCCGATGCCTTTGCGGCCTGGGCCCGCGAGAGCGGACAAGCCGCGTGCGACCGTGCTTAGGCCCCCGGCGATGCGCAGTGCCGCGATGAACCTGGCCACGCCGCGCGTCGCGGCCGACGCCGATCAACGCCTCGGATGGGGATTGAGCGCATGACAGCGACAAAGCCAGTGCCGCTTTGGAACAGGCCTTCCCTGCGCACCAAGCTCTTCGTCTGGCTCGTCGCCGCCTTGTTCATGGCCTTGGGGTGGTTGCATTTCTTCCAGTTGCTGGAGCAAAGCCGTGCCCAGGTGCGCTTGGGCGGGGAGACCGAGTTGGCCAACCTGACCCGGGTCAGCCAAGAGCACGCCACGCGCACGCTGCGCAGCGCCGACCAGTTGATTCGCTTTGTACAAGAGGACTATCTGAAACAAGGGGAGCGGCTCGATTTGCGCAGCTGGGCCGACAAGGGCATGTTCGACCGCGAGGTCTTCAATCAGGTCAGCGTCATCAACGACAAGGGCCTCTTGGTGGTGTCGAGCTTGCCGGACGTTGGCCGCATCGACCTGTCGGACCGCGAGCACTTCAGCGTGCATGTGGCGGCGGACAGTGGCCAGCTCTTCGTCTCGAAGCCGATGCTGGAACGCGCCAGCGGAAAATGGTCGATCCAACTGTCCCGGCGCATCACCCGCGCCCATGGTGAGTTTGCCGGTGTCGCGGTGGTCTCGGTTGATACCGGTTATTTCACACGCTTCTACAGTGAATTGAAGCTGGGGTCGAATGGCTTGGTCGCCCTGTATGGACTCGATGGCGTGGCGCGGGCGCGCCAAATGGGATCGAAGGAGGAGTTCAGCACTCCAGATGCGCAAGCATCGATGTTCGCGCGCATCCATCGCGGCGAGCTGTCGGGGTCCTACACCCAAGCCTCGGCTGTGGATGGTGTCTTGCGCATGTACTCCTTTCGCAAGATACCGGGCTACCCGCTGGCGCTGTCGGCCGGCTTGTCGGTCCAGGACGTGCTGGCCAAATACCGCCGTGGTCGAGATCTCTTGCTGATCCAGGGCTGCATTCTCAACCTGTTGATCCTGGCGCTGGCAGCCGGGCTGACACACTATTTGCGCCAGCTTCGCTTGGCCAGCGAGACGCGGCAGCGCGCCCAGCAAAGCGACCTGGAACAGCGGGAGCAGCTCAGCGCCATCTTCTCGCTGAGCCCCGATGGCTTCGTCTCTTTTGACAAGAATCATTGTGTTCTCTATGTGAACCCGGCCTTTGCCCGGATGACGCATCAGGGGGGCGAGCTTTTGCAGGGCCTGGGTGAAAGCGAGTTTTCGGCGTGGCTGGCGCAGCGCTGCAAGCCGCAAGCGCGCTTCATCGGCATGGCTGCGCTGCGTGACAAAGCCAAGAGCCGGCAGGATCCAGAACAGCAACGCATCGAGATGGAGCACCCCGGGCGGCAGGTATTGGAGGTCCTGCTGCTGCCCAGCAGCGAACGCAGCGTGTCCCAGATACTGTTCGCCCGCGACGTGACGCATGAAGCGGAAGTGGACCAAATGAAGAGCGAATTCCTGTCCACGGCGGCGCATGAACTTCGCACCCCGATGGCTGGGGTGATGGGTTTTGCCGAAGTCCTGTTGAATCTGGAACTGAGCCCGACCGAGCAACGGGAGTCCTTGAACATCATATTTGAGCAAGCGAAATTCATGTCCGGTATCCTGGACGAGTTGCTCGACCTGGCGCGCATCGAGGAACGCCGTGGCAAGGATTTCCGCTACGCCGGACTGTGCCTGCAGGAGTTGATCTTGCAACTGGTCAAGGCCTTCCCGGTAACCGCACGGCGCCGCCCGCCCACGCTCGTGATGCCAGGCGCGGCCGTTTACGTCATGGCCGACTGCGGCAAGTTGCGCCAGGTGATCCTGAACGTGCTGTCGAATGCCTACAAGTATTCACCTGCGGGCGGCGAGGTTGTTCTAGAGATTGAACAGCAGGAAGAAGCGGGACGAGAAGGCCGGGTCTGCATTCATGTCTCGGACCATGGAATTGGCATGACAGCAGAACAAGGCTTGCGTGTGGGCGAGCGCTTTTACCGCGCCGACCGTTCCGGCAAGATTCCTGGGACCGGCCTTGGCATGAGCATTGCCAAGGAAATCATGGCCTTGCATCAGGGACAAATCAGCTTGACCAGCACGCTGGGCCAGGGCACCCGCGTCACCCTGTGCCTGCCGCTGCATGCAGCGGCCGCACGAGCGCCCGCCGCGGCTGGACTGGGCCGCCTGGCGGCACCAAGGGAACCCCATGCAAGCTGAGCTTCACTTGATCCAGGCCTGGTCGCCGGGCGGCGGCTTTCCCTATAAAACTCCACTCGCGCTCGCAGCGCTCACGTCACCATGAAGAACGCTTTTCGCCACCTTGAAGGGCTCAAGATCAAGACCAAGCTGCTGCTTGGCCTGGGTTCGCTGCTGGCGATGCTGACGGCCAGCGGGCTGCAGTCGATCTATGCGAACCGCTTGCACAACGAACAGATTCAGCGCATGTACGACGTCGAGTTGCAGGGGGTGTCGCACATCAAAACGGCGAACACCCACCTGATGGAACTGGGCCGCTCCCTGCGGCAAATGATTCTGGCTCCTGACGAAGCCAGTCGGGATGCGGCGCGTGCGGCCTTGAACCACTCCCGCGAGACCTTGCGCCATGCCTTGGACGAGACGGCCAAGACGGTGCACACCCCTGCGACGCAACGGCTGCTGTCGAACCTGGAGGGTCTGCTGTCCCAATACCAGCTCAATGTGGACCATGCCCTGGCGATGCTGGCGGTGGAACAGCCATTCAGAGGGGGCGAGCTGGCGCACTTTCTGGCCAGCGAAAGCAACGTGCGCGTGTACCAAGCGACCGACCAGGCCATGGCCTTGCTGGAGCAACAAAAGGAAGAGTCCGCGCATCAATTCGCTACCGCAGCATTCGATTTTTCCAATCAGATCGAACGCTGGACCCTGGCCCTGCAAGCCATGGGCTGGCTGGTTGCCCTGGGACTGGGGGCACTGCTGGGAATGTCCTTGCGCAGGCCGTCCGAGAGCCTGCGCCACAGCGTCGAAGGGCTGGCTGCAGGCCGTCTCGATACCCGCGTCGAGCACACGGACATGGACAACGAAATTGGTGCCATGGCGCGCGCCATCACCGAGTTGCAAAAGGTGGTGCGGGAGGCCGATGCGCAGCGCTGGGTCAAGACCTGCCTGAGCGAAATTTCCCCGGCACTCCAGGCCACGCAGGACATGCAAGCGTTCGCTGCGGCCTTGATGTCGCGACTCAGACCCATTGTTGGAGCCGCCATTGGACTGCTCTACGTGCACGCTTCCCGAAGCGAAAAGTACGTTTATCTGGGTGGTTGGGGTGTGCCCGATGGGAACGCCACGTTGCGCGAGTTCGCTGCGGGCGAGGGACTGTTGGGGCAATCGGTGCTGGATGGAGAATCGATCGTGATGGACGGCTTGCAGCCCAGTGATCTGCGCATCCAGTCGGCGCTCATCGATGTGGCGCCGCGCGCGGTGCACATTTTTCCGGTCGCCAACTCCTCGGGCAAGGTGCTGGCCGTGATCGAGCTCGCCAGCCTGGGCCTGATGCAAGAGCGGCACAGCGCCTTGATGGCCGAACTGGTGCCGCTGATTGCGCTCAACCTGGAAATATTCGAACGCAATCAATTGGCGCACGAGTTGCTGCTGCAGACCCAGGACCAGGCGCGGGAACTGGGCCTGCAGCGCGATGAGTTGCAGGTCGCCCGCATGCACGCCGAAGAAGCGACCAAGGCCAAGAGTGAATTCCTGGCGAACATGAGCCACGAAATTCGCACGCCCATGAACGCCGTCATCGGTTTGTCGCACCTGGCGCTCAAGACCGACATGACATCGCGGCAACGAGATTACCTGCAGAAGATCCACGCCGAAGGCACGTCCTTGCTCGTGGTCATCAACGACATCTTGGACTTCTCGAAAATTGAGGCCGGACGAATGGAGCTGGAGCAGCTGCCTTTCTGGCTGGACGAACTGCTCGACGCCATGTCGTCTGTGGTCGCGAAGCAGGCGCACGACAAGGGACTCGAATTCCTGATTCGCGTCGCTCCGGATGTGCCAACGGGTTTGTTGGGCGACGCCATGCGCTTTCGACAAGTGTTGATCAATCTGGTGAACAACGCCATCAAGTTCACCGAACGCGGCCAGGTCAAGCTGGAACTGGTGGTGTCGCAATACCAGGGCAACCGGGTCGAATTGACGATCTCGGTGGAAGACACCGGTGTGGGCATGACGCCCGAGCAATGCGGCCAGTTGTTCAACGCGTTCACCCAGGCCGACAGTTCCACCACGCGCCGCTACGGCGGCACGGGGCTGGGTTTGGTGATTTCCAAGCGCTTTGTCGAGATGATGGGCGGCAGCATCTGGGCCAAGTCCAAGCCAGGCAGCGGAAGCACCTTCACGTTCAGCGCCTGGCTGGAGCGCTCGGACCAGCAGCAGCCCACGGCGCTGCGGCGCTCCAGCGCCGCCGGGGTCCGTGTTCTGGTGGTTGACGACAACGACTCGGCGCGGCAGATTCTGCTCGAACAGCTTGACACCTTGGGCATGGCCGGGCTGGGCGTTGCGGATGTGCGCGCGGCGATCGCCGAACTGCAGGCCGCCGACGCGGCTGAGCCCTTCCAGGTGGTCTTGATGGATTGGCGCATGCCCGGTCTCGATGGGGTGGAGGGTGCCCATATGGTCACTCAGACTTTGCCTTTGTTGCACCGACCCGCCGTGGTGATCGTCACCGCCTATGGTGCCGACGAGGTGCGCGATGCGGGATTGCGCGCTGGCGCCAGCGCCTTCATTGACAAGCCGGTGAGCCAGTCCAGGCTTTGGGATACCTTGGCCGGCATCATCCGACCGCTGCATGCCTCGCGTGATGCCGAGCCCATTCCGAGCAGCGCCGGCGGGGAACTCCAGGGCGTGAGTGTGCTGCTGGTGGAAGACAACGAAATCAACCAGCAAATTGCGCTGGAGTTGATGCAGTCGCTGGGGGTGCAGGTGGCGATTGCAAACGACGGACAGCAGGCGCTGGACATGCTCAACGCGGCGCCCGACCCCTTGCCCTGGGCCATGGTCTTCATGGATCTGCAAATGCCGGTGCTGGACGGCCACCAGGCGACCCTGGCGTTGCGTAGCAACGCGCGCTTTGACGACTTGCCCATCATCGCCATGACGGCCCACGCACGGGCCGAAGAAGGGGCGCGCTGCCTGAGCGAGGGCATGAACGAACATCTGACCAAGCCGATCGATCCAGATGCATTGGCGCGCTGCATTGCGCGCTGGTCGCGCGCGTCCGCAGCGCTGCCGGGATGGCACATCGCCGACATCGACCTGGTGCAAGGCCTGCGCCAATGCGCCGGTCAGCGCGACCTGTATTTCAGCCTGCTGCACAAATTCTGCGCGAGCCTTGGGCATGACCCGGCGCAACTGCGCCGCGCCGTGAACAGCGGGGACCTGGCGTTGGCGCAGCGCGCGGCGCACACGCTCAGGGGCGTGGCCGCCAATTTGGGCGCACTCAAGTGCAGTGCATTGAGTTCTGCCGTGGAACAGGCCTTGGGCCGCAAGGCGCCACTGCCTGAACTGGAGCAACTGCTGCAATCGCTGGAGCAACATGCGCTCGAGCTGGTTCTGGAAATGCGCCTGGCCATGCCCGCACCGGCACCGGTACCCAACCCGCCGCTCCCGGACTACGAGCCCGAGCGCGGGCAGCGAGTGTGCGGCGAGCTGGCGCGCTTGCTCGGCGCCAGCGATGCACACGCACTGACCCTGGTGCGCGAGCATGCGGGCCTGCTGCAGCAGGCGCTGGGCGA
This sequence comes from uncultured beta proteobacterium, assembly GCA_903844215.1. Taxonomy (GTDB): domain Bacteria; phylum Pseudomonadota; class Gammaproteobacteria; order Burkholderiales; family Burkholderiaceae_C; genus CAIKVZ01. The sequence goes on along the minus strand of CAIMSP010000107.1, from coordinate 14,105 downwards.
TGGCTTTGGGCCACTGCAGCGACAGATTGAAGACTTTGAATTTGAGTCCGCATCGGCAGAACTGGGCAAGCTGGTACGTTCGGCCGGCGTGGCATTGATCGGAGAGAACGCGCATGGAAATCTTTAGTTCCGCCAAGCCCACGGTGCTGGTGGTGGACGACACCCCTGCCAACCTCGCGCTGTTGGTCGGATTGCTGCAAAGCCACTATGGCGTCAAGGCGGTGAACAATGGCGCCAGGGCCCTGGCACTGGCGGAGTTCGAACCGCCCGACCTCATTTTGCTGGATGTCACGATGCCGGGAATGGATGGCTACGAGGTCTGCCGAGCGCTCAAGTCCAATCCCAGAACGCGACAAATCCCGGTGATCTTTCTGACCAGCCGAGACGAGGTGGAAGACGAGCAGTATGGCTTGGCGCTGGGCGCGGTGGACTACATCACGCGCCCGGTCAACCCGCCGATCTTGCTGTCACGAGTGCGGGCGCACGCGGCCGACGCGTCGTTCGCCAAGACGATGCGGGTGAACAACGAGTACCTCGAGTTCGAGGTCGCCAAGCGCACCCGCCAATTGGCGGCACTGCAGGACGTGACCATCCTGGCTCTGGCCTCGTTGGCTGAAAAGCGCGATGCCGACACCGGCAACCATCTCAGACGCACCCAGCACTACATGCGGGCGTTGAGTCAGCAGCTCCAATCCAACCCGCGCTTCAAGAACTTTTTGACCGACGAGACGGTAGAGCTTCTGTTCAAGTGTGCGCCCTTGCACGACATCGGAAAGGTGGGCATTCCCGATCGGATCCTGCTCAAGCCGGGACGCTATGAACCGGAGGAGTTTGAAGTCATGAAAACCCATCCCGAGTTGGGCCGCGACGCGCTGTTGCATGCGGGGGCGACCTCCGGGGAAATGTTGGACTTTCTGGAAATCGCCAAGGACATCGTCTATTCGCACCATGAAAAATGGGATGGCTCGGGCTACCCCCTGGGCTTGGTCGGCGACGCCATCCCCATCGCCGGGCGCCTCATGGCGCTGGCCGATGTCTACGACGCGCTCATCAGTCCGCGTGTCTACAAGGAGGGGATGACGCACGCCCAGGCGGCCGAAATCATCATGCAGGGAAAAGGCCGGCACTTCGACCCCGACATGGCGGATGCCTTCAGTTGTCTGGGCCATGAATTTCAGGCCATCTCAAATAAGTTCAACGATACCCAGGCCGAGTTGATTTCCAAGGCGCAGTACCTCGGAATGGTTTTATAGAGGCCAGGCCAGGCCGTCAGACCGTCACTCCAGTTGCTGCATCGACGCGCAAGATCCGCACCGCTCTTTGGAATTTCGAACCAGCAAACTGCAAAATCAGCGCCCAACGACAGGGCTAATAGAATAGGCAACCTTTTTCGTCGGTTCGCGCGCCGGCTGCCCAGCGTCACTGAATATTGGAAACCTTACCAATATTTGGCAATAAGTTTCAAGATGTGTTAAAGTTTTCAAATTAGACATACTATCCTAAGCCGAAAAAAGTCTCACCACGCGAAGTTTTCCAATGTCCAAACCAGCACCCATCACCACGATCCAAAAAAACTTCTGCACGACCCGTGAAGCAGCGGATCTGCTGGGGATGTCGGTGGGCACGGTGCAGCTGTGGGTGGAAAGCGGGATGTTGCAAGCCTGGAAAACGACCGGAGGCCATCGCCGGGTGCTGCGGGATTCAGTGGACGCGCTGCTGCAAAGGCGAGCGCCTGCGCCGCTGGCTCCGATCGCCCCGATCGAGGCGTCGCCGTTGCGCGTGCTGGTGGTGGAAGACGATGTCCATTTGCTGCGTCTGTACCAGGCCCATCTGGCCGCATGGCCGATGCGTCCCGAGGTCAAGTTCATTGACAACGCCATCGCCGCCCTGATGGAGATCGGCAAGCGTCGCCCCGACCTGCTGATCACCGACCTGAACATGGCGGGCATGGACGGCTTTAGCATGTTGCGCGTGCTGCGCCAAACGCCCGAAATGCTGCTGTGCAAGATCGTCGCCGTGAGCGGCCTGGATGCGCTCGAAATTGAGCAGCGCGGCGGGGTTCCCTCGGGTGTCGAGGTGTTGCCAAAGCCGATCCCATTCCAACGACTGCTGGCCATCGCCACGGCACTGGATCATCCGGTGAACGCTGTATCGGCATGAGCCTGGGCGCGCCCAGGCGCTGGCTCAGTGGGTCAATGTCAATTCGATGCGGTGACTGAACTGCACCTCGGCCCGGTCCGAGACGCCCTCCACCGGAGCGGCCGCTGCGGGTTCGAGGGCGCAGGCCAGCGGTATGTGGCCCATTCCCGTGAGCAGCCCTGAGGTCGCGTCCAGGCCGATCCAGCCAGCGCCGGGCAGGTACACCTCGCACCAGGCGTGGAGCTGGGAACTGTCCAGGTCCGCTGGGGCTGCGCCGGCCTTGGGATCGACATCGATCAGATAGCCCGAGACAAAGCGCGCCGCCAGGCCGCTCAGGCGCAGCAACTGCACCAGCAGCCAGGCCGAATCCCGACACGAGCCACTGGCCTGGCGCAGCGTCTCCAAGGGCGTCTGCACGCCGGCCTCAAAGCGCAGTTGGTAACGAATGTCGCGCTGCACCTGCTGGTTCAGCGCCACGAGAAAATCAAGCGTGCGCCGTTGTGCTCGACCCAATGGCTGCAGGTAAGCGCGCAAGCGTGCTGCCTCGTCCTCGGCGCTGCTGCAGGCCAGGTAGGGCGCCAGCGCCATGGCGTCGCGCGCGCTGTAGGCAAACGGGAAATAGTCGGCTGATGGGTCGAGGAAGAAATCGAAGGGGTTGCTGCTCAGCAGTTCCACGTCCATGTCCACGCTCAAGCTGAACTGCGCCATGGGCTGGGAAAACACCAGGCGCGCCAGGTGATTGCCCAGCGGGTCCTGCTGCCAGTTGATGAAATGCGATGGCGGTTGCACCGTGAGCGCATAGGACGAGATGCGCGAGCGGCAGTGGGGCGTGGGATGCAGGCGCACCAGCTGCGGCCCCAGCGTGACCACGCGGTCGTACTGGTAGTGTGTGACGTGGTGCAGATGGATGCGCATGCTTCGATACTAGCAACTCGGCAGCGGCGCCTGAAAGATAGAATCGAATCCTCCTTCGGAACCCCCCATGCATATCGACAAAGAAATCGACGCCCGCGGCCTGAATTGCCCGCTGCCCATCCTCAAGGCGAAGAAGGCGCTGGCCGAAATTCAGAGCGGCCAGGTGCTCAAGGTGGTGTGCACCGACCCCGGCTCGGTGCGCGACTTCCAGGCTTTTGCGCGTCAGACCGGCAATGAACTGCTGGAGCAGCAGACCGTGGGCGCGGACGTCATCCACGTGCTGCGGCGCCGTTAAAGCCCCTTCCTGGGCCTCCCTGAGCGGGCGGCGCGTCAGCCCAGGCGTGTGAGTTGCTCGCGCAGTTGGCTCAGCGTATCGCCGAAATCTGCCAGACGCTTGCGCTCCTGCGTGATCACGGCCGGCGGCGCCTTGGCCACGAAGGCCTCGTTGCCGAGCTTGACATGGGCCTTGGCCACTTCGCCCTCGAGGCGCGCGATCTCCTTGGCGATGCGCAGCTTTTCCGCCGCCACGTCGATCTCCATGTGCAGGCAGATGCGCGCCTGACCGACCACGGCCACGGGTGCGGCCTGGGCTGCTGCCGCCCAGGCGGCCTCGTCGCTGAACAGCCTGAGCTCGCTCAGCTTGGCCAGCGCCTGCAGCACCGGCGCCGAACCCTGCATGAAGGCCAGTTCTTCGGGCGTGGCGGTGAGCACGAACAGCGGCAGCCGGGTGGCCGGTGAGACGCTCATCTCGCCGCGCAGGTTGCGGCAGGCATCGACCAGGGCCTTGAGCTTGGCCACATGGGCTATTGAACCTTCATCGATGCGCTCGGGTTGGCAGACGGGGTAGGCGGCGATGGCGATGGATTCGCCGGCACGCCCGGCGCTATCGGAAGTCGCGGGGGCCCATCGCCCCGCGACGGGCGCGACCTTTTGCCACAGCTCTTCGGTGATGAAGGGAATGATGGGGTGCGCCAGCCGCAGTATGGTTTCCAGCGTACGGATCAGCGTGCGGCGTGTGGCGCGTTGTTGCGCCGCGTTGCCGGTGTTGATCTGCACCTTGGCGATTTCCAGATACCAGTCGCAGAACTCGTCCCAGATGAATTGGTAAACCGTGTTGGCCACGTTGTCCAGACGGTAGTCGGCAAAATGTTGCGCCACCTGGCTTTCAGTCTTTTGCAGCAGCGAGACGATCCAGCGATCGGCCGCGCTGAACTCCAGATAGGCCGTCGCCTCTTCGCTCCCTGTCCCGCCGGGAGAGGGTGAGGGCGCAGCGCACTGATCCGCCGTGTGCTCCAGCAAGCCGCAGTCCTGGCCTTCGCAGTTCATCAGCACAAAACGCGTGGCGTTCCACAGCTTGTTGCAGAAATTGCGGTAACCCTCGCAGCGTTTGGCGTCGAAGTTGATGCTGCGTCCCAGCGAGGCCAGGGAGGCAAAGGTGAAGCGCAGCGCGTCGGCGCCAAAGGCCGGTATGCCTTCGGGGAATTCCTTTTGCGTGTTCTTGCGCACCTGGGGCGCGGTCTCGGGCTTGCGCAGCCCTTCGCAGCGCTTGTCCAACAAGGGCGCCAGCGCGATGCCGTCGATCAGGTCCACCGGGTCGAGCACATTGCCTTCGCTCTTGCTCATCTTGTGGCCCTGCGCGTCGCGCACCAGACCGTGGATGTAAACATGCGTGAACGGCACGCGCCCGGTGAAGTGCGTGGTCATCATGATCATGCGCGCCACCCAGAAGAAGATGATGTCGTAGCCCGTGACCAGCACGCTGCTGGGCAGATAGAGGTCGTAGTCCGAAAGAGAAGGCGTGAGCGCCGACGGGCCGCTGAGTTCCGCAGCTCCCGACCGGCCCGCGCCAGTCGGGACGGAACGAAGAGCAGTTGCCTCTGGCATCGGCCTGTCCGGCGCTTGACTTTCTGGCCAGCCCATCGTCGAGAAGGGAACGAGTGCAGACGAATACCAGGTGTCGAGCACGTCGTCGTCGCGCCTGAGTTTCTTGCCCGGCGCCTTGGCCTGGGCCTCGGCTTCATTGCGCGCCACGATCACGTTGCCGTCTTCGTCGTACCAGGCCGGAATCTGATGGCCCCACCAAAGTTGGCGGCTGATGCACCAGTCCTGGATGTTGTTCATCCACTGGTTGTAGGTGTTGACCCAGTTCTCGGGAACGAACTTCACCTCGCCCGACTGCACGGCGTCGATGGCCTTTTGCGCGATGCTCTTGCCTGTGTGGGTGGTTTCGCTGAAATTTTCCGACGGGCCGCCCCTAGGAAAATTAGCCCCCTCGGGGGGCAGCGACGACGCGTCAGCGCCGAGCGTGGGGGTCGGTTTCGTCATGGCGACGAACCACTGGTCCGTGAGCATGGGCTCGATCACCTGACCGGTGCGCTCGCAGCGCGGCACCATCAGCTTGTGCTTCTTCACCTCGACCAGCAGGCCCAGGGCGTCCAGGTCGGCAACGACCTTCTTGCGTGCGACGAAGCGGTCCAGGCCGCGGTAGGCCTCAGGTGCGTTGTCGTTGATCTTGGCGTCCAGCGTGAGCACGCCGATGATCGGCAATTGATGCCGTTGACCCACGGCGTAGTCGTTCAGGTCGTGCGCTGGCGTGACCTTGACCACGCCCGTGCCAAACGCCTTGTCCACGTAGTCGTCGGCGATCACCGGAATATTGCGGCCGCACAGCGGCAGCACGACTTGCTGGCCGATCAGGTGCGCATAGCGTTCGTCTTCCGGGTGCACCATCACGGCCACGTCGCCCAGCATGGTTTCAGGGCGCGTGGTCGCAACCGTCAACGAGCCCGAGCCATCGGCCAGCGCATAGGCGATGTGCCACATGTGGCCGTCTTCCTCGGCGCTCTCCACTTCCAGGTCGCTGACTGCGCTTTGCAGCACCGGGTCCCAGTTCACCAGGCGTTTGCCCCGATAGATCAGGCCCTGCTCGTACAGGCGCACAAAGGTTTCGGTCACGGTCTTGGAGAGCTTGTCGTCCATGGTGAAGTACTCGCGGCTCCAGTCCACGGAGTCGCCCATGCGGCGCATCTGCGTGGTGATGGTGTTGCCGCTCTTTTCCTTCCACTCCCAGACCTTGGCGACGAAGTTCTTGCGCGCTTGCGCGGGCGTGGGGCCCATGTCGTGGCGGCTGATGCCTGCGGCTTGCAACTGGCGCTCGACCACGATCTGCGTGGCGATGCCGGCGTGGTCCGTGCCGGGGATCCAGGCCGTGTTGGCGCCCTGCATGCGGTGGTAGCGCGTGAGGCTGTCCATGATGGTCTGGTTGAACGCGTGCCCCATGTGCAGCGTGCCCGTCACGTTCGGCGGCGGCAACTGGATCGAGAACGCCGGTGCGCCCGCCTTGGCCGCCTTGCTGCCGCGATAGCCGGCCTGTCCGTAGCCGCGCGCTTCCCACTCGGGGCCCCAATGGGCTTCGAGCGCGGCCGGTTCGAACGATTTGGACAGGGATTGCAGTCCGGGTTGTTGCGGGGTTTCAGTCATTTGGAGCCAATGGGAAAGTGGAAACAGCGCCGGCGATGTGGCGCTGTCCGGGAGCACGTGGGAGAGACCGGTCTGATTTTACCGGCGCACCCCAGGCTCAGGCGCTGGCCGGCGGCACAGCAGAAGAAAAAATATATCGAAATATTCGTATCGATAGCGTCTGGCAATCGATGGGATTGAACGACCTCATCACCAGCGTCATCTTCTTGGGGTATCTTCGGACTGTCCTTGGCGGGCAACTGCCACGGCAAACGCGTTTGTATTTTTTATTCACCAGGAGATTTCCATGGCAGCACTCAAAGGCTCCAGGACGGAAGACAACCTCAAGGCCGCCTTCGCAGGCGAGTCCCAGGCCAATCGCCGTTACCTGTATTTCGCAAACAAGGCCGACATCGAAGGCCAGAACGACGTGGCAGCACTGTTTCGCTCCACCGCCGAAGGTGAGACCGGCCACGCGCACGGCCACCTGGAGTGGCTCGAACAATGCGGCGACCCGGCCACGGGCTTGCCCATCGGCCCGACCCGCGACAACCTGAAGGCCGCAGTGGCTGGCGAAACGCACGAGTACACCGACATGTACCCCGGCATGGCCAAGACCGCGCGCGACGAAGGTCACGACGAAATCGCCGACTGGTTTGAAACCCTGGCCAAGGCCGAGCGTTCGCATGCGAACCGCTATGCCAAGGCACTCGCCGAACTGGTCGATTAGCGGCTACTGTGCGGCTGTGATGCGTCGTTGCGGGTCCTGATCGGGCCATCCTCATGTGCCTTAAGCACACTCCGGTGACCCGACACCCGCGCCTAGGCTGACAGCCGCTCGCTACGCCGCTTGGCGTGGCGATTGACGAAAAATTTCCGCGATGAGCTCGGAAATTTTTCGTCAATATCCCAAGGAAACATCATGGCCACCGAAGGCAATCTCGAAGCGCCGACCCGGCATCCACTGGACTGGAAGAACCCCGAGTTCTTCAACGAAGATTTGGCGCTGCACGAAATGGAGCGCATCTTCGACATCTGCCACGGTTGCCGGCGCTGCGTGAGCCTGTGCGGCTCCTTCCCGACGCTGTTCGACCTGGTGGATGCGAGCAAGACCATGGAGGTTGACGGCGTTGACAAGAAGGACTTCTGGAAGGTGGTGGACCAGTGCTATCTGTGCGACCTGTGCTACATGACCAAGTGCCCCTACACGCCGCCCCACGCCTGGAACCTGGACTTTCCGCACACCATGCTGCGTGCCAAGGCGATCAAGTTCAAGAAGGGCGAGGTCGGCATGGGCGAGAAGTTTCTCGCGTCCACCGACCTGCACGGCCAGTTTGCCGGCATACCGATCGTGGTGCAGGCGGCCAACGCCGTGAACAAGACGCCGCTGGCGCGCGGCCTGATGGAGAAGACGCTGGGCGTGGACAAGGACGCCTGGCTGCCCGAACTGGCGACCAAGAAGTTCCGCTCCAGCGCGCCTGAGTCAGCGCCGTTTCCTGTGCAAGACGGCGCCAAGACGCCGGGCAAAGTGGCGATTTTCGCGACCTGCTTCGTCAACTACAACGAGCCCGGCATCGGTCACGACCTGCTGAAGATCCTGGACCACAACGAAGTGCCCTACGTGCTGGTGGAGAAGGAAAAATGCTGCGGCATGCCCAAGCTCGAACTGGGCGATCTGGACGCCGTGAACGCCAGCAAGGAGGCGAATATGCCGGTGCTGGCGCGCTATGCGAAAGAGGGTTACGCCATCCTCAGCGCCGTGCCCAGTTGCACGCTGATGTTCAAGCAGGAGCTGCCGCTGATGTACCCGGACGAGGCCGACGTGCAGTTGGTCAAGGCCGCCATGTGGGACCCGTTTGAATACCTGATGGCGCGCAAGCGCGACGGCTTGCTCAAGGTGGAATTCCCGCACGCACTGGGCAAGATCAGCTACCAGATTCCCTGCCATGGGCGGGTGCAGAACATCGGCAAGAAGACCGAAGAAATGTTGAAGATGGTGCCGGGCACGAGTGTGCAAACGCACGAGCGCTGCTCGGGTCACGCCGGCACCTTTGGCGTGAAGAAGGCGACGCACCAGCAGGCCATGAAGATCGGCAAGCCGCTGTTCAAGGCCATGGCAAACCACAAGGACGGCGGGCTGCCCGACGTCATCAGCAGCGACTGCCCGCTCGGCGGCCACCACATCGCCCAAGGCTTTGCAGTGAACCAGCTCGGCACGCCGCCACAAAAACACCCGCTCACGCTGATCCGCGAAGCCTACGGACTCTCCTGAAAGTCAAGAATGCAAATCACCGGCCACATCACCCCCGAAAGCCTCATGTCGCTCGAGGCCTATAGCAAGTACCGCAAGGCGCACAAGGACGAGGTGCTGGCGCAGCGCCGTTTGCGCAGCGTGCACCTGGGCGAGCACATGAGTTTTCAGTTCGAGTCCGAGGCCACGATCCGCTACCAGATTCAGGAAATGCTGCGCATCGAAAAGATTTTCGAAGAGGACGGCATCCAGCAGGAGATCGATGCCTACGCGGCGCTGGTGCCCAGCGGCAGCAACTGGAAAGCCACCGTGCTGATCGAATACCCCGACGTGAACGAGCGCAAGCGTGAGCTGGCGCGCCTGATCGGCGTGGAGCATCGCTGGTTTGTCGAAGTCGAAGGCCAGGCCCGGGTCTATGGCATCGCCGATGAAGACCTGGAGCGCTCCAACGACGAGAAGACCTCGGCCGTGCACTTTGTGCGCTTTGAATTGACGCCGGCCATGTGCGCCGCCGTGCGCGCCGGTGCCGGTGTCAAGCTCGGCTGCGACCACAGCCACTATCCGGCGCATGTGAGCATCGCCCCCGATGCACTGGCGTCCCTGGCCGGCGATCTGAGCTGAGTTTCACGCGCCGCTTGCCTCGCCGAGCCGCCGCGACGGTCTCGGTCAAGCAGCTCGGGCAGCGGTCGTCGCGGCGCGGGTGAAACGCATAATACGCAGCTCACCGGACCACCATCATGTTGTTTTTGCTTTCCCCCGCCAAGTCGCTGGACTACGAGTCTCCCATCGAGTTCAAGCAGCACAGCCTGCCCGCGTTTGTGGCCCAGTCGGCCGAGCTCATCGATCGGCTGCAAACGCTCACGCCGGGGCAAGTGGCCGAGTTGATGGACTTGAGCCAGGCACTGGCCACGCTCAACGTGCAGCGCTATGCCGCCTGGTCGCCCAAGTTCACGGCGAAGAATTCGCGTCAGGCCGTGCTCGCCTTCAATGGCGATGTCTATGGCGGCCTGGACGCGCGCTCGCTGGCCGACACCGATCTGCAGTGGGCGCAGCAGCATCTGTGCATACTCAGCGGCCTGTACGGCGTGCTGCGCCCGCTGGACCGGATGCAGCCCTACCGGCTGGAGATGGGGACGGCCCTGGCCACGCCGCAGGGCGCCAACCTGTATCGATTCTGGGGCGCACAGATCGCGCAGTACCTGAACCAACGCTTGGCGGCCGACGCCTCGCCGGTGATCGTGAATCTGGCTTCGCAGGAATACTTCAAAGCCGTTGACCTCAAGACGCTCAAGGCGCGCGTGCTGGAGTGCGTTTTCGAAGACCACAAGAACGGAAAGTACAAGGTGATCAGCTTCTTTGCCAAGCGCGCCCGTGGCCTGATGGCGCGCTACGCCGTGACGCAACGGCTCGTGCTGCCGCAGCAACTGCAGGGCTTTGACCTGGAAGGCTACGCCTTTGCCGGCGCGTCTTCATCAGCGGATCGCTTCGTGTTCCGCCGCCACATCGCCGACTGAAACCACCCGCGCCATGAACTCTTCTGCTGAACAATCGCCGCTGGGCAAACCGGCGCCCTACATCGACCAGTACGACGCCAGTCTGCTGTTTCCCATTTCCCGCGCGCCCAAACGCCTCGAGGTGGGCATCAGCGGCGCGTTGCCGTTTCTGGGCGCCGACCTGTGGACCGCGTTCGAGCTCAGTTGGCTGAACCCGCGCGGCAAGCCCCAGGTGGCGCTGGCGCACATCACCGTGCCCGCAGAGTCCACGCACATCGTCGAGAGCAAGTCGTTCAAGCTCTACCTCAACAGCTTCACCAACACCCGTTGTATCGACGCACAAGAGGTGCGCGAGCGCATCCGCACCGACATCAGCGCGGCCGTGTGGCGCGGTGGCGCCGTGCAGTCCACGGTGGGCGTGAAGCTGCTGTTGCCCGACATGTTCGACCGCGAACCGGTGCATGAAATCGACGGCCTGAGCCTGGACCGTCTGGACATCGAATGCACCCGCTACAGCCCGGCGCCGGAACTGCTCAAGTCCAACAAGGAGGAGGCCCCCGTGAGCGAAGTGCTGTGCTCGAACCTGCTCAAGAGCAACTGCCTGGTCACGGGCCAGCCCGACTGGGCCAGCGTGCAGATCAGCTACACCGGGCCGCAGATCGAGCAAGAGGGCTTGCTGCAATACCTGGTGAGTTTTCGCAACCACAACGAGTTTCACGAGCAGTGCGTGGAGCGCATCTACATGGACCTGTGGACGCGCTGCCAGCCGCACAAGCTGAGCGTTTATGCGCGCTACACGCGCCGCGGCGGCCTGGACATCAACCCGTTTCGCACCAGCAGCCCGCAGCCACTGCCGGCCAATATCCGCACGGCTAGGCAATAGCGCCTACGGTCCAAGGTCCCTGAACGACTGCAACTCGGCCAGATCGTCGAACTGCCCCGGGCGCTTTTGCTTCATCGCCGTGACGGCTTCGCGCACGTTGGCGTTGCTCCAGATCGCGCCCTGCAGCCAGCCCATTTGCTTGAGCGCGTCGTCCACCGAGTGGTCACGCGCGTAGTGGATCGCCTGCTTCGTGCCCCAGATCGCCACCGGCGCCTTGGCAGCGATTTCCTGTGCGCACTGCAGGGCCGCCGCCAGCAGCGCAGCGGGCGTGTCGAACACCGCGTTCACCAGGCCGTAGCCCAGCGCCTGCTGCGCGCTCAGGCGCCGACCGGTGTAGGCCAGCTCCTTCACCACGGCCAGCGGTATCAGCTTGGGCAGGCGCTGCAGCGTGCCCACGTCGGCCACCATGCCGATGTTGATTTCCTGGATGCAGAAGAAGGCCTCGGCCGTGGCATAGCGGATGCAGCAGGCGCTCACCATGTCCACGCCGGCGCCGATGCAGCCGCCTTGGATGGCGGCGATCACCGGCATGCGCAGCGTCTCGAGCTTGGTGAAGGTGGCCTGCATGTCGCCCAGCAGGTCGAAGACCGCAGCGCGCCCTTGTGCGCTCTGGTCGTCCAGCGGTGCGGCGCTGAAGACGTCCAGCGCCATGCCGGCGCTGAAGTGCTTGCCGGTGCTGGAAATCACCAGCACCCGCGCCTCGCCGCTGGCGTGCAGCTGTGTCAGCACCGCGTCGAGCTCGCGCCAGAAGGTCGGACTCATGGTGTTGAGCGCCTCGGGCTGGTTCAGCACCAGGTGCGCGACCTGTTGCTCAGTCGTCAGGGAAAAGCAATGCATCTTGTTCATGGTGTGGAGTCTCCTTTTTGTCACTGTACAGGCTGGCGTCGCCTTCCTTGATCAGCGCACCGACGCGCACGCCCAGCAAGCGCAGGCGCTGCGTGAGCGGCGCGCGCTTGAGCGCCTGTCCTGCGGCGTGGCGGATCGAGGCGGCGTCGGCGATGTAGTGGTCCAGCGTCTGATCGCGCGTCACGCCCTTGAAGTCAGCAAAACGCAGTTTGATACCGATGGTCTTGCCCCGGTAGCCCTTGCGCTGCAGGTCGCAGGCGACCTGTTCGCACAAGCGCGTGAACACGGCGCCGAGCTCGGCCTTGTCGCGCACCGCGTGCAGGTCACGCTCGAACGTGGTCTCGCGGCTGATGGAGACGGGCTCGCTGTCCAGACTCAGTGGCCGCTCATCGCGGCCATGCGATGCCTCAAACATCCAGGCGCCGGTGGCTCGACCGAAGTGCTCGACCAGCCAGTGCAGCTCCTGCGCCGCGAGCTCGCCGATGGTTCGGATGCCCAACGCCTGCAGCCGCTCATCGGCCTTGGGCCCGATGCCGTTGATCTTGCGGCACGCCAGCGGCCAGATCAACGTCTGCAGGTCTTGCTCCAGCACGATGGAAATGCCTTTGGGCTTGTTGAACTCGCTGGCCATCTTGGCCAGCAGCTTGTTCGGCGCCACGCCCACCGAGCAGGTCAGACCCGTGGCGTCGATGATGGCCTTTTGGATCAGCCGCGCCAGCACGCGCCCGCCCTCGCGCTGCCCGCCGGGCACCTCGGTGAAGTCGATGTACACCTCGTCCACGCCCCGGTCCTCCATCACCGGAGCGATCTCGGTGATGACGCTTTTGAACAGCCGCGAGTACTTGCCGTATTCGGGAAAATCCACCGGCAGGATGATGGCCTGCGGGCACAGCCTGGCCGCCTTCATCAGCCCCATGGCCGAGCCCACACCGAACTGGCGTGCCGCATAGGTGGCCGTGGTGATGACGCCGCGCCCGGTGTAGTCCTTGAGCAGCGGGAACTGCGACAGTGGGATCTCGTTCAAGGCCAGCACCTCCTGACCCGGCTCAATCGCCGCGTCCACGGCCCGTCGGCCCCCGCCTATCACCACCGGCAGGCCCTTGAGCTGAGGGTAGCGCAGCAACTCCACCGACGCATAAAAAGCGTCCATGTCCAGATGGGCGATTCGGCGAATGGGGACAGTGGGTGCGCGCACCTTGTTAGCATAGCAAGCTGAAACAACAACAAGGAAACCGACATGGGCGCGCAGTGGAAAGCAAAAGGCAAGGATTTGGCGGCAAGTGCCAAGGGGCGGGTTTTTGGCAAATTGTCCAAGGACATCATGGTCGCGGCGCGCAGCGGCGCCGACCCCTCAGGCAACGCCCGCCTGCGACTGCTGGTGGAACAGGCGCGCAAGGTCTCCATGCCCAAGGACACGCTGGACCGCGCCATCAAGAAGGGCGCCGGACTCACGGGCGAGGTTGTCCACTTCGAGCATGTGATCTACGAAGGCTTTGCGCCGCACCAGGTGGCCGTGATGGTCGAGTGTCTGACCGACAACGTGAACCGCACCGCACCTGAAATGCGCGTGCTGTTTCGCAAGGGCCAACTCGGCACCTCCGGCTCGGTGGCCTGGGACTTTGAGCACGTCGGAATGATCGAAGCCGAGCCCACTGCGGCGGGTGCCGACGCGGAGCTGGCGGCCATCGAAGCCGGCGCGCAGGACTTCGAAGCGGCTGATGAAGAAGGTGTGACGCTGTTTCTGACCGACCCGAGCGACCTTGATCTGGTGAGCCGCGCGCTGCCGGTCCACGGCTTCAACGTCCTGTCGGCCAAGCTCGGCTACAAGTCCAAAAACCCGGTGAGTCCAGCCAGCCTGAGCGCGGAGCATCTGGAAGAAGTCGAAGCCTTTCTTGCAGCCATCGACGCGAACGACGACGTGCAAAACGTGTTTGTGGGCTTGGCGGGCTAACGGCGGAACCGCTATATCCCGCCGCTTTGCAGCGTGACCACGCCCTTGGGCGTATGCAGCGTCGCGCTGAGTTGGGCCGGTCCCGTCTGCAACGCAACGCCTGACAGACCCAAGGCCTCGTAGGCGGCCTGCAGCTTGTCGGCTGAGGGGTGGGTCACGGCGACGCTG
>CAIMSP010000106.1 GCA_903844215.1 uncultured beta proteobacterium | reverse complement strand
GGCGGGCGTGGGCGGCACCGGTGTCATCACCATCGGCCAGTTGCTGGGCATGGCGGCGCATCTCGAAGGCAAGGGCATCGTGACCCAGGACGCTGCGGGCCTGGCGCAAAAGGGCGGCGCCACCTGGAGCCACGTGCTCATCGCTGCGGCGCAGGAGGACATCCACACGACGCGCGTGGGCATGGCCAGCGCCGACCTCATCCTGGCCTGCGACCCGGTGGTCGCCGCAGGCAGTGAGACCCTGATGCGCGTGCGCGAGGGTCGCACGCACATCGCGCTCAACGCCCATGCCACACCGACGGCGGCCTTCGTGAAGAACGCCGACTGGCAGGACCCGAGCCTGGCTTGCATCGCGGAGCTTGAGCGCGCTGCCGGGTCCGGCGTGAGCGCCTTCGATGCCGACGCCGTGGCCACGCGCCTCATGGGCGACAGCCTGTACACGAATCCGGTGATGCTGGGCTTCGCCTGGCAAAAGGGCTGGCTGCCGCTGGAGCGCGCTTCGCTGCTGCGCGCCATCGAGCTCAACGCGGTCGCGGTGGAACAAAACAAGACCGCCTTCGAGTGGGGCCGCCAGGCGGCCCAGGACTGGCCTGCCGTTCAGGCCTTGCTCGGGGGCGAACAGGTGGTGCAGTGGCAGCGCGCCACGCCGCTGGACGAAGTGATTGCGCGGCGCGCGGCCTTTCTGGGTGAGTACCAGGACGCGGCCTACGCGCGGCGCTACCAGGACTTCGTGGCGCGTGTGCAAGGCATCGAAGCCGTGTTGGGCAAGAGCACGCTCAGCATCGCCGTGGCCAAGAACCTGTTCAAGCTCATGGCCTACAAAGACGAATACGAGGTGGCGCGACTGCAGCGCGACCCCGGCTTCCTGGCCCGCATCGAGGCCCAGTTCGAGGGCGATTTCCAGGTTCACTACCACCTCGCGCCGCCGCTGCTGGCGCGGCGCAATGAACGCGGCGAACTGCAAAAGCGCAAGTTCGGTCCGACCACGCGTTGGGCCTTCCAACTATTGGCCGCGTGCAAGGGCCTGCGCGGCACGCCACTGGATATTTTCGGTCTGACGCGCGAGCGCCAACACGAGCGCGCGCTGATCGCCGACTACCGCGCCAGCATCGAGGAACTCCTCGCGACGCTGGCGCCGCACAACCATGCCTTGGCGCTGAAGCTGGCGCTGGTCCCCGAGCAGATCCGGGGGTTTGGCCACGTCAAGGAACGCAGCCTGGTTGCGGCCCGCGCGCAATGGGACCAGGCGCTGGCGGCCTTTCGTGCGGCAACCCAGCTTGCAAGCTGAAGGCCCGCGCCCGAAATGACCTCTTCCCCCAGCGTCCAGAGCCAATTGGCCGAGCACCGCAACTACCTGCTGCGCTTTGCCCGGCTGCAGCTGCGCAATGACGCCTGGGCCGAAGATGCGGTGTCTGAAACCCTGCTCGCGGCCCTGAGCAAGCCGCAATCATTTGGCAACAAGTCGCAACTCAAGACCTGGCTCGTGGGCATCCTGAAACACAAGGTGCTCGACACCTTTCGGCACAATGCGCGCGAAGTCTCGCTGGATGCGGCAGCGGACTCGGATGGGCAGGAGGAACTGGACTCGCTGATGTTCAAGGCCGACGGCCACTTCGCGCAGGCCCCGGCCAACTGGGGCAATCCCGAGCAGGACCTGAGTTCGCGCCAGTTCTTTGCGGTGCTCGAGGCCTGCACCGACAAGATGCCAGCCGCGCTGGGACGGGTCTTCCTGATGCGGGAATGGCTGGAACTGTCATCCGAAGAGATCTGTAAGGAACTGAACCTGACCTCGACCAACCTCTATGTTCAATTGCACCGAGCACGTTTGCGCTTGCGCGAATGCCTTGAACTCAACTGGTTTGGCCAACGATCGGAGAATGTCTGATGGCGCTCTTGATGCGAACTTGCAAAGAGACCGCTGCGCTGCTGGTGGCGCGGGAAGACCGCGCCCTGCCCATGAATGACCGTCTTGCCTTGCGCATCCATTTGCTGGCCTGCAAAGCCTGTCCCGACTTTGAACGTCAACTGCTCACAATGCGTCAAGCGCTGAAGCAGTGGCGCAATGACAAGGAAGTTGACCCCGGCATCAAAAATGACTGAGGTCTGAGAAGCGGGTGACGCCCCACCCAAGAGCCGCGACCTCGTTCTTTTTTTGCAACAAAACCAGGGTTCGGCCGGGTAATTTTTGGCCTTCTTGAGCGCCAAAGGCCTT
>CAIMSP010000105.1 GCA_903844215.1 uncultured beta proteobacterium | reverse complement strand
GGGCGCCAACAAATTTCAGAACACGACGATCAACGGGACGGGCACGTTGCAGATTGGGCTTGCAGCTTCCGCCTTCGCGCCCACCGTCACCTTCGAGGACGTCGCCATCAGTGGCCTCACGGTGCTCAGGGAAGAGAAGGGGGCTTTGGCTTATCTGGGAAGCAATTTATTCAATAACAGCCGCTTTTTCAACAATGGGACCACGAATCCGGATTGGACCGTCCCCTCGGCAGTCTATGCCGGCGACGTGCAGTGGTGGACCCGAGGGAGTCTGGACTTGGCCGCCAACCTGAGCAGCACTGGCAACATCACCCTGGGCGCGGGCTGGAACGGCAATCTTTCCGCTGCAGCCAGCGTGCCTGCCGCTGGTGCGACGCTGAACCTCAACAAGACCGTCAAAAGCACTGCGGGCAATGTCAGCCTGCAGGCCGGCGACCGCATCGACGTCTCCAACAACATCACGGCCAGCGGCACGGTCGATCTGCTGGCAAACAATGTGAGCTTGACCGCTGGCGTGATTTCCTCGGCCTCAGCTTCGGCTAGCGCCATCGTGCTGAACGCCGGCACGGGCAATTTCACGAATAGCGCAGGGACCGGTGCCCTGACTGCACCAAACGGCCGCTGGCTGGTGTATTCCACCGATCCGGCCAGCGACAACCGCGGCGGTCTGGGCTATGACTTCAAGCAATACAGCACGAGCTATGGCGGGTCCATTCTGGGCGCAGGCAACGGCTTCATCTATAGCCTGAGTCCCACGCTGAATGCGGTGCTGAGCGGCGCGGCCAGCAAGACCTATGACGGCAGCACGAACGTCACCAATCTGGCTGGTTTGTCGGTCACTGCAAGCGGTGCAGTGGATGGCGATGTGGCGACCTACGGCTACACCCTTACGGCCGCGAGCTACGACAACAAGAATGCCGGCTCGGGCAAAACCGTGACGGCCAGCGGTATTACCAGCGCCGATAGCGTGCTGAGCAGCACCGGCAGGCAGGTCTATGGCTACACGATCAATCCCGTGGTGGCAAGCATCTCGGCTGACGTTGGAGCCATCACGCCGGCGCCTTTGAGCCTGTCAGGGACTCGAAGCTATGACGGTACGGCGTCTGTGGCGTTCAATCAGTTGGGCATCGTCCCCGGAAGCGTTTTTGCGGGCGATGGCGTGAGCCTGGCGAGCGGCAGTGCCTCGGTTGCGAGCAAGAACGTAGGGAGTTACGCCAGCCTGAGCAACAACACGCTGGCGCTCGGCGGCACCGACGCGGCCAACTATTCGCTCGTCGGTGCAGCGGTGTCGGTGGCCATCACGCAAGCCAGCTTGAGCGTGAGCACCGGCAACTTGAGCAAGACCTACGACGGAACAACCAGCGTGGCCGCCGGCACGCCGGTTGTGACTGCAGGCACGCTGTTTGCCGGCGACAGTTTGACCGGCGGCAGTTTCGCTTTCCTGGACAAGAACGTCGGTACCACGAAGACCATCGCGGTCTCTGGCGTGAGCGTCAGCGACGGCAACGGTGGGCACAACTACGTCGTGAATCAGGTCAACAACTCCGGCAGCAGCATCACGCCCGCCAGCGTCAGCGCAGTCACGGGAATCACTGCCGCGAACAAAACGGCCGACGGCACGACGAGCGCGACCCTGGACGCCAGCGGCGCCGCTTTCACCGGCAAGTTCGCCGGTGACGTGTTGAACGTGGCTGCTGCGCTGGGCGCCTTTGCCGACCCCCATGCGGGAACCGGCAAGAGCGTGGCCATCAGCGGCATCGTGATGGGCGGCGCCGACGCGGGCAACTACACGCTGCTGATCAACAGCGCCACGACCAGCGCCAACATCGTGGCCTCGCCCGCCGTGAATGGGCTGCTGGTGGCAAGCGCGGTGGCGGCGTTTCCAGACGCATTCGCTCAGTGGTTGGTGCAGCAAGGCAGGCCTTTGAACAAAGACTATTTTGTCAAACCAGTGGAAGGCCAGCTATGTCTACCTTGAGCGGTCCGCGTAAACCCCCGCTGCGTGGCGGCGCATGGCGGCTGAT
>CAIMSP010000104.1 GCA_903844215.1 uncultured beta proteobacterium | reverse complement strand
CCACGCCGGCCGTGCTGGTCACCTCGCTGCGTGCCGCTGACGGCACGGCCCAGTCGGTCACGACGCGCATCAATCTGGCCGAGGTGAATGGCAATACCTTCCTGCTGGTGGGCACGGGCCGCTTGCTTGGTGGCAGCGATATCGGCAACGCACAGAAGCAGACGGTGTACAGCATCATGGATCCCATGGGCACGCCCGCGCTCCCCGCAGCCGAACTCGATCCAGCCACACTGCGCGCCGGTCTCAAACCCATCACCCTCGCCACCACGGGCTCGCTGCTGAGCGGAGACCTCGCGCGCACCGCGCTGCCCTGCAGCGGCACGGCAGGGCAATGTGCCTCCACGGCCGGTTGGTACCTGGACCTGACGCAGGGCTTGAGCGATAACACGCTGGGCAGCGAGCGGGTCACGATCGACATGGCGCTGGCTTCGGGAACCCTGGCGTTTGAGTCGGCCATCCCAAGCGCGTCACAGTGCGCCTCGGGCTACAACCTGTTCAATCAACTCGACTTTGTCAGCGGCTTGCCGGTCGGTGCTGCGCCGGTGACGAAATTCGGCGCCTCCACCCTGGCCAGCGGCGCTTCGCTGGTGATGATGCCGGATGGATCCCTCAAATGGATTGTCACCAACGCCGACGGGACGAAGAGCTTGTACAACGTGGCGGTGGCCATCCCCGCTCCGATCGGCAAGCGCATCACCTGGCGCGAGATCGTGCAGTAGGCCGGTGAAGCGCGATTCGCTGCTTTGGGCCGGGGCCTTGTCGCTGGCCGTGCATGCGGCGCTGCTGCTGGGTTTTGTTCGACCCCATGCCAGCAGCAGCGCCTTGGCCACCAGCTTGAGCGCATTGCAGGCGCGCCTAGTGACGGCGGCGACGGCGCAGCAAGTTGCAAGCACAGCGGTCTCCCCAGCCCCGGCGCCGCTGGTTTTGGCCGCGGCTGCGACGCCAAGCCCGTCGCAGCCGACCACCATGGATGGCGGGGCCAGCCCAGCGGCGGCCCTCGCGCCGTCTCCTCAAGCCGCGCCGCCAAGGCCCAAGGCCCAGGGTCTGCCGCCCGCGCCGAGCTACCGCGCGGCAGGCGAACTCGATCCACCGCCGCGTGCGCTGCAGGACATCCAGCCTGAGTACCCGGAGGCCGCGGGCATGCAGGAAGGCTCCGTGGTGTTACGCCTGCTGATCAGCACCTCGGGCGAAGTCGATGAAGTCGCCGTGCTGCGGTCCACGCCGCCGGGCTTGTTTGAAGCCTCAGCGTTGCAAGCCTTTGCCAAGGCCAAATTCTCGCCCGGCTACTTCCTGGGCATCGCCGTGAAGAGCCAGATCTACATCGAAGTGGGCTACACCCCGATCAACCGCGGTGGCGCGGTGTCGGGGCAGGGCCGCTAGCTAGCAGCCTGTCGGACTTTGCGCGCGCCCACGCCCAAAGTCCGACAGGCTGCTAGGCCGCCGTCTGGCGCGCGCCCGCCTGCTGAGCCGCAGCGGCCTCGTCGAGGGCTCTTGCCCTTTGTGCCCATCGCCCCACCTCACCTCATCGCCACGCAGCCGCAGCCCACTGCAAAGATTGCGCGCAACGGTGATGGCGAAAGCTGGCGAACACTACCGGTAAACCGGTAACCACGCCGCATCAAAGTGACTACATTGGCTGAACCGGGCTCAAACCGGGTGATCGGTTTGCCGATTCGCATAGCGCGCAGCCTCCAGGGCGGCCACGGCGAGCGTTTGCAAGCCCGGCAGGGGTGCAAAGGCGCGCTTTCTTGTTTCAATAGTTCGTGTTTGGAATTCTCAATTTGACAAGGGGTAAACACTGCAAATATGGAATCCATCTCATGTGTAATAGGCAAATTGGCAAGCTGCTTTGGCATACAATGGAACCGTTCCCAATTGACTCGCCACTTGCCACGATGTTGCCAAGCAACTGGCCAGCGCCAAGCCCTCGGTGGATTCATGGCTTGGATGGAAACCGAGTGATTTTTAATGACCGCCAGACGCTTGCGTGAGCACCCCGTCAGCTCCGCCTTCCATTACGGCGCCACCGGTTCGTTTGTTCAAGCCGGGGAGTGCGTCAAGGCCCTTGCTGCAGGTTCTTGTTTTTAGAAAATATTTCAAGTTTTTGTTGATCTTGCACCTTGGGGCAATTGTGGGACCGAGGCTTGGCGGATAGGCTTGGCCAGCCTGATCCTAGGATGGAACTTGGGAAGTTGCGGTGGGCCCTGGCGTTCGGAACATTGGCGGCGCTCGGTGTGAGCCGCCTGGAAAGCGGGTTTGGCTTGGTGCGAAGGCATTGGCTGATCCAAAAATGACAATAAGAGATGGAGTTGGAATGCACGCACACACGAAATTCGCGCCAAACGAGCCGACGCGCAAGGCCGCGCTGGGCGCCATCGTTGCGGCCTTGTCCCTGCCTGGGTGCGCCGCGCGGGTAGCGGGCGGGTTCGCGCTGGCGCTGGTCTGGGCCCTGCCGGCCGGCAGCACCGACATCTCCAACCTGCCCATCCACAGCACGACCGTGACGCCGGCCAAGCCCAACATCATGCTGCTGATGGACACGTCCAAGTCGATTCTCTTCACCCATGCGCCGAACGCGTTGGAGGTGCTCGATGTTGCTACTGGCCTGCCGGCTGCAGCGCAGCCCATCGGCTACCGGGCCAATCAGTGCAACTCGATCTACTACAACCCGGCTACACCGTACCAGGTTCCGGTGGATTCAAGCGGCACGGCGCTGAAGACGGCCTCGGAACTGGCCCTCTTGTTCGGCGCGGCGCCATACAACCATTTCACGCCAGGAACTTCCAGCGGCTCCGCTCCGAACAATCGTGCCACGGTCGATCTGAACACGCAGTTCCAGGCCTTTGACCGGAACACCCGGGCGCTGAACACGAGCGGTGCCAACGACGAGGAGCAGCGCGCCTACTACTACGTTTACAAACTCAGCGGTGGATCGGCGCCAGCCGTGCTGAACTATGCTGCGGCACCCTGTACCGATGCCTATGGCACGCTCCCCAGCACCGCTATACCAACGGCGCCAACGCCTGCTGGTACCTATGGCAACACAGATACGCCCGGCGGCTATTGGCAGCGCGTGCTGGTGGGACCAATGGGCACACCCGGTGTGACAATCGACGAGACGCAGAACTTTGCCATCTGGTACAGCTTTTACCGCACGCGCATCTCGCTCACCAAGAGCGGCATCGGCCTGGCCTTCAGCCGCTTGGGCCAAAGCCCCAATCCAGCGATTGCCATCGATGTCGAGAAATACCTGAATTACCGCGTCGGTTTCGTCAACGGCAACCCGCTGACCAAACCCGGGGGCAATGTGGACGCTGCAGGCGACTCGTTCACCGGGGCGAATGTGGACCCGGACCGCTACCTGGCCCTGGCCCCGTTCACACAAGCGCAAAGGGACGCCTGGTACACCAAGATGTATGCGCAGGTGCCTGGCGGCTCTTCGCCCATGCGCGAGGGTTTGGCGCGTGTCGGACGGCACTATGCCGGCAGGGACGATGGGATCAACAAAGGTATGACTTTGCAGGCGACGACCGATGACCGAAGTTGCCGGCAGAATTTCACCATCATGACCACGGGAGGCTATTGGAGTCGCAAAGCCGAAACCGCCGGGCCTGTCCAAGTCGATGGCACGAGCTTGGTCGGAGAGCAGGACGGCGTCGTGGATGCGACCGTCACGGTCAATGGCATCACCTCACCGATTTCGCCGCGTCCCATCTGGGACGGAGGCAGCACCGGCTTCCTGGACACCACGGATGTCTGGAACAGCTACTCGGCTGCGAGCTGCGACACGCACAAGTTCGTGAAATCCACGACCCAGGTGCTGCGAAGCACGACGCAGATGCTCCGGCGCACGTCGCAGCCGTTGCGATCAACCAAACAGTTGCAGATGACGACCGCGCAGATTACGCGCGCCACAAGCCAGCTGACAAAATCGACTTCGCAACGGCAGATGGTCCAGACGCAGATGACCGCCACCACCACGGCAGTAACGCGCAGCACCTTTCAGCAGCGCAAGGTGACCACGCAGTATCTGTCAAGCACGCTGAGCCCGACGAGGCAGACCCAACAGACGCTGTACAGCACGTCGTTCAAGGGCGTGAGCACGACCCAGGTCAAGCAGAGCACGACGCAGATGCGGCGAAGCACGCTGCAAAACATGAGCAGCACCAGCACCGTGGCGCGAAGTACTTCGCAGTGGTTGACCAGTTGGCAGCAACTGCAACTCAGCACCTCGCAGGCGACGCAAAGTACGCAACAGACCAACTGGTCTAGCACGCAGTATCTGCGGGCAACCTACGCCG
Source organism: uncultured beta proteobacterium (assembly GCA_903844215.1). GTDB lineage: Bacteria > Pseudomonadota > Gammaproteobacteria > Burkholderiales > Burkholderiaceae_C > CAIKVZ01. The sequence goes on along the minus strand of CAIMSP010000104.1, from coordinate 4,334 downwards.
CAACGACGAACACCAGTCAATGGTTTGCAAGGGACTCCGAAGGTTCGACCCCGGTGGTGGATTGCACCTCCACGTTGTTGATCACCTGCACGCTTGTGACCGGGCCTGTCACCCCCATTGAGCCGAACACGGCGCCCTGTGGGGGCAACCACGGCGCCGGGACCTGGAAAATTGATGGCACACAGGCAAACGACTTTGTCGCGACGGTCTGCGTGAATACCAATGCGCCGGCCACCGGCGTGGCAACGCTGTGCGCGAGTCAGCCCGGCAACCAAACCCCCTTTGAGAAAATTGTCTGCAGTACCGACTCCCATGGGCCCACGCCGATGGCGGCCACGAGCTGTGTGCAGGCCGCAGCGGTGCTTGCCAATGGCTATATCAGCGTAAGCTGCCCGGTCACCACGGGAGCAAGTCACTTTGTCCCGCTGTGCACGCCTGTTGACGCCAGCGGCGCCAACGGCTGGACCGCGACCCTGTGCACGAATGACACCCCAGCGCCCATCGGTGTGGGCACTTGCGCCAATGATCCGGCGACAAGCGCCAACGACTACAAGCAAACGATTTGCACCACAGTCACCCACGGGCCGACGGGCGCGCCATCGGCCTGCCCCGCGACGTCTGGCAGTGCGTCGGTCAGCCCCTTTGTCGTGACCAGTTGTTGGCAGGATGTTCATAACGATGGGAATGTGCAATCTTGTACACCGAGCGACGCCGCTTCGACCAACGGTTGGCTCACGACCAACTGCACGCCCAGCACAACGCTGGCGCAGTCGGTGTTGTCGTGCAGTTACATTGCTCCCACTGCAGCCAATGGGTACGCCACCACCACCTGCAGCCAGAATACCTCTACCCTGGTGCCAGTCTCGATGGTGCCAGTCTCGACGTGCAGCACGTCGGCCGCGACGGCACTCAACGACTGGGTCAAGACCACCTGCACACCGAACAACACCAGCCTGGTGCCGGTGTCGTCCTGCGCGGTCTCGGGCCCGACCTTTGAAAACGGCTATACCGACACGAGCTGCACGCCGAACAACACCAGTGGGGGCGCGGCAAGCTGCACGGATTCCGGCCCGACCTCGGCCAATGGCTGGGTTACCACAACTTGTGCCACGCCGCTAACCTCGACCCCCGTTGGAGTGGACCCCTTGACTTGCAACGGCGCAGCGGCTTCTGCAGGAAATAGCTGGGTTGCCACGCTCTGCACTCCCAATAACTCCGCTGTCACGATTGTGAGTAGCTGTACCGATGACCCTGGCACTGCAACCAATCAGTGGGTCCACACCGTGTGCGGCACTTACGTCAGCGCCCCGGTGGGCGTGCAGTCTTGCACACCCACTGCGACCGTCAGTTGCCCCGACGCGACAGTGACCGACGTTTCAGTGGCGCCCAACAGCTGCACGGAGACCTCAGCGGCGGCGCCAAACTGGATCGCTACGACCTGCCCCACGGTCGTCGGTGCGACAACGCCAGTCCAATATTGTTTGCCAATTCAGGTCGATCATCTTGTTCCAATGTACGCGGCGACTTACGGTGCGGGCTTGGCGTGGGTCTCCTCTACGTTCAGTTCAACGGGTTACTACAGTGCTCACGCTGGCCTGATGTCCACAGGCTGGGACAACTGGGCGAACAACTGGACGCAAACCATTTGCCACACGGCCACGCCAGCCGCCACCCCCGTCGCCACTTGCACAAACGTCGGCGCCGATTCGACCAACAACTATGTTGCAACGGTTTGCGCGCCCATTGTCGTGACGACGGGCTTGAGTGCGACGGACATTTGCACGCCGGATCTGACGCCCAACAGTGGCAACAACTACACCAAGACCACCTGCCCAACAACCATCACCGGGCCCGATGGCGCCATGCCAGGGACCTGTACCGGCTCCCAGGTCGCAGCCGTCGGCAACGCCTGGTTGACGATCGATTGCCACACCAACACGACACCCTATGTGGGTGTGCAGCTTTGCATCCCACCCAGCTGGGATGCGTTTGTGGGGGTTAATGTCATTTCCAATTACAACGCATATCTTGCTCCCGGCCGGTATTACGGTCCAGGTGGCGGCCACAATCAATATGTTCCGCAGCCGGGTCTCGATACCTACCCCCACGGAAATTGGGACGTGCAAAACAACGCCACGCAAACCTTGTGCGGCACCAACAATACGGATGCGACGCCGGTTGCCGCCTGCGCCAACGCAGCCGCCAGTGCCAGCAACTCCTGGGTCGCTACAAGTTGTGCTACGCCGATTTTGAGCGCCAACGAACCGGTGTCGGCCTGCCAAACTGGAACGGATGCCAACTTTGTTGAGACCACCTGCAGCACCAACCTGACCGGGCCCACCGCCGTGAGTGCTTGCACGGAGGGCACCGACGCCAATTTCGTCACCACCATCTGCACGCCCAACAACACCTCGAATGTGCCGGTGGCGTCGTGTGCGCTTTCCGGCCCGACGGGCGGCGTAGGCGGCAACGACTACACCACCACCACCTGCCCGGCGCCCATCACGACCGGGCCCACCGAGGTGCTCGACAGCGCCTGTGTGGCCGCAGCCACGGCCAACAGTGGCAACGGCTACACCACCACCACCTGCGATCCCGTCGCGGGCGCGAAGGTGCAGTACCAGACCACGACCCGGTTGACGCACCAGCAAGTCAGCGGCACCACGAGTTCGGCTGCGGCCGTGGTCACGTCCAGCACGGCGGCGGCGGTGGATCTGGATGGTCTGTGCTACACGGCCCTAGACAAGCCGGTGTTGTTTGCCCCGTCCCTTCCTTTTACCGCAGGCGGCGCGCCGTCTCTGGACGGCAGTCTCGCGCCGGGACGGCCACCTGCACTTCCGTCAACTGTTTCGCCGGCGCTGACCAGTTTGACCACGGTGGGCCCGGCGCCGCCGTCGCCTTGTCTGGCCTGGCCCTGCAGCGTGAGCAATGCCGGCAACAGCACAGGGGGCAGCACGAATTCGCTGGCCGACGTGGCGCAGTATTACTACGCCACCGACTTGCGCCCCGACCTGGCGGACACTGTGCCTGCTGGCGTGAGCAGCGGCTACCCCAACGAAGACGACCGTCTGCAATCACAGCACATGACGACCTTCGTCGTGGGTCTGGGCGTATCGGGCACGCTGAAATTCACGGCCGACTATCCATTGGGAACCGGCGACTTTTCGGCGCTGCGCACGGGGCTGGCGGTGTCGGGGCAGGGCACGGGTGCCACCGGTTGGCCGGCCTGGCCCACGGCGGCGACCACGGCGGAGTCGCAGTTCAACGATGCCCGATCGATCGACGACTTCTGGCACGCGGCAGTGAACGGTCGCGGCCGCTTCTTCAGCGCGAATGACCCGGCCAGTCTGGTCTCAGGCATCACCGGAACGCTGGAAGGCATTTCCAGCGCCTCGGGCTCCGGTGCGGGGGCGACGTTGGAAACGCAGACGCCTGTGGCCGGCCACAACGCCATCTTCACCACCAGTTTCGTCACCGGCAAATGGACCGGCAATGTGCAGGCCAAATCCATCAGCGCCTCTGGCGAGTACAGCAGCACGTCGGATTGGTCGGCCCAGGCGAAACTGGATAGCTCGGTATCACTTCAATGCGACAAGCGCGACATTCGCCTGATTCGCACCGATGGCACGGCCACCAACAAGCTGACCAAGTTCGCCTGGAATTCCCAGTCCTGCGACAGTGAGGGCATCCCCACGGGCGCGACCTCGACCGGCTTGAGCGCCACCGAGCAAGCCTTCTTTGGCTCAACCCAGGTGGCCAATCTGTCGCAGTTCGGAACCGGCAGCACGCTCACGGCGGACCAGGTCACGACCGCCGCCGGCGCGAACCTGGTGAACTATCTGCGCGGTCAACAGGCCTATCAGGGCAACGCCGCGCTCGCCGTGAACCAGCTTTACCGTACTCGAGACCATGCGCTGGGCGACATCGTTGGTTCCCAGTTGGCCTATGTGGCGGCGCCTTCTCAGTTGTACGGCGATGTCGGCTACTCGACCTTCGTCAGCGCCCAGTCGGCGCGCACGCCCATGGCCTATGTGGGTGGCAACGATGGCATGCTGCACGCGTTCTATGCGCCAGCGGATAGCACGGCAGCGAATGCGGGCAAAGAGGCCTGGGCCGTGATTCCCTCCTCGGTGCTGCCCAACTTGTACGCCCTGGCCGATATCACGTACAGCTATGCCGCCAAGCACCAGTTTTATGTGGACGGCACACCGACTTCGGGTGACATCTACAACGGGACCGCATGGAAGACGATCCTGGTGGGTGGCCTGAACGCCGGCGGCAAGGGCTATTACGCGCTGGACGTGACCGACCCGACCACGCCCAAGGCGCTGTGG
>CAIMSP010000103.1 GCA_903844215.1 uncultured beta proteobacterium | reverse complement strand
TGACGCCGCCAAACAGATAGGCGCCCAGCAGCACGCGCGCCGGGCGCCAGGTGGCGAACGTCGTCAGGGCCAGGGCGATCCAGCCCTTGCCGGCCACCATGCCTTCGACCCACAGCGGGGTGTAAACGATGGAGATGTAGGCCCCGGCCAGACCGCACAGCGCGCCGCCCATGACCACCGCCGCGAGCCGGATGCGGCGCACCGGATAGCCCAGCGCGTGCGCCGACTCGGGGCTCTCGCCCACGCTGCGCAGGATCAGTCCCGAGCGTGTGCGGTACAAAAACCAGATCAGTGCCAGGGTGAAGCCGACGGTGGCGTACACCAGCGGATGTTGACGCCACAGCGCCGTGCCGACGAAGGGAATATCGGACAGCCAGGGCACGGCAAAATGGGGCCGCTCGGGGATGCGCTGCTGCACGTAGGCGATGCCGGCGAAGGCCGAAAAGCCCGCGCCAAACAGGCTCAGCGCCAGCCCCGTGGCGTACTGGTTGGTGTTGAGCCAGATCACCAGCACGCCAAACAGCGCGGCCAGCGCGGCACCGGCCAGCATCCCAGCGGCAAAGCCGATCCAGTCGCTGCCGCTGTGCACCACGGCGGCGTAGCCGGCGATGGCCGCGCACAGCATCATGCCTTCGGCGCCCAGGTTCACGATGCCGGCCTTTTCATTGATCAGCAGACCCAGCGACGCCAGCGCCAGGACGGTGCCGGCGTTGCAGGTCGCGGCGATCAACAGCGCGTAGGACTCCATCATTTCCTCCACCTCAGTCGGTACAGCATCAAGGTGTCGCAGGCCAGCAGGCTGAACAACAGCAAGCCCTGGAACACGCCGGTGAGCGCCTTGGGCAGGCCCAGGCGCGACTGCGCCAATTCGCCGCCGATGTAGAACATGCTCATCAGCACCGAGGAGAACACCATGCCCACCGGATGCAAGCGTCCGACAAAGGCCACGATGATGGCGGCAAAGCCGTAGCCCGCGGGCACATAGGGCGTGAGTTGGCCGATCGGTCCGGCCACTTCCAGGGCGCCGGCCAATCCTGCTGCGCCGCCCGACACCAGCAGCGCCAGCCAGAGTGCGCGACGCGATGAATAGCCGGCGTAGCGCGCCGCTGCCGGCGCCACGCCGCCCACCTGCTGCGCAAAGCCGGCGCGGGTGCGAAACAGGAACACCCACAGCGCCCCCGCGCCCACCAGGGCCAGCAGCACGCCCATGCTCAGGCGCGAGCCCTCGAACAAGCGCGGGATGCGCGTCACCAACTCGAAGGTCTTGGTCTGCGGAAAGTTGTAGCCGGCGGGGTCCTTCCAGGGACCGTACACCATGTAGCCCAGCAGCAGCGTGGCCACATACACCAGCATCAGGCTGACCAGGATTTCGCTGGCGTTGAAGCGATCGCGCAGCAGCGCCGTGACGCCGGCCCAGAGCATGCCGCCGAGCACGCCGGCCAGAAGAATCGGCAGCACGATCCAGCGGCTGCTGTCGGGGTTCGCCAGCAAGGCCACGCCGCTGGCCGCCATGGCGCCCAGGATGTACTGGCCCTCGGCGCCGATGTTCCACACATTGGAGCGAAAACAAAGGGCCAGGCCGAGCGCGATGAGCAGCAGCGGCGTGGCTTTGACCACGAGTTCGCCCAGCGCGTAGCCGCTTCGGATCGGCTCCCAAAAAAACATCTGCAGCGCGGCCAAAGGGTTCTTGCCCAGCGCGGCAAACATCGCCACGCCCAGCAGCACCGTGACCAGCAGGGCCAGCAGCGGCGAGGCATAGCTCCACAGCCGCGAGGGTTCGGCGCGCGCTTCAAGTCGGAACATGGTCCACCTCCGCTGTTTCCCACAAGCCGCTCATCCACTCGCCGATGCGCTCCACCGTGGCCTGCGCGATGGGCACGCTGGGCGAGAGCCGGCCCTTGGAGATGACGTGCAAGCGGTCGCAGATTTCAAACAGTTCGTCCAGCTCCTCGCTCACCACCAGCACGGCGCAGCCCGCGTCGCGCAACTCCAGCAGCTCGGAACGGATCTGTGCGGCCGCGCCCACATCCACACCCCAGGTCGGCTGGGACACGATCAACAGTCGCGGCTTGGCGTCGATTTCCCGACCGACGATGAACTTTTGCAGATTGCCGCCCGAGAGCGAACGCGCCAGCGACTGCGCGCCCCCGGCCTTGACTTTGAAGCGGGCAATGATGTCGCTGGCCTGGGCCTGCAGCCGCCCCACCTTGATCCAGCCCAGACCCCAGCGCGAGGCACTCAGCGCCTCGTTGCGCGTGAGCAGCAGGTTGTGCGCCAGTCCCATGGTCGGCACCGCGCCCCGGCCCAGGCGCTCTTCGGGAACGAAGTGCAGTCCGAGCTTGCGCCGCGCGCCCGGGTGCAGGGCCGACACATCCACACCCTCGCGCCCCAGGCGGATGCTGGCGGCGCGGGCCCGCGTGTCCTCGCCCGACAAGGCGTAGAGCAGTTCCTTCTGGCCATTGCCGGAGACGCCGGCGATGCCCACGACTTCGCCCGCGCAGACCTGCAGGCTCACCTCGTGCAGATCGACGCCGAACTGGTCTTCGCGTTCCAGGCTCAGGGCCTGCACGCGCAGTTCGGGTGCGCCTGCGGCGCGCGCATGGTGCGTCAGCGTCGGCGGCTGCGCGCCGATCATCAGCGTCGAGAGGCTGGCGTTGGACTCCTGGCGCGGATCGCAAATGCCGGTGACCTTGCCGCCGCGCATCACCGTGCAGGCGTCGCAGAGAGCGCGAATTTCGTGCAGCTTGTGGCTGATGTAGAGCACGCTGCAACCCTGGGCCGCGACGGCGCGCAGCACCACGAACAATTTTTCCACCGCCTGCGGCGTCAGCACCGAGGTCGGCTCGTCCAGAATCAACAACTGCGGATTCGTCAGCAGCGCCCGGATGATTTCCACGCGCTGCATCTCGCCCACGCCCAGCGTGTGCACCGGACGCGCCGGGTCCAGGTCCAGCCCGTACTGCGCCGCCTTGTCCCGAATGCTCTGACTCACCTGCGCCAGCGTGAGCTCAGGGGCCAGCCCGAGCCAGACGTTTTCCGCCACGGTGAGCGTGTCGAACAGGCTGAAATGCTGGAACACCATGGCCACGCCCAGGGCCCGCGCCTGCTGCGGATTGCGCATCTGCACGGCCTGGCCGTTGAACAGCATCTGCCCCGCGTCGGGTTGGGTGGCGCCGTAGATGATCTTCATCAGCGTCGATTTGCCGGCGCCGTTTTCGCCCAGCACGGCGTGGATCTGGCCCGGCCAGACGGTGAGCGCGACGCCATCGTTCGCGACGACGCCGGGGTAACGTTTGGTGATGCCGCTCAGAGCCAGCCGCGGCGCGGCCTGGGGCTCAGTTGCGGGCATAGCTCAACGGCAATCCCTGCACGCGACCCTGATACCAGCGCGCATCGCCCACGCTGTTGAGAAAAACCATCTGCTTGCGGGTCAACGCCTGGGGCGTCGAGTAGGGCAACAGCATCTGGGTCGAAAGCATGGTGGAGGTTCAGGTCGGATCGGTTCGTGCGGCAATGGCGTTCATTCTGCCATGCGCCGCCGGTTGCACCAGGCCTTGATCGATAAGGTAAACCCGATCACAGACCGTGGCCGCAAACTGTTCGTTCTGCTCCGACAGCAAGATGCTCACGCCCTGGCTTTTGAGCGCCTGGATCATGCGCGCCATCTGCGCCACGATCAACGGCGCCATGCCCTCGGTCGGCTCGTCGAGCAAGACCAGCAGCGGATTGCCCATGAGGGTGCGCGCCACGGCCAGCATCTGCTGTTCGCCCCCGCTCATGTGCGAGCCCAGGCGATCGAGCATGCTCGCCAGATTGGGGAAGACCTGAAACAGTTGTTCCGGGCTCCACAGCGGCGCTGGCGTCCCGTCCGGCCAGTGTCTGGGCGGCTGGCGCCCCACCTCCAGGTTTTCCAGTACCGTGAGCTCGGAAAAGATGCGCCGGTTTTCCGGCACAAAACCCAGGCCAAGGCGCGCCACCTCGTGCGTTCGGGCCTGCGAGATGTCGATTCCGGCAAACCGGATCGCGCCGCTGCGCCGCGGCATCAGTCCCATGATGGCCTTGAGCGTGCTCGATTTGCCGGCTCCGTTGCGCCCCATCAATCCGACCACTTCGCCGCGCTGCACCTGCAGATCCACGTCCAGCAGCACCTGCGCCGCGCCATACCAGGCGTTCAAGCCGCGCACTTCGAGCAAGCTGCTCATGCCGCGCCCACTCCGAGATACAACTGCTGGACTTGCGCATGCGCCTGAATCTGCTGCGGGTCGCCGTCGGCGATGATTTTGCCGCTGGACAGCACGAGCACGCGCTGGGCAAAGCCGAACACCACGTCCATGCTGTGCTCGGTGAACAGCACGGCCATGTGGCGCTGTGCAGCGAGCTCGCGCACCAGGCGCATGAGCGCGTGGCGCTCGGCCGCAGCCATGCCGGCCGTGGGCTCGTCCATCAGCAACAAGCGCGGGTCGCTGGCCAGGGCCAGCGCCAGTTCCACACGTTTGACGTCGCCATAGGCCAACTCGCTGCAGGCGCGCGCGGCCTGATCCTCCATGCCGACCTGGGCCAGCAAGTCCAGCGCGCGTCGGCTTTGGTGTTGCGCGGCGCGCGACCACAGCGAGAACAGTCGGCGCGACGCCGACAGCAGCACCAGTTGCACGCTTTCCAGCACGGTGAGTGAGGCAAAGGTCTGGGCGATCTGAAACGTCCGACCCACACCCCGCGCCCAGATCTGGCGCGGTGCCAGCCCGTTCAGGGATTGGCCTTGGAGCCGGATCTGCCCCTGGTCGGGAGCCAGTTGTCCGTTGAGCAGATTGAACAGCGTGGACTTGCCCGCGCCATTCGGGCCGATCAACGCCAGCAGTTCGCCCGGCGCCATGGAAAAGTTCACGCCGTCCACGGCGCGCACGCCGCCGTACGATTTGTGCAGGTCGCTGACTTCGAGAAAATTCATGCGAATGCCTCACGCAAGCGCCGTGCCAGGGTTGCGCGCAACGCCGACAGGCTGCCCACCAGCCCCTGCGGAAACAGCAGCACCAGCAGCAGCATCACGGCGCCGAGCAAGGCGCGCCAGTAGTCGGTGCTGCGCGCGATGCTGTCCTGCAAGCCGGTGAAGACCACCGCGCCCACCAGCGGTCCGGACAGGGTTTGCACGCCGCCCAGCAACACCATCACCAGGGCGTCCACCGAATGCCCCACGCCCAGGACGTCGGGCGAAATGCTGCCCTTGGAGAAGGCAAACAGGGCGCCGGCCAAACCCGCCACCAGGCCAGCGACGCCCAGCGCCAGCCACTGCACGCGCTGCACGTCGATGCCCACGGCCTCGGCGCGCACGGCCGAATCCCGCGCCGCGCGCAAGGCGTAGCCGAAGGGGGAAAACAGCACCCGGCGCAGCAGCCCGATGGCCAAGGCCGTGAGCACCAGCGTCACGCCGTAATAGGCGCGCTTGTCCGCCAGCCAGGGCGCGGGCCACAGGCCCGTCAGGCCGTTGCTGCCGCCGGTGACGCCCTCCCACTGGAAGCAGATGGCCCAGAGGATTTGCGCAAACGCCAGGGTCAGCATCGCCAGGTAAATGCCCGACAGGCGCACCGCAAACCAGCCCAGCGCCAGGGCGCCGAGCGCCGCCAGCAGCGGCGCGCCGAGCAGCGTCCAGGCCATGGGCCAAGCCAGGCTTTGCATCAGCCAGGCCGCAGCGTAGGCGCCGAGTCCGAAATAGGCCGCATGGCCAAACGAATGCAGCCCGCCGGGACCCATGATGAAGTGCAGACTCGCCGCAAACAGCGCGGCGATCAGCAGGTCCACGCCCAGCACCGTGGCGTAAGGCCAAGCCGCGCCCCACCAGGGCAAGGCCAGCAGCACCAACAAGCCGATCGCCGTGAGCCCGCGCTGCGCCCTGCCGGCCGCGCGCAGCGGCTGCTCCGCCAGTGCCGGCGCCGGGGCCGTCGTGGCGGCGCGGCCCAGCAAGCCCCAGGGCCGCAGCACCAGCACCAGGGCCATCAGCACAAACTCGGCCACCAGCGTGAGCTTGGAGAACGAGAAGCTCCAGCCACCGAAATCCACCGTCCCCAGGCCAATGCACAGGGCCTTGATCAGACCCAGCAGCAAGGCCGCCACGTAGGCGCCGGGGATCGAGCCCAGGCCGCCGATCACGACCACGACAAAGGCGTCGCCGATCGTCAGCAGGTCCAGCCCGAGATGCGCCGGTTCGCGCGGCAACTGCAAGGCGCCGCCCAATCCCGCCAGGGCCGTCCCCAGGGCGAAGACCGAGGTGAACAAGCGCGCCTGATTCACGCCCAGGGCGGCGGCCATGTCGCGGTCCTGCGTGGCCGCGCGCACCAGCAGGCCCCAGCGCGTGCGCTTGAGCGCCAGCCACAGCAGGCCCAGCACGGCGGGCGCGACGCCGATCAGAAACAAGTCGTAGCTGGGAAACTGGCGCCCCAAAATTTCCACCGCGCCGCTCAGCCCCGCCGCTCTGGGTCCGAGCAAATCCTCCGGTCCCCAAAGCCACAGCGTGCCATCCTGGATCACCAGGACCAGGGCGAAGGTGGCGAGCAGCTGAAACAGTTCGGGCGCCTGGTAGATGCGCCGCAGCAGCAGCACTTCGACGACCAAACCGAGCAGTCCGGTCAGCAGCGCGGCCAGGGGCACGGCAAGCCAGAAGCCCAGACCCGGGCCGAGCCGCTGGACCAGCGACCAGGCGATGAAAATGCCCAGCATGTAGAACGAGCCGTGGGCGAAATTGACGATGCGCGTGACGCCAAAAATAATCGACAGGCCCGCAGCCACCAGAAACAGCGAGGAGGCCCCAGCCAGGCCGTTGAGCAGCTGGACGAGGAGGCCGGAAAAACTCACTCGGCGCTTCGCAGCTTCTTCACTTCAGCCGCTGTGGGCTGGTACTTGGCGCCGTCCAGGTAGCGGTAATCCACCATCACGCCCTTGCCCTTGTCGTTGTGCGTGCGGCCCAGGAAAGCGCCCATGGTCGATTGATGGTCTTCAGGCCGGTAAGTGATCGTGCCAAAAGGCGTCAGCACGTGCAAACCGGAAAAGGCGGCAATGAGCTTTTCGGTGTCGGCGGATTGGGCTTTTTTCATGCCCGCGGCAAGCGACTGGATGGCGCTGTAGCCGACCACGGATCCGGCGCGCGGGTAATCGTTGAAGCGGCGGTGGTAGGCGAGGAAGAACGCCTTGTGCTCAGGCGTCTGAATGCCATACCAGGGATAGCCGGTGACGATCCAGTTGTTGGGCGTTTCTTCCTTCAGCGGATCCAGGTATTCGGGCTCGCCGGTGAGCAGGCTCACGACCTCGCGGCCCTTGAACAGGGCGCGCGTGTTGCCCTCGCGCACAAACTTGGACAGGTCCGCACCGAACAGCGCGTTGAAGATCGCGTCCGGCTTGGCATCGGCCAAGGCCTGGACCACGCTGCCGGCCTCGACCTTGCCCAGCGGCGTGGCCTGCTCGCCGACGAATTCCACGTCGGGCTGGGCGATCTTGAGCAACTGTTTGAAGGTGCTGGCAGCCGATTGGCCGTACTCGTAGTTGGGATAGACGATGACCCAGCGCTTCTTCTTGAGCTTGGCCGCCTCCGGCACCAGCATCGCCACCTGCATGTAGGTGGATGGGCGCAGGCGAAAGGTGTAGCGGTTGCCGTTTTGCCAAACGATCTTGTCGGTCAGCGGCTCGGCCGCCAGGAAAAACACCTTGCGCTGTTTGGCGAAGTCGGTCAGCGCCAGGCCGATGTGCGACAAAAAGGAACCCGTCAACACGTCCACCTGCTCGCGCGCGAGCAGCTCTTCGGCGGCGCGCACGGCATCGGCCGGGCTGGCGTTGTCGTCGCGCGTGATCAGTTGCAGCTTCTTGCCGTTGACGCCGCCGGCGGCATTGATTTCCTCGACCGCGAGTTCCATGCCCTTCTTGTAGGGCTCGAGGAACGCGGGCTGGGCCTTGTAGCTGTTGATCTCACCGATCTTGATCACGCCCTGCGCCTGAACGGGCGCCAGCAGTGCCAGGCTCAGGGAAAACAGAGCGGCCGCCAGTTGGGATCGGTTGGGCATGGTGGAGTGACTCCCGAAAATACAAAAAGGAAAGCCGATGATAGCCAGAACGTCCTGGCCACTTGCGTGCTGCTGCCCTGTTTTATGTCCAGAGACCGTCATTTTGTGTTGCTTTGACAGAATGATTCTCCATCCATTGATGCGCCGCAACATGGTTCCTCGGCGGATCTTGTGCAATCGCACTTGAGGAGTTTTTCCTCATCTTCAGAAAGAAGCAATATCATGAAAACAACAACTTTCAAGCGTGCCGCGATGACGCTGGCCGTGGTGGGAAGTGTGGCAATGTCTTTTGCAGCGCAAGCCGCCGATGGTCCATGGCTGGTGCGCGTGCGTGCCGTCAACCTGGAAAGCGCCAACGGCGATTCGACCGGTCTGGGACTGACGATCAACAACAAGCTCATTCCTGAAGTCGATGTTTCGTATTTTTTCACGCCGCAACTCGCCACTGAACTGATCCTGACCTATCCGCAGTCGCAAACGATTCACTCTTCGGCGGTTGGTGCAGACATCGGCACGTTCAAACACCTGCCGCCGACGCTCACGCTGCAGTACCACTTCACGACGCTCGGAGCGCTCAAGCCCTACCTTGGCGCCGGCGTGAACTACACCCGCATTTCAGACGTGAACTTCATTCCTGCGGTTGTCACGGCGCTGCATCCGGACCTGAGCCGCAACAGCTTTGGCCTGGCGCTGCAAGCCGGCGTAGACTATGAAATCAGCAAGAACATGTACCTCAATCTGGACGTGAAGAAAGTTCAAATTCGGGCCGATGTGAAGTCGTCCGGCACCAAAGTGGGCGAGTTCAAGGTCGATCCCTTGCTGGTCGGCGTGGGCATCGGCTGGCGCTTTTAACAAGCCGCGCCAGCTTCACCGCACAGCCCGGATCCGGCGTCAAGCCCGGATCCGGGCTTTTTTCCTGGAGTCAGAGCTCAGGGTCAAGTGCCAGCGAGGGCGCGCAGACCGTCAGGCTGAGGCAGCGTCAGAATGCGCCCCACGCCGGCCACCAGGCCGCGCTCGCGCAGATGGTGCAGCACGCGCGAAAAGGTCTCGGGTGCAATTCCCAGCTGTGCTGCGATCAGCCGCTTGCGCTGCTGCAGCGAGACGATGAGACCGCCCTGGGGTCCCGGCTCGGCGTGGCGCACCAGCCATTCGGCGCAGCGCGACTCCGCATCCTTGGACAAGCGGCTCACCGCCAGTTCGGTCTGCTGGCGGTGCGCCAGCGCAATGTCGCGCAGCACCTCCTGCGCTGGCGCGGGCAAGTCGGCCAGACGGCGCCGGAACTCGGCCAGCGGCACCCGGCGCAAGCTCACATCGGTCTGGGCCACGGCATCGACGGCGCTGGGCAAGCGCAGCACGGCAGCGGTGGCGTCCAACCAGGACGGTCCCTGGACGACGCCGAATTGCTGCTCCAGCTTGTCGCCATCGAGCAGCCCCAAGGCCACGCGACCCGAGTCCAGATGCAGCACCCAGTTCGTCGGCGCGTTACGGCGCGACAGCACATCGGTGGCTTTGGCCTTGAGCAACTGCGCCAGGGGATCGATGAGTGGAATCTGCGGCATGCGCCAGACTTTGCCGCGCTTTTGCTCCGGCGACATTGAGCGACATCAAGGAGCCAGCGGGTAGCGCCGACGCATTGCGCTATAAAGCCAGCATCGTCTGCCGACACCCGATTGACCACACCATGACCACCCTGCTGATCCGCAACGCACGCTGCGTCGCCACGTTCGACGCCCACGAGACCGAACTGCGCGACGCCTCGGTCTTCATCCGCGACCATCTGATCGAAGCCATCGGAGCGGCCGAGGACTTGCCGCAGAGCGCCGACGAAGTGATCGACGCGCGCGCCCACTTGGTGATCCCAGGGCTGGTCAACACGCACCACCACATGGTGCAAAGCCTGACGCGCGCCATTCCCGGTGTGCAGAACGCCGAGCTCTTCAGCTGGCTGCGCGGCCTCTATCCGATCTGGGCCGGACTCACGCCGGAGATGGTGTTCGTGTCGCACCAGATCGCCATGGCCGAGTTGCTGCTCAGCGGCTGCAGCACCAGCAGCGACCACCTCTACATCTACCCCAACGGCGTGCGCCTGGACGACAGCATCGCCGCCGCGCGCGCCACCGGGATACGCTTTGTCGCCACGCGCGGCAGCATGAGCGTGGGCCAGTCGCTGGGCGGCCTGCCGCCGGACCGGGTGGTGGAGCGCGAGGACTTCATCCTGCAGGACACGCAGCGCCTGATCGAGACCTATCACGACGCGTCCTTTGGCGCCATGCTCAACGTGGCGGTGGCGCCCTGCTCGCCGTTCAGCGTGAGCCAGCAGCTGATGCGCGAATCGGCGGCGCTGGCGCGTGCCTTCAAGGTGCGACTGCACACCCACCTGGCGGAGAACGACCACGACCTGGCCTACACGCGCGAAAAATTCAACTGCACGCCCACCGAATACGCCCAGGACCTGGGCTGGCTGGGCGACGATGTGTGGCACGCGCACTGCGTCAAACTCGACGATGCGGGCATCAGCCTGTTTGCCGCCAGCCGCACCGGTGTGGCGCACTGCCCCTGCAGCAATATGCGCCTGGCCTCGGGCATCGCGCCGGTGCGCAGAATGCTCGACGCCGGCGTTCCCGTGGGCCTGGGTGTGGACGGCAGCGCCAGCAACGACGGCGCACAGATGGTGAACGAGGCGCGTCAGGCGCTGCTGCTGGCGCGCGTGGGCCGCGCCTTGCAAGCGCCGCAAACGCGCGCTGGAAAGACCTTCTTTGGCTGCGACCTGGGACCCGCCGAGATGACGGCGCGCGACGCCTTGGCGCTGGGCACGCGCGGCGGCGCCCAGGTGCTGGGGCGCAGCGACATCGGCCACCTGGCCGTGGGCATGTGCGCCGACCTGGCGCTGTTTGACCTGAACACCCTGGCCTTTGCCGGCGGTGCCGTGCACGACCCGGTGGGTGCGCTGCTGCTGTGCGCCAGCCCGCAAGCCGCCTACACCGTGGTCAACGGCCGCGTACTCGTGCGCCAGGGGCAACTCACCAGCGTGGACCTGGGGCCGCTGATCGAGCGGCACAACGCGCTGGCGACGCGCTTGGTGCAAAGCGCCGCCTGAACCAGCCGGTGCTTGGCTGTCCCCTGGGTTGGTGATCTTTGCCCGGTCCCGCGCGGCGGCAGGGCGCGGCGGCGCTCGAGGCCCCAGCCGTTCGTGCTATTGCGTCTTCGCGCCGCCCAGGAACCAAAGACCCAAGAGCGTGCGCTCGGCCTCGGTGATGCCGGTGGCGTTGTTCATGGGCATGATCTTGCTCACCACGGCCTGCTGGTACAAGGCCTGGGCATGCTGCTGGATGCGCTCGGCTGAGTCCAGGCGCACGTTCTTCATCTGTACCAGGGCGCCGTGACACAGTGTGCAGCGCTGTTCCAGCACCGCTTGCACGGTCTTAAACCCCACGGTGGCGCCCGCCGACGGGGCTGCTGCAGCAGCGCTTGGCGTAGCAGAAGGTTCAGGTCGCAGCCAGACCAGCAGCGCCAAAATCATCAGCACGCCAGCGACGGCGTAGCGCAGCGGATTCGCATTGCGCCCCAGTTTGTAGCCATGGCGCATGACGAAAAACTGCCGTATCAAGGCGCCGGCGAGCATCATCAGGATCAGGATCAGCCAGTTCTGCGCATGGCTGTAGGTGAAGCTGTAGTGGTTGCTCAGCATGGCAAACAGCACCGGCAGCGTGAAATAGGTGTTGTGCACGCTGCGCTGTTTGGCGCGCTTGCCGTGCGTGGGGTCCACGGCCAGGCCGGCGGCCATTTGCGCCATCACCTTGCGCTGGCCCGGAATGATCCAGAAGAACACATTCGCGCTCATGGCGGTGGCGATCATCGCGCCCATCAGCAGAAACGCCGCGCGTCCCGCGAACAAGTGGCAGGCGGCCCAGGCGGCGATGCTGACGACCGCGAACACCAGGGCACCGACGATGACGTCGCCCTTCTTCATGAAGCCGAAGCGCCGGCAAATGCCATCGTAGGCCAGCCAGAACGCCACCAGGAAGCCCAGAGCGGCGGCGATGGCCGCAGCCGGCGGCCAGTCCAGCAGCGACTTGTCCACCAGATAGGTTCCCGCGCTCCACAGGTACGAGACCGTGAACAGCGCAAAACCGCTGAGCCAGGTGGAATAGCTCTCCCAGTAGAACCAGTGCAGTTCGGTGTGGATCTTTTTGGGCGCGACCAGGTATTTCTGCGGGTTGTAAAAGCCCCCGCCGTGCACCGCCCACAGGGCCCCATCCACGCCCTTTTCCAGCAAATCCGGCGACTTCGGTTTGATCAGGTTGTTGTCCAGAAAGACAAAGTAAAAGGACGAGCCGATCCAGGCGATGGCGGTGATGACGTGCACCCAGCGCAGCAGCAGATTGGCCCAATCGAGAAGATAACTTTCCATGCTCAAACGCCTTGCAAGAGTTGTGCCGCCACCGCCACGGCGATGACTTGCGGTTCCTTCGCGCCGATGCCGGGAACGCCGATCGGGCAGGTCACATGCGCCAATTCCTGGGCGCTGAAACCGCGCGCCTGCAAGCGCGTGCGAAAGCTCGCCCACTTGGTCTGACTGCCAATCAGGCCCACATACGGCAGATCGCCGAAGTCGCGTTGACGCTGCAGGCAGGCCGCGAGCACATCCAGGTCTTCGGCATGGCTAAAGCTCATGATCAGCACCTGGCTCTGAGGCGCCAGATCGCGCACGGCCAACTGCACCGGATCCGAATGCTCGCAGCGCACGTTTGCGGGCACTGCGTCGGCAAAGATCTCGTCGCGGCTGTCGAACCAGGCGACCTCAAACGGCAGGCGCGCCAGCACCTGCACCAAGGCCCGTCCCACGTGACCACCGCCAAACAGCGCCACCGGGTGCTGCGGGCACTGCAGGCGCTGCGCCAGCGCAGCCGCAGCGGCGGCGCCGACGCGCTCGAACTGCAGGTGCACGACACCGCCGCAGCACTGACCCAAGGCCGGTCCCAGCGCGTAGCGCAGCTGCGGCGCGGGCAACAGGCCCTGCAACTGCAAGCGCGCCTGCGCCACGACCTGGAATTCCAGATGACCGCCGCCCAGCGTGCCAATGAGTTCCGTCTCGAACACGGCCATCCAGGCGCCGGCGTCACGCGGCGCCGAACCTTCGGTCGAAGCCACGCTCACCAGCACCGCGTCTTCCTGCGCGAGGCGTTTCAAAAATTCCTGCAACAAGCTCACAAATCGATACCTTCAACATGGCTGCGACACACCTGAGCAGCGCATCTTCAGGCACAGTATGCCTGCAAAGCGCACGCTCCTTTGGCCTGTCATGGCCCGCAAGACGCAACGCACAAGACCAACCAGGAGAGTGAAATGATGCGAAATTCCTTGCCCCGCCGTGCCGCCCTGTGGGCCAGCACCGGCGCCGTGCTCACGGCGCTGCTCGCTGGCTGCGCCAGCCCGCCGCCGCCGACTCCGGTGGCGCCGCGTCCGGCCCCCCCCGTTGCCGTGGTCCTGGCACCCGTGGCGCCACCGGTGCCCAAGCCAGTGCCCCAGGTACAGGCGCTGGGCAAGACCTCAGCGGCCAGCAGCCCGCGTGACTATCGGCGCGACGCTGCAGGACATTTGTACAACCTCAACTCGGACCGCGTTTACCATGGAAAAATGCCGCCGCTGTTGTACGCCGTGGGCGTGCTCGAAGTCGAGGTGGACGCGCGCGGCAACGTGCTGTCCACGCATTGGCTGCGCGCACCTAGCCATGTGCCCGAGGTCATGGCGGAAATCGAACGCACGGTGCGCCAGGCATCGCCCTATCCGGCCCCGGTGAAACTGGGCCGCGTCACCTACACCGACACCTGGCTCTGGCACAAGAGCGGCAAGTTCCAACTCGACACGCTGACCGAGGGCCAACTCTGAGGCCCTGGCAGACCGCAGCGCGGTCCTCAACGGACGATCGACTTGAGTCCTTCGCAGGCCATCAATAGGCGCTCGGGCGTGGCCGGCGCATCCATCTGCAGTTCCACCTGGTGCGCGGCTGAGGCGCTCACGGCGTCGCGCAGCGCGAAGTAGGCGCTCAAGGCCAGCATCAGCGGCGGCTCGCCCACGGCCTTGCTGCGATGCGGCGTGGGCTTGACATTGCGGCCGTCAAACAGGCTCACCTTGAAATGCTCGGGCACATCGCTGGCCACAGGAATCTTGTAGGTGCTCGGGCCGTGCGTGAGCAACTTTCCCGCCCCCAGTCCGTTCGCATCGCGCTTCATGTTCCAGATGCACTCCTCCATCGTGAGCCAGCCCATGCCCTGCACGTAGGCGCCTTCAATCTGACCGATGTCGATGGCCGGATTGATGCTTTGACCTGCGTCGTGCACGATGTCCACGGCCTTGAGCCACCACTCACCGGTGCGCGTGTCGATCTCGACTTCGCTCACCGCCGCGCCGTAGCAAAAATAATAGAACGCCTTGCCCTGCAGCGTGGCGAAGTCGTACTCGATGTCGGGCGTCTTGTAAAAGCCCGTCACGCTCAAACCCACGCGGTCCAGCCAGGCCTGGATCACCAGTTGCTGCCAGCTGCGTGAGTCCTTCGGGCCAGACACCGTGCCACCGGCAAAAACCAGCTGCGCCGGCTCGCACTCCAGCAGGCGCGCCGCCACCGGAGCGAGGCGCTCGCGCAACTGCCTGCAGGCGTCGTTGATCGCTGCGCCGTTGATGTCGGCGCCGCTGGACGCGGCCGTGGCCGAGGCGTTGGGAACCTTTTGCGTATCGGTGCCGGTGACGCGCACCAAGCCGACCGGAATGCCCAGACCATCGGCCGCCACCTGCGCCATCTTGGTGTTCAGTCCCTGGCCCATTTCGGTGCCGCCATGGTTCACGCTGACCGAGCCGTCCATGTAAATGTGGACCAGCGCGCCGCCCTGATTCAGCATGGTGGCGGTGAAGGAGATGCCGAACTTCAGCGGCACCAGCGCCAGACCGCGCCGACGATGCTTGTTTGCCTGGTTGAACTGATTCACCGAGACGCGGCGCGCGCGGTAGCCCGACTCGGCCTCGACTTGGTCCATCAGCTTGTCGGCGACGAAGTCCTCGATCACCTGGCCGTACTGCGTGGTCATGCTGTCGGCCTGGCCCGAGAGCGCCGGCTCCCGGTACAGGTTGATGCGGCGCACGTCCAGCGGATCCTTGCCGAGTCGGCGCGCGATCTGCTCGATCACGGTCTCGATGCCAAACATGCCCTGCGGTCCGCCAAAGCCGCGAAACGCGGTGGCGCTTTGCGTGTTCGTCTTGCAGCGGTGGCTGATGATGTGCAGGTTCGGCAAGTAGTAGCAGTTGTCGATGTGCAGCACGGCGCGGTCGTTCACCGGGCCGGAAAAATCCGTGCTGTAGCCGCAGCGCGAGGCCAGCATCACATCGATGCCCAGGATGCGCCCCTCATCGTCAAAGCCGGCCTCGTAGTGGATCAGGAAATCGTGGCGCTTGCCGGTGATCATCATGTCGTCGTCGCGGTTCACGCGCAGCTTGACGGGGCGCTGCAGCAGGTGCGCTGCGAGCGCTGCGCTTTGCGAAAAGATGCTGGCGTTGCCTTCCTTGCCGCCAAAGGCGCCGCCCATGCGCCGGCAGATCACCTCCACGTCGTGCGTCGCCAGGTTCAGCGCCGAAGCCGCTTCGCGTTGATTCCCGTCCGGGTGCTGGGTTGAGACGTAGAGCGTGAGCTGGCCGTCTTCGCGCGGCACGGCGTAGCTGATCTGGCCTTCCAGATAAAACTGCTCCTGCTGGCCGCAGGTGGTGCGGCCCTTGATCTTGTGCGGCGCTGCGGCGATCGCGGCGGCCGGCGCCCCGCGCGTGATGCCCTTGGCCGGCATGATGAAACTCTGGCGCTCCAGTGCTTCCTCGATCGTCAGAATCGCCGGCAACTCCTTGACCAGCACCTGCGCCTTGGCTGCGGCTTCGCGCGCATAGAGCATCTCGCGCGCCACCACCAAGGCCACCGGCTGGCCGACGAACTGCACGCGGCCGGCGGCCAGAAACGGATCGTCGTGCACGATCGGTCCACAGTTGTTCTCGCCCGGGATGTCCCTGGCCGTGAACACCGCCACCACGCCGTGTTGGCGCAGGATGGCGGCGCGGTCAATGCCCTCGCCGATGAGCTCGCCATGCGCCACGGGCGAGGTCACCAAGGCGGCATAGAGCGTGCCGCGCAGTTCGGGAATGTCGTCGGTGTAGATCGCCTCACCGGTGACGTGCAGGCGCGCCGACTCGTGCGCCAGTTGCTGCCCCAGGGCTGGCTGCGTCGGCGTCATTCCCTTGAGTGGTGTGGGTGCGTTCATGCCAGAACCTCCTTCGATGCGTCGGACCTGCTCGGGGCCTCTTCCAGAAATTGCAGCACCAGATTGCGCGCCACCAAGGCGCGGTAGGCCCAGGTCGCGCGCAGGCCGTCGCGCGCCGTGAAGCTGGCCGCGATCGCCGCGTCCAAGGCCTGCGCGCTGACTTCGCCCGGCGCCCGGCCCTGCAGCAGCGACTCCAGCTTGGGCGCGCGACTGGGCCAGGGCGTGAGTCCGTTGTAGGCCAGCTTCACCTGAGCCAATTGGCCGCCCCGCAGCGTATAGCTCAGGGCGCAGCAGGTGGCCGAGATGTCCTGGTCAAAGCGCTTGCTCACCTTGTGCGCACGAAACACGCTCCCAGGTGTGGGCTTGGGCAAGTCGATCGCTTCGATGAACTCCCCGGCTTGCAGCACGTTCTTCTTTTGGCCGGTGTAGAAAGAATCCAGCGCCAGCGTGCGCGTGGTCTCGCCGCGGCGCAACAGCAGCGTCGCGCCCAAGGCCATCAGGCAGGGCATGGAGTCGCCGATGGGCGAGCCATTGGCGATGTTGCCAGCGAGCGTGGCGGTGGAGCGGATCGGGGGCGAGCCAAAGCGGCGCAGCACCTCGGCGAAATCCGGGTAGGCCTGGGCCACCACCTGCTCGACCTGGGTCAGCGAAACCTGGGCCCCGATGCGCCACGATGTCGCCGCTGACTGCACCTGGCGCAGTTCGGTCACGTTGCCCAGAGAGACGATGTGCTCGGGCCGGGCAAACTGCTTGTTCACCTGCAGACCGATCTCGGTGCTGCCGGCCAGCAGCGTGGCCTGCGGATGCTGCAACAGATACTGCGCCACCTCGGCCACGGTCGCGGGCGAGACGAATTCATTGCCCTTGCGCGTGCGCACCACGGGTTGCACCACGATCTCGCCTTCGAGGTTGTAGCTGGGCGTGCGGGCGCGGCGAATCTGCTGCAGCAAGGTCAGGTCGGCGCCGTCATCGAGCTTGAGTTGCGCGGCGCCCGCCTGGCTCGCCGTCAACGTGGCCTCGACGATGGGTTTGTAGCCAGTGCAGCGGCACAGGTTGCCGCTGAGCGCGTTCGTGATCTGCTCGCGCGTGGGCGCGGCCACGGTCTGCAGCAAACCCGTCAGGCTCATGACGATGCCCGGGGTGCAGAAGCCGCACTGCGAGCCATGGCAGGACAGCATGGCGTCCTGCACCGGGTGCAGGCTGCCGTCGGCCCGCTTCAAGCTCTCAATCGTCTTGAGCGACTTGCCATCGAGCGTGGGCAGCAACTGGATGCAGGCATTGCTGGGAACATAGTCCACCCCCGTGCCTGCGGCATTGAGTTCGCCCACCAGCACCACGCAGGCGCCGCAATCGCCCTCGGCGCAGCCCTCCTTGCTGCCGGTGCGCTGCAGTTGTTCGCGCAGGTAGTCCAGTACCGTGGTGGTACGGCGCTCGCCTTGTGCCTCAACGATTCTTCCGTCGAGCACGAAGCGGACGGTATTGGTGACTTGGGTCATGGTGCGCGGCCCGCAGTTCGCCGGGCAGTGTTGAAATGCGCATTCTAGGGGCCCCGGCGCGTCACCGGTGCGCCAGCGGGCCGCCAAGCCCGGGCGAAGTTTCTTGCCTCGTGTCCGCTAGGCCGCTGGTCCGCTGAATTCGTGAAAGTTTCTTGCCTCAGCCTATTGATTGGAAACCTTCTTGACCTTGGGATCGGGATAGACCAGTGGCCCCTGCACCAGCGTCACCGGACTGGCGGTCTTGCTCGCCTCGGCCACCAGGTCCACGGCGTTGCCGCTGGCGCGCCACATGGCCTGGAGATTCTCGATGAGCTTGATGTAAACCGGTTTCACCGGTGGCAGTTGGGGCTTCTCCACTGTGGGTTGCTTGATCGTCACACCATAGTCGGACGTTGCCACGCTGAGCGAAGCGGCGCCTGGCGCAGGCCGGCTGGTCGCATCAATCGCACTCGTGTCGATGGACGATGCCGCTGCGGCGGCCGCCAAGGCCAGCTTGTTCGATGCGTTCTGGGCCGTCTCCGGGGTCTGCCGCAGCGCTCCGCCCGAGTACGAATCGGCACCCGGTGGGCGCCAATTCAGCGATCGATCGACAGTGTTGATTTGCATGATGGCTCCCTCCGGTTCGCAGAAATCAGGTTTCCATACTGCGGTTCCTGATTCGTTAACGGCAGAATTGAGCGCTTATTTAGGCCTATTTCAAAAATATTTTGAAATGAGTGGCAAACAGCCCGGCTCCCGACGCCGCCGCGCTGGCCTCGAGCGGGCGCCGCATGGAGTAAGCTGGGGCTTGGGGGCTCCATTGGCTGGTTCCCGTTTCGCCTTGTGGAGTCCTTCATGTCCAAGCTGTTGTATCGAATCAGGCTTTGGTTTGCGCCAAAGCAGCCGCTGTCGCGTCGGATTGCCCAGGTCTGCGCGCTGTCCCTGAAAGAAGTCGGGCTGAGCGTGGGCGGCAATGTCTTCGAGCTCAAGAGCAGCAAGAACCGGGCCGGTTGGCTGATCAGCCTTCAGGTCCCCGAGCACTTCCAGGTGCCTGCCGTGGACGCTTTGGCGTTGCGCTTGTTCCTGTCCAGACGGGTCGAGTTGGCGCTTGGCATGGAAGCAAAATCCCTGCAACTGCTGCTCCATTTCAGCGCCGAGGCCAAGCGCCTGCCATTCGCAGAAGCGCTGATTCAAGCGCCCTGGCTGCGCTCGCGCCTGGCGACGTTGCTGGCAGGAGCGCAGCACCCCGCAATCGTCGCCAAGCCCAGGCCTGCCCCGGCGCCGGCCACAATTGTCGCGGCGCAGCCAAACCCAACCGACGCCGTCCCAGCCATGCCGAGCCTGCAGCCTGGGAGCAAGCCGGTCAGCGCGTCCGCACGGGTCCAGGAAAAGAAGCTCGAGGCACTGCTCGCCACGCTCACCGATGACGACATGTACGAAGTCAATGAGACCTCCATGACCGACTTTGACCGGGCCCTGTCGTAAGCCCGGATCCACGATCCCAAGCTCGGTCGGTGGCCGCGCAGATCGAGCTGCGGTCAATACTTCGAGGCAAATTGATCCAGATTAATGTTGCGGCTGGCGCGCAACACTAACATCGTTCAAGGAGACTGCGGCGCGAAAGCGTCAACCCCGTGGACCCAGGCGCAAGGCCAACGGCAGGACCCGGGGCGCGTTGCGGCAAGCCATCCCATTCAACCAGCGGAGAGCACCATGTTCAGTCAGCGCATCAAGTCCGTGATGGAGCACAAGAATATCGTCGTCGCTACACCCGAGACCAGCGTCAGCGAGGCAGCCAAACTCATGGCGCACAGGAAGATGAGCGCGGTGCTGGTGGTGCGCGAGGAGCTTCTGGTGGGGATATTCACCGAGCGCGATGCCGTGTTTCGGGTGATTGCCCGGGGCCTGGACGTCCATAGCACGCGCCTGGCCGACGTGATGACCCCCTCACCCCAGACGGTCGAGCCCGACAAGACCTTTGGTTATGCCCTGCTGCTGATGCACGAAAACGGCTTTCGCCATGTGCCGGTGGTCGTCGGTGGCAAGCCCGTCGGACTGGTCACGGCGCGCAGCGCGCTCGACCCCGACCTGGAGGAGTTCGTCTCCGAAGAGCGGCGGCGCACGCACATCAGCTAGCTGTTTCGTCAAAGGGGCTCCAGCCCCGCCGAGACATCCGACAGGCCGCTAGCTCCCCGCCACCATCATCCGGTCCAGCAGGATCGAGCCCACCGTTTTGGAGCCGTAGTTGTAGGTGTCGGCGCCCACGGCCGCAATCCCCTTGAGCATGTCCTTCATGCTGCCGGCGATGGTGATCTCGTGCACCGGGTAAGCGATCTGTCCGTTCTCCACCCAAAAGCCGCTGGCGCCGCGCGAGTAATCGCCGGTCACGTAATTCACACCCTGACCCATGAGTTCGGTGACGAACAGACCGGTGCCCAGTTTGCGCAGCATCTCGTCCAGGGTATCGCTGGCGCGCGTATGGCGCGACCGGAGCACCAGATTGTGCGAACCACCGGCGTTGCCCGTGGTGGGCAGGCCCAGCTTGCGCGCCGAATAGCTGCTCAAAAAATAACCTTGCACGCGTCCCGCTTCCACCACCTGACGCGCCCTGACCTTGACGCCCTCGTCGTCAAACGGCGAACTGCCTTTGCCGCGCTTGACGAAGGGATCCTCAAAGATGTCTATATGCTGTGGCAACACGCGCTTACCCAGCGAATCCAGCAAGAACGAGCTCTTGCGATACAGCGCGCCGCCGCTGAGCGCCTGCACCAGGCTGCCCAGCAGGCCTGCGGCCAGCGGCGACTCGAACAGCACCGGGCACTGGGTCGTGGCGGTGCGGCCCGACTTCAGGCGGCTCAAGGCACGCTCGGCAGCGTAGCGCCCCACGGCCTCGGGCGAGGCCAGTTCGGTCGCGTCGCGCATCGAGCTATACCAGGCGTCGCGCTGCATGCCCGCGCCCTTGCCGGCGATGGGCGACACCGAAAACGAATGCCTTGAGCTGGCATAGCCGCCGCGAAAACCGTGCGTGTGCGCGCTGAAGAAATGCGCCTGCTGCGCCGACACGCTGGCACCTTCGCTGTTCGTGATCTTCTTGCTGGTCTGCAAGGCCGCGCTCTCGCAGCGCAGCGCCAAGGCCGCCGCCTGCGCGCTGTCAATGGCCCAGGGGAAGAACAGATCGAGGTCGCCGGGCTGGTCCTCGGGCTGGGCGATGTCGGCCTCGTCGGGCAAGCCGGCGGCCGGGTCTTCTGCGGTGTAGCGGGCAATGTCGTAAGCGGCTTGCACGGTCTGCTGGATGGCGCGCAGCGAGAAGTCCGAGGTGCTGGCGTTGCCGCGGCGCTGGCCGCTGTAAACCGTGATCCCCAGCGACTTGTCGCGGTTGCGCTCGACGTTTTCGATCTCGCCCAGACGCACCGAAACGCTCAGGCCGCAGCCTTCGGAGGCCTCGGCCCCGGCGTCGGTGGCGCCGAGCTTTTTGGCATGCGCCAGCGCCTGGTCAACCAGGTCTTCAAAGAAAACTTTGCTGTAGGCGAAACCGCGATCGGGCGCGGGAGAAGGGGGCGTGGAGGGTTTATTCATAGCGGAGGCTATGATACTTGCGGACACATCCACAAATCCATTTTTCGGGCGAATCGCGTTGTTGCGCGGTGCTCGCAATCCTCATGTACCACGGTACATTCCGGTTGCTGCGCTCCGGGCGCCTAGCGTTTCATCCCGAAATTCTGAATTTCTGAACGTGCCCCAGTACCCACACGCACTCCAAACCATGACCAGAAAACTAAAAAAAGGCTATTACGTCAAAGGCCAGTTCATTGCCGAAGGCAGCGAAGCCGACCTCGCCTTCAAGCTCGAACTCAAGGGCAGCGACGAGCCCAGCCGCACCGAACTCAAGCGCGAAAGCGACGAACTGCAGGAACTCGGAGAAGCCCTGCTCACGCTGCGTGCGGCGCTGCTGGCGCGCCTGCCGCTGTCGGAAAAACTGGTCGATGCCGTGGTCGAAGCCAAACGCATCAGCAACTTCGAAGGCAAACGCCGCCAGATGCAATTCATCGGCAAGCTCATGCGCAAGCTCGAACCCCAGATGCTGGTGGCCATACGCGCCGCGCTGCACGAGCAGAACTTCGGTTCGGCCCAGGAATCGCTGTCGCTGCACCTGGCCGAACAGTGGCGCGACCGCCTCATCGCCGAGGAGAACGCTTTTGAAGAGTGGCTCAGGGCCTACGCCAGCACCGACGCGCAGCAACTGCGCGCACTGATTCGCCAGGCGCGCAAGGACGCCGCCGCGCAGGCCAAGGCGCCCGCCGGTGAAGCGCAGCGCCATGGACGCGCCTACCGCGAACTGTTTCAACTGGTGCGCGAGCAGATGCAGGCCATTCCCGCGCCCGAGCTGCCCGCCGTGCCCTCCATCGCCAGCATGCAGTGACATGCCTACCCACACCAGCCTGGACGCCGTCAAGATCGGCATTGTCTCCATCAGCGACCGCGCCTCCAGCGGCGTGTACCAGGATCAGGGCTTGCCGGCCCTGCAAAGCTGGCTCGAGCGCGCGCTGAAGAACCCGCTCACGTTTGACGCGCGCCTCATCCCCGACGAGCAAGCAGGCATCAGCGCCACGCTGATCGAACTGGTCGATGCCGGCTGCGCCCTGGTGCTCACCACCGGCGGCACCGGGCCGGCGCTGCGCGACGTCACGCCCGAAGCCACCTTGGCCGTGGCACACAAGGAGATGCCCGGTTTTGGCGAACAGATGCGCCAGATCAGCCTGAAGTTTGTTCCCACGGCAATCCTGTCGCGCCAGGTCGCCGTGATCCGCGCGCGCTGCCTGATCATCAATCTGCCGGGCCAGCCCAAGGCCATCGCCGAGACGCTCGAAGGACTGAAGGACGCGGCGGGCAAGTCGCTGGTGAGCGGCATCTTCGCCGCCGTGCCCTACTGCGTGGACCTGATCGGCGGACCGTACATCGAATGCGACGACAGCGTGTGCCAGGCGTTTCGACCCAAGTCGGCGCTGCGCCCGGCGCGCGCCTGAGCGCTACTGGCCCACGAGCTCGTTGAGCTTGGCGGCTTCAAAGTGCTCGCTGCGCGCGGCGTCGCCGGGCATGCAGTCGGGCTCATGGCGTTGCGCCGAGAGTTGCTCTATGGTTTTCCACAGCAGGGCGATCTGATGCTCCTGCGCTGCGGCGTGGTCGATCAGGCCGCGCATGGCCTGGCTCAAGGGGTCGTCGTTCTGCGTCACGCCGTAGGCTGAAAACCCCATTTTGGAAGCCGCTTCCTCGCGCTTCACATCGAGTTCGGCCTGGATGATGCGGGCCGGATTGCCCACGGCCGTCGCCCCGGCGGGAACCGGCTTGGTCACGACCGCGTTCGAGCCGACCTTGGCGCCGTCGCCCACGGTGAAGCCGCCCAGCACCTGGGCACCGGCACCCACGACCACGTTGCGCCCCAGCGTGGGGTGGCGCTTGACGCCCTTGTAGAGCGCGGTCCCGCCCAGCGTCACGCCCTGGTAGATGGTGCAGCCGTCGCCGATCTCGGCGGTCTCGCCCACCACCACGCCCATCGCGTGGTCAAAAAAGACCCGCTCACCGATGGTCGCGCCGGGATGGATCTCGATGCCGGTGAAAAAGCGCGCCAGATGCGAAATGAAGCGCCCCAGCCACTTCATTCCATGGCGCCAGCACCAGTGCGCACGCCGGTGCAAGATGAGCGCGTGCAGCCCCGGATAACAGGTCAGCACCTCCCAGCGGCTGCGCGCGGCCGGATCCCGGTCGAGGATGCATTCGATATCGGAGCGCAGGCGTGAAAACATGCTCGAAGTCTAGCAGCCTGTCGGACTTTGGGCTCCAACGCGTCCCGCGCGCAAAGTCCGACAGGCTGCTAGCTTTTTGCCACGGCCGCTGCGCTCGTGCTGCGCAGCGAACCCGCCGCCGTCATGGCTTTGGCGACGCCGCGCAGGATGTGGATCTCCTCCTGCGTGAGCTGGGCGCGGTTGAACAACTGGTTCAGGCGCGGCATGAGCTTCTTGGGCGCCTGGGGGTCGAGAAAATCGATGTCCACCAGCGCCTTCTCCCAATGTGCCAGCATGCCGCTGAGTTGCTGCGCGTCGGCCAGCACACGGGGCGCGGTCGCTTGCTGCACGGCAAAACCACCCAGCGCCTGGCGCCACTCGTAGCCGATCAATTGCACCGCCGCGCCCAAGTTGAGCGAGCCAAAATTCGGATCAGTGGGGATGCTTAGCGCCACGTGGCAGCGGTACACATCCTCGTTGGCCATGCCAAAGCGTTCCGAGCCGAACAGGAAGGCGACACCGCCGGACTGGGACTGCGGGTCCTGCACGAGCATTTCAAAATGCGCACGCGGCGCCCGCGTCGGTGGGCCAAAGTCGCGCGGCGTCATGGCCGTGGCGCACAAATGCGTCATGCCGTCCAGCGCCTCGTCCAGCGTGGCGACAATGCGCGCGTTCTTCAGCACGTCCAGGGCGCCGCTGGCGCGTTGAATGGTTTCTTCGCGCCGCAGCACGTTCTCCCAACGCGGCGCCACCAGCACCAGGTCGGCAAAACCCATGGTCTTCATGGCGCGCGCGGTGGCGCCCACATTGCCCGCGTGGCTGGTCTGGATGAGGATGAATCGGGTCTGCATGGGTCGAGATCAGGCGTGCAAAGCCGTACCGGTAAAATCACCCTATTGTCGCCGCCCGCATCGACGGGTTCTCTCCAACGCTCTTCACCGCTGCCACGCGCCCCGCGCGGCACTGAACAATTTATGTCGTCCCCCAATCTGCACCCCATGCTCAACGTGGCCGTCAAGGCCGCCCGCGCCGCTGGCGCCATCATCAACCGCGCCGCGCTGGATGTGGAAGCCGTGCGCATCTCGCAAAAGCAAATCAATGATTTCGTCACCGAAGTCGATCACGCCAGCGAAAAAGTCATCATCGAAACCCTGCTCGGCGCCTACCCGGGCCACGGCATCCTGGCCGAGGAATCGGGCTCGGAGCACGGCGCGCGCGACTCCGAATGCGTGTGGATCATTGACCCGCTGGACGGCACCACCAACTTCATCCACGGCTTTCCGGTGTACTGCGTGAGCATTGCGCTGGCGGTGCGCGGCAAGGTCGAGCAGGCGGTGATTTTCGACCCCAGCCGCAACGACCTGTTCACCGCCACCAAGGGGCGCGGCGCCTACTGCAACGACCGGCGCCTGCGCGTCTCCAAGCGCACCCGGCTGGCCGAATGCCTGCTGTCCACCGGTTTTCCGTTTCGCCCCGGCGACCACTTCAAGAGCTATCTGAACATGATGGGCGACGTGATGCAGGTCACCAGCGGGCTGCGCCGTCCGGGCGCGGCCGCGCTCGATCTGGCCTATGTGGCGGCAGGTTTTACCGATGGCTTCTTCGAAAAGGGCTTGCAGCCCTGGGACGTGGCGGCCGGCTCGCTGCTGGTGACCGAAGCCGGCGGCCTGGTGGGCAACTTCACCGGCGAGGCCAACTTTCTGGAGCAACAGGAATGCATGGCAGCGAGCCCGAAGATCTACGGCCAGTTGGTTCCGCTGTTGGGCAAGTACAGCAAGTTTGCCAGCGCCGCCGACAAGGCCGTGGTGCTTCAGGCGGCCGTGGACCGCGCGCCTTCCTGAAGCAGGCGCAGCAATTCCGACGCCGGCGCAGGACGGCCAAAAAGATAACCCTGGAACGCCAGACAACCATGGGATTGAAAGAATTCGAACTGGCCCTGCGTCTCTACGCCCTCGGAGACCACGCCTAATCCCAGGCTTTGCGCCAAGGTCATGATGGTGCGCGCGATGGCCGCGGCGTTGGCATCGACCAGCACGTCGCGCACGAAGGAGCGGTCGATCTTGAGCTGTTCCAGCGGCAAGCGGTTGAGGTAGGCCAGGGACGAATAGCCGGTGCCAAAATCGTCCAGTGAAAAACCCACGCCGCAGGCCTTGAGCGCGCCCATCTTTTGAATCGTGTCCTCGATGTCGTTGAGCAGCATGCTTTCGGTCAGCTCCAGCTTGAGTCGCGTCGCCGGCGCACCGGTTTGCTCGAGCACGGTCAGCACCTGCGCCACAAAGTCGCTCTGACGCAACTGCACGGCACTCACATTCACGGCGAGCTTCAATGCGGCCGTGCTGGCATGCTGGGACCACGCCGCCAGCCGCTCGCAGGCCAGTTTCAGCACGCGCTCACCCAGGGGCAAAATCAGTCCGGTCTGCTCCGCCACGCCAATGAATTCACCCGGCAGCACCAACAACTCACGCAGCGGATGGGCCCAGCGCACCAGCGCCTCGGCGCCCACCAGCATGCCGCTTGCGTCCACCACCGGCTGGTAGTGCAACAGCAATTCGTCGCGCTCCAGGGCGAGGCGCAAATCGGTCTCGATGCGGGCGCGCTCGCTCACCACCGATTGCATGCCCGGGTCGAAAAAACGCAGCGTGTTGCGTCCTGCCGACTTGGACTGGTACATCGCCAGGTCGGCCTGCTTGAGCAGATCTTCCACGCCGTGATCCTGTTCACCAAACAGCGTCACGCCGATGCTCGGCGAGCTCGTGTGCAGCTGCGAACCGACCCGAAACGGCGCATGGAATGCGGCCAGAATCTTGTCGCCCACGGCCTGCGCCTGGGCCACGGCTTCGAGCGGATTGAGCCCTTCGAGCATGACGATGAATTCGTCGCCGCCCAGGCGCGACACCGTGTCCATGGCGCGCACGCAGCCGCAAAGGCGTTGACCCACGCCTTGCAGCAGCGCATCCCCGGTATCGTGGCCCTGGGTGTCGTTGAGCGTCTTGAAATTGTCCAGATCGATGAACAGCAGGGCACCGCGCGTTTGGTGGCGCGCTGCGGACTCCAGCGCCTTGCCAAGGCGATCGAGCATCAGGCGGCGATTGGGCAAGCCCGTGAGCGGGTCGTAAAAGGCCAGACTCTCGGTCTCGCTTTCCGCCGTTTTACGCTTGGTGATGTCCTGACCGACACCGCGGTAACCCGTGAAGCGCCCGTCCTCAGCAAACATCGGAATGCCGCCGATGGCCACCCAGTAACTTTGGCCCTGAGTGTCGAGCCGGTTCAGTTCAAGATTGCGAAAGCTCTGGCGCGCATCGAGCGTGGCGCGATGCGCGGCCCAGTCGGCCGCAGTCATGTTGGCGGCGCCCAGATCCCAGCGCGTCCTGCCCAGCACCTCGCTTTTCGGCGCACCCGCCTTGGCTGTGTCGTAACCGTCAAAACGCACGAAGCGAAACTGCTCGTCCGTCTCCCAGTACCAGTCGGACGAGAGTTCGGTCAGGTGGCGAAACCGCTCCTCGCTGTCGCGCAGCGCCTGCTGCGCCTCAAAGTACTTGGAGACGTCGCTGAACGTTCGCACCCAGCCACCCTCGGGTAGAGCGACGGTGTTGACTTCCAGGTAGCGCCCGCTGCGCGTCTTGCGCCAATAGTTGACCGGCAAGTCGTTGCTGCTCAGGCAGCCATCGCGGAACTCCGCCGCCAGTTGCCGGCGCACGCCGGACATGGCAAGGCTGTACTCATTGCCAAAGTCGCCCCGCTCACTTTGCAGCTGAAAAATCTCGCGCAGATGCGGGCCAGCGGCCATCAGTTCGGACGGCAACTCCAGCAGTTCGCACAGGCGCTGGTTGTAATTGATCACCTGTCCCGTGGGTCCGACCTGCAAGATGCCCTGCGCGATGTTGCCCATGGACACCTTGAGCAACTGCGTCTTTTGCTCCAGCAGTTCAGCGGCCAGACGCAAGCGGTCCTCGGACTCGTGCACGTAGGACACATCCATGATGCTGCCCGAAAGACGCAGCGGCGGCACGGCCGGGTCGCTGTGCGTCGCGCGGCTGTGGCTGAGCCACCAGACCCAATGCCCCTGCTTGTGCCGCACCCGGTATTCGCAGCGCAACGCCGTGCTGAGCCCCTGCGCCAGCGCCGTGCCGACTGCCTGCAGTTGCGCCTGGTCCTGAGGGTGAACCCGCAGCAGGAACTTTTCCATATCCCAGACCTGTTCGTCCGCCGCAAAGCCCAGCATGTTGCAGGCGTGCTCGTTCAGGCTCAACGCCCCGGTGTCCAGACGCTGCTCCCACATGCCCATGTCGGCGTGCTCCAGATCCAGCGCCAGCCGAGGCGTCTGATCGGCCAGGCGCGCGCTGGTCTGTGCCCTTGACAGCGCCGCGAGCACTTGGGCTGGCAGCAACTCCAGGTAGCGCCCTGCGGGGTCGATCACGACCACGTCGAAAAAGCCCTGCTCCCGTGCGTGCGCTGCCTGCGCTTCCTGGCCCGGCGCAATGCACAGCATCATGGTCTGATCAGGAAATCGTTGCAGCAGGTCCGAGGCACTCGCTCCCGCCAACTCATGGCGCAGCAGCACCAGATCGAATCTCGACTGCTCCAGGGCCCGGCGCCCATGTGCCTGGTCCGAAGCCAGCTCGATGAGCCAAGGCAGACCGGCCAGCCGCACGCCATCGAGCAAGGCCTGCGCCTGACGGGGGTCACTCTCGATCAGCAGCAGGCATAGGGTCATGCGGTGGAAAATACCACACTTATGCCTTCCCCCTCAAAAATACAGCATCATCACTTCACGCTGACCGCATCCGTCATCCGGTAGTACAGGCCGAAACTGTCGTCGTTGAGCACCAGGAAGCGCCCTTCCACCGTGACCGGCTCGAGCGTGTATTTCACCGGCGTCTTGGTCTTGACCTCGACCATGCTCTCGGGTCCGCCAGGGGTGCAAAAGCTGCAGGTCAAGGGCACCGAGGTGAGCAGGAAATGCTTTTGCTTTTCGCCCGGCTCCAGCGGCATCATGAAGCCCTGGACACGCTGCGGCTTCTCGTTCAAGGCCAGCTGACTGGCGTTGAACTGGGGCAGGATGCGGTTCTTCAGCGCCTTGGTCTTGACGTCGGTCAGCACCGACCAGGCGACCACATCCTTGCGCTCGGGCAAGGGGGCAAACGGGCTGTTCGGGCTGTGCACGCCGGGGCCGGAGCCGCCGGGCAAGTCGATCGATCCGGGCAGTGTGGTCTGCGCCTGGGCCACCACAGCCACGGCCGCCAGCAGCAGTGCAATCCGTTTAATGTTCATGTTTCATCCCGCAGTATTTGCCAATCGCCAAGCCCTTGCACGCCGCCTGAAGTTCCTTCTCGCAGACAGCGTCTTTCTTGCCCGATTCCAGGCATTTGGCTGCGGCCTCGTGGGCCGCCGCCATGGCGCGATGGCGTGCGATATCTTCCCGGGCTTCCTTGTCCAGCGGCTGCGCCCAGACGGCGCTCGTGGCCAGCAAAAACGCCAGCGAAGCGCAGCAATTTAAACACTTATTCATGATCGTCGCTCCCGAGAGTTGTTAACGCTTATTCAACAGGCTGAACACGTCCAGCCGGTACGCCGCCCAAGTCGGCAGGAATGCCGCCAGCACCGCCACTGCAGCGGCCAGGCCGGGAACCGCCCATTCTGCCTCGACCCAGGTCCAACCGCTGACCGACAGGGATTGTTGCCCCTCCAGCAGCGTGCCGACGAGGCCGGTCAGCAGATGGCCACCGACGAGGCCGAGCAGGCTCGCCAGCAAGGCCAACCACAGCGCCTCGCTCAGCACCAAGGCGGCGACCCGGCGCGGCGGCGCGCCCAGCATGCGCAGCATCGCCAGATCGGC
Organism: uncultured beta proteobacterium; assembly: GCA_903844215.1. Classification (GTDB taxonomy): domain Bacteria; phylum Pseudomonadota; class Gammaproteobacteria; order Burkholderiales; family Burkholderiaceae_C; genus CAIKVZ01. Next base: position 10,294 of record CAIMSP010000103.1, on the reverse strand, counting down.
CTGGCGCTCGCGCACCGCGTTCCACAAGGCGATGAAGACGCTCAGGCCCGCCGTCAGCAGCAGCACCACGCCAAAGCCGCGCAGCACGTCGGTGCCCACACCGACCAGGCGCAGCAAGCGCGTGATCTCCACCGCTGGCGCTGCCGCCTGCAGGTTCGTGCTGCTGTTGACGAAGCGCGGAAAGCTCACCGCCGCCAGCGGACTCTTGTAGCGAATCAGCGCCACGGTGACTTCGCGATCGGCCTCGATCGCGGCCCGGTCTTCGGCGTCCAGCGGTGTGTCACCCTCGTAGGATTGATCGTGCACCTGCCACACCGATTCGGTCGCGGTCAAGACCAGGCGATCGAGCACGCAGCCGCAGGGATTGAGCACGCCACGCACCCGGTAGGGGTTGTCGCCGTGCAGGTGGCCGCCCGACCCCAGGCCGTGCGAGCCGACAAAGCGCTGCCCCAATTGCAAGCCCGTGGCCTGCGCCACCTGCGAGCCCAGCACCACCTGCATCGGCTGGTTCCACAACTCGCCCACGGCCAGCGTGGCCTGGTAATGCGTGATGTAGTCCACGCTCGTGCCGACGATGCGAAAGCCGCGAAAGCTGTCGCCCATGCTCAAGGGAATCAGCTGCGCCACCTGGGGGTTCTTTTCCAGTTCGCGCACTTCGGACAAAGCAATATTGCCCGTGGGAACGTCGATCTGGAACACCCCGGCCAGGATCAACTGCATCGGGCTGCCCTTGGCGCCCACGACCAGGTCGATGCCCGCCAGATCGCGCTCGAAAGCGTGGTCGATCTGCTCGCGCACCAGCAGCACCATGGTGATGGAGGCCAGTCCCAGCGACAGCAGCAGCAGGTTCAACCCCGCAGCCAGCGGGCGCGACCACAGATAGCGCAGGGCCAGCGCAATCGTCTTCATGCCGCCACCTCTTGCGCCGCCTGCTTCGCGCCAACGGGGGCCATCAGGCGCAGCCGCAGCGCCTGCGGCAGCGCGGCCTGCACCCGGGCATCGTGCGTGGCGATCACCAGCGTGGCGTCGCAGCGCCGGGCACTGTGCTGCAGCAGTTGCAGCGCCGCTTGCGCGGCCTCGTCGTCCAGGCTGGCCGTGGGTTCATCGGCCAGAATCACCCGCGGCCGCAGCAGCACGGCCCGCGCCAGCGCCACGCGCTGCGCCTGCCCGCCCGACAACTGGCTCGGCTTGCGCAGTGCCAGCTCGCCCACGCCCAGTGCGTACAGGGCGTGCGCGATGGCGACCTCGTTCAACGGCAGGCCGGCGGCGTAATAGGCCAGGCCCAGGTTGGCCTGCACCGTGAGCGCGCTGCTGAGATGCAGTTTCTGCGGCAAAAAGCCCAGGTTGCGCGCGCGCCAGGCGTCGCGCGCCGCGCCCTTGAGGGCATTCAAATTCTGCTCGGCCACGGTGATCTCTCCGGCGCCTGCGCTCAGCAGGCCCGCTGCCAGCGCCAGCCAGGTGGACTTGCCGGCGCCGGAGTTGCCGTGCAGCAGCAAGGTCGCACCCTGGGGCAGGTCGATGTCGGGGAACGCCAGCGCCGGGGCGTGGGGGTAGCTGTAGCTCAGGGCTTGGGTACGAATCATGGGCTGATGTTAGGGCCTGCGTGTAAATTTCTTGTGTCACTGTGCGCCCAGGCCTTGGCTGGCGCCAGCGCCGCCCCATTCACGCTAAGCTTGGATGGCCGTCTTTCGCCAGCGCACCGGAGCCTCGACCTTGTCTTATTCCCACCTTCTTTTGGCCTTGTCCGTGGTCTTTGTCTGGGGCACCAACTTTGTCGTGATTCGCTGGGGCCTGGACGGTTTGCCGCCCTTTCTGTTCGCCACGCTGCGCTTTGCCTTCTCCGCCCTGCCCTGGCTGCTGTTCATACGCCGACCCGCCGTGGCCTGGAGCCGGCTGGCGGCGTTTGGCGTGCTGCTGGGCGTGGGCCAGTTTGCGCTGCTGTTTTTGGCGATGCGCGCCGACATTTCCCCCGGCCTGGCTTCGCTGGTGATTCAGCTTCAGGTGTTCTTCACCATCGGCCTGTCCTTGCTGACCTTGGGCGAGCGCGTGCGCGGCTTGCAGTTGCTCGGCCTGGTGCTGGCCGTGGCCGGGCTGGGCGTGATCGCAGCACACATCGATGCCACGCTCACGCTCAAGGGCCTGGCGCTGGTGCTGGGCGCTGCGTTCTTCTGGTCCTGCGCCAACATGGTGGTCAAGTCCGTGGGGCGTGTGGACATGCTGGGCTTCATGGTCTGGACCAGCCTGTTCGCCGTGCCGCCGCTGTTCCTGCTGTCCTGCTGGATCGAGGGCCCGCAAGCGATGTCCCAGGCCGTCGGCCAGGCCAGCCTGGGCGTGTGGGCCTGCGTGCTGTGGCAGGCGATCGGCAACACCTTGTTTGGCTACGGCGCCTGGAACTGGCTGCTGGCGCGCCATCCTGCCGCCACCGTCACGCCCATGGCGCTGCTGGTTCCGGTGTTCGGCATGGGGGCTTCGGCCCTGTCGCTGGGCGAGTCGCTGCCGACCTGGAAACTCGGCGCGGCCGCGCTGGTGCTGTGCGGTCTGGCGGTGATCGTACTCTGGCCGAAGTTGCTTGCCGCACTGAACCGCCGCGACGCGGCCAAGGCGGCTTGAGGCGACGCCCTGGCCGCCTGCTCGACTGGACTTGGCAGGCGGCTTGTCTCTATACTGCAGCCGCGAGCCGGATGAGCCGAACCCGTGCGTCGCCGCCGAGCGCGCAAAGAATCCCTCGTCGGATCTGCGCCGCCCTTGTTGATCGAGCCCGTGCCAGCTGAACCGAGGGACTTTGACCATGTCCAATTCCAGGCTTCAATCGAACCAGATCGAGTTGGGTAAACCGATTCCTTTCGACGCCTTTGACGCCAACGGCAAGCTGCTGTTGCGCCGCGGCGTGGTGATCGACAACCAGCATCAGATCGACACCCTGGTGGAACGTGGCTTGTTCCGCGACGCGGGCCCCGGCCCGCTCTGGGACCCGGCTGTGCCATGGAACGACAAGGTGCCGGGCAGTGACCCTCGTCCCGTCGCCAAGAAAGTCTCGGTGTTTGAGTTGGCCGCCCAGGTGCAGCAGCAACTCGAACGGCTGCTGACCGAACCCGAGCCGGCCGACTTCGCGCTGCGCGTGCATGCGCTGGCGGCGCGGCTGCAGCACGGTTTCGCGCTCGACAGCGACGCCCTGCTGGCGACGATCCAGATGCAGCACGAGGGGCGCTATGCCATGCGGCGCATGGTGCACGGCGCGATCCTGATCGAATTGCTGATGGGACACGCCGGGGGCAACGAGATCCAGCGCCAGACCGTGATGTGCGCGGCCCTGAGCATGAACATCGGGATGCTGGATCTGCAGGACGAACTCTTTCACCAGGCCGTCCCGCCCAGCCCCGAGCAAACCCAGCAGGTGAATCAACATCCGGCCAAGGGCGCGAGCCGACTGCGCGAACTCGGCGTGCGCGACGAATCCTGGATCAAGTTCGTCGAGCAACACCATGAAACCATCGATGGCAAGGGCTATCCCAAGGGAGCGGTGGGCGCGCAGATCTGCCGAGCCGCGCAACTGCTGTCACTGGCGGACCGCTACGGCGCCATGGCCACGGGCCGCGGCTACCGCGCCCCGGCCCTGCCCAACGTGGTGCTCAAGCAGATCTTCATGGACAAGGACAAGGGCGTGGACGCCGGCCTGGCGGGACTGCTGGTCAAGGCGGTGGGCATCTACCCGCCGGGAAGCTTGGTCGAACTGGCCAACGGCGACATCGCCGTGGTGGTCAAGCGCACGCAAAGTGCCAGCCATCCGGTGGCGCGCTGCGTGCGCACCTACACCCGGGAAATCCTGGAGCACCCGCGCAAGCGCCTCACCAGCGAAGCGGCCTATGCCATCAAGCGGCTGGTGCCCGTGGCCGAACTCGGCTTCACGCTGAATGCCGCACTGCTCTGGGACGAGGGCTTCGAGGTGGAGCCGATCTAGCACCCTGGGCAGCGGCGCCGTCGCCTTGCAACGCGGCTAAACGGAAAAATCCAGCCATTCCACGCGGTTTCGCCCGCCGCTCTTGGCCTGGTACAGCGCCTTGTCGGCCTGCGCCACCAGCTGGCTTGCGGCGGCCTCGTGGTCGGCGCAAATCTGCTCGGCATCGAGCATCGTCAAGCCGATGGAAATCGTCAGCTGGATGGCCTTGCCGCACTGCGTTTGAAAGCGCTTGGCCTCGATATCGCGGCGAATGCGTTCGGCGATTTCGCGCGCACCCGCCTGATCGGTGCGCGGCAGCGTCACGACGAACTCCTCGCCGCCATAGCGCGCCACGGTGTCGCCCAGGCGCAGCTGGGCCTGAATCGCGCCAGCGACGCTGCGCAGCACTGCGTCCCCCGTGGGGTGGCCGTAGCTGTCGTTGACGAACTTGAACCGGTCCACGTCCAGAAACATGCACGCCAGTGGCAGCCGGTGGCGCTTGGCCTGGCTGACCTCGATCTTGCAGCGCTGCTCGAAGTAGCGCCGGTTTTGCACGCCGGTCAAGCCGTCGGTCAGGCTGATGCCGCGCAGCCGATCGCGGTTGAGCGCGCTCTCCATGCAGACCGCGACGATTCCGGTAAAGCGCTCCAGAAATTCAGTCCCGCTGGAGGCGCCGTAGCGCTCGGGATTGCGGCTGCCGAAATGCAGGCTGCCCACCAGCTCACCCTGGCGCACCAGCGGCAACAGCGCCACCGATTCGATGCCGATGACCGGACTGTGAAACAGCGCCGCATGCTGCTGGTGCTGGTAGCGGCCCATCCAGGGCGCCAGCTCCGGCCCGTACAACGCCTGAAGATTCTTTGCTGCCGGCAGCAGCGTGGGACAAAGGCGCGACGGCGTGGCCGACGGCCCGGGTTCGGCGAGCAGTTTTTGTAGCAACTGCTCGGGGTCGATCAGGATCAGCGTCACCTGCTCAACGCCGAAAGCGCTGCGGTATTGCGACAGCAGCAGCAGCACCAGTTCGCTCAGTGAGTTGGCCGCAATCAACTGGCGCTCGATCGCGTCCAGGCGACGCATCCGGTCCTGATTGCGCCGACCCTCGCGCAACAGGCTCTCCAGTTGCGCTCTCAGGCGGGCGTTCTCTTGTTCAAGTTGCAGCAGCATGCTCGGCGCCCTCAGGCCCATGCGCAGCGACTGCGCTGGCGAGACCGGGCGGTCAACAACCCGACGGGCGACCGCGTTGCCAATCCGGACCGGATCTCGTCCAATGCGCTCAGGGCTGCAGCGTCGCGTCTTCGATCAGCACCTTGTACGAGTAACCCGAACCAAAGTCCTTGTCGGTGTGCACCACGCCCGAAACCGTCAACACATCGCCGAGCTTGGCGCTGGCAGCGGTGGTGACCAACAGATCGTCGGTGCCGTCGGCGGCCGAGCCCGTGCCGTCGCGCAGATGGATCCAGTTCTTGCCCATGATGCCGGCGTTGAACTTCACCACCTTGCCGCGAACCTGAACCGGCTTGTCCTTCAAGGCCGCCGGCTTGGCCATGACCTCGGCCACGGTGCGCGCGTTCGCACCCGTGGCCTTGGGCACCTTGATCGGGCTGGTGTCAACGGCCTTGGCTACAGCCGGTGCGCCGGCGCCAGCGCCAGCGAGGTTGCCGAAAACAATCGTCGGGAACGTCTTCTTCAAGCTCTTGCTTTCAAAATTCTTCATCACGCTGGTGTTCTCAATCGTGACCTTGGCGCCCTTCTTCACGGGCGCCGTTCCCACTGCCGCCCAGGTCTCGCCGTCCTGGGTCTTGAGGCGCAAATAGGTGTAGCTGTCAACGTCCTTGACTTCGAGCACCTCGCCGGTCACGGTCGTGGGCGCTGCGGGCGCTCCAGCGGCCCAGGCGCAAGCAGTGAACAGGCCGGCCAGTGCCAGGCAAAGGGTCAGGAGGATTTTCATGGTGGATGACGCCGTGTTAAAGCGCCAAGGATAGCAGGCCGGCACCGGGGCGTGGGCCCGCTCGCATGGGCTGGGCATTTGGCCGCGGCGCAAATAAATCCCCGCTGGCGTACCGGTCCTGGGGTAGTCGAGCCGGTGGCGCCAGGCGGCGTGGCGCCACCATCGGCGAACCACCTGCCCAAGCTGCCGTATGGAAGAATCACTTGTCGCTGATCCCGCGCCGTCGGACCCGGCCGCGCCCGAGGCCCTGACGCCCGGCCCCGCCGTCGAAGCGCAGCCGGAGTCGCCCGCCGAGCCATCGGACCCACTGGCCGCGCGGCAATGGAAACCGGAAGCCAGAGTGCAGCGGCGCACGCGCGTCTATGGGCGCGCCAGCCTGACTCTGAGCGGCGGCGTCGTGCGCAGCGGCAGCGTCTATGACCTGACACCCCAGGGCATCTCGGTCGTTCTGGACTACCGGCTGGCGATGGGTAAGGCCTATACCTTGGATCTCAACATCTACCGCAATGGCCGGTTGCACCAACTGAGTCTGAAAGTGCACAGCATCCATGAGACGCTGGTGGGCTGCCTGGGCTTCAAGCATGGCTTTGAGTTTGACGCGTGCAGCGACGAAATCAGCCAAATCCTGGAAGAAGTCCTGGCTTAGCGGCGCAGTCCGCGCTAATTTGGCCCATCCTGATACCTATTTACCTGTATTGGCGCAGGTTTTGGGAATCTCAAAAAGCGCACTATCTCGGCTAGACCTGACAAGGTCTGCGAACCGTCCACAGACCAGAACCCACAGCGATCCCCACCCGTGCAGCTTTTTCCCTTTCGCGCCAGCCGCTCGTCCCCACCCAAGGTGCGTCAAGCCCCTCGTTGGATCGCCCTTGGCATCTTGCTCATCGGCTTGCTGCTGTGCGCCTACCTGGCCAGGCAAGCCCTGGACTCGGTGGCGGCCAAGGCGCAGCGCGAGCGCGAATTTGACAGCCGCGAGGCCCAGTTGCAGATCGAAGCCCGCCTGGGCGCGGTGGAACAAGCCCTGCTCAGCGGGGTGGCCCTGTTTGATGCTTCCGATTCGGTCGCACGGCAGGCGCTCCAGCAGTTCAGCCAGCGCCTGCAAAGCGGCCCGCAGTTGCACGGCGTGCAGGGACTGGGTTATGCGCCACTGACGACGGATGCCGCCTTGCCCCGGCTGATTGCCGGCGTCCAGAGCGAGGGCTTCCCGGCCTACGCCGTGCGACCGGCAGGCCGGCGCGACTTGTATGCGCCCATCGTTTTTCTGGAGCCCCTGGACACGCGCAACCAACGCGCCATTGGCTATGACATGTACTCCGATCCCAGCCGCCGCGCGGCCATGGATCAGGCGCGCGATGAAAACGCCGCCGCCCTGTCCGGGCGCGTTGACCTGAAGCAGGAATACGGCGCGACCCCACAGGCCGGGACCCTGATGTACCGGCCGGTTTACCGCCGGCACGCGCCCATCGAGACGCTGGCGCAACGCCGCGAGGCCATCACCGGCTGGATCTACAGTCCGCTGCGCATGGGTGAGCTGATGCAAAGCACGCTGCAGGACTGGGAAAAGCGCGTGGGTGAGCACCTGCAGGTCAAGGTGTACGACGGTTGGTTCGGGGAAGCGGACAAGTTGCTGTACGCCAGCCCGCCCGGCGCTGCCGCGCCGACGCCGTCAGCGCAGAACGAAGCGCTGCTGCGGCTCGTGCATTTCCACGGGAGCACCTGGCGGCTGCAGTTCGAGTCCCTCGACCCACCTGCCACGCTGCTGAACCAGCCCGTCGTGAGCGCCAGCTTGGCAGGGGGCGCGCTTGTCAGTTTGCTGCTGAGCCTGCTCGCCCTGGCCTACCTGAAGACCCGCCAGCAAACCCCGCTCAGCCCCCAGGAGCCCCCCCGGGCCCTGCGCGAAAGGGATCCGCCCCGCGCTTTGAATGGCACCGAAGGCACTGCGCAGCAGCCGCTTGAAACCGGCTTCGCCACCGAACGCAGGGGCCGCAGGTGGGCCAGGGAAAAAGACCACCGGTGGCTGCGGCTGCAAAGCGCCGCGCTGCAAGCCTGCCCTCATGCCGTGCTGATCATCGAGGTCAACGGCGCCATTCATTGGGTCAACCGGGCGTTCACCGCGCTGACCGGCTACGAAGCGGCCGAAGCCCGAGGGCGCACGCTGCGCGACCTGGTCAAGTCCGGGAAGCAGGACCAAGAATATTACGCCGCGCTGTGGCAGACGGTGCTGACGGGCAAACCATGGAAGGGCGAACTGAGCAACCGCCGCAAGAACGGCGATCTCTACCACGAGGAGATGAGCATCACCCCAGTGCACAACGAACAAGGGGCCATCACCCACTTCGTCGCCGTGAAACAGGACATCACCGAGCACAAGCAGATCGTCGAGGAGGCCAACGCCGCGAACAACACCAAGTCGGCGTTTCTGGCGAACATGAGCCACGAGATACGCACCCCGCTCAATGGCGTGATCGGCATGGCGGAGTTGCTGCAAGCGACCCGGCTTGAGCCCGCGCAGCGCAGCCTGCTCGATGGCATCACGAATTCCGCCCTGGTCCTGCTGGGCCTGCTCACCGATATTCTGGACTTCAGCATGGTCGAGGCCAAGCAACTGCGCATTGATCACCGGCCCGTGCAGCTGCGCGAGTTGTTGGCCGCCGTGCTCCAGTCGATCGAGTTCAGCGCCCGTGACAAGTCAGCGGCCTTGCAACTCGTCGTGTCCCCGGCACTGCCTGAAGCCATCTTTTCAGACTCGACCCGGCTGCGCCAGATGTTGGTCCACCTGCTCAGCAATGCCATCAAGTTCAATGGTTCATGGGATGGTCAGACGGCCCAAGTCGCGCTGCATGTGGAGCCCTGCACGCTGCCATCGGGACGCGCAGGAATCACCTTTCGCGTCATCGACAATGGCATTGGCATGACACAGGATATCCAGGACGCGCTGTTTCAAGCCTTCACCCAGGCCGACGAAACGTCCACGCGTCAATTTGGCGGCGCCGGGCTGGGATTGATCATCAGCAAGCGCCTGGTCGAGTTGATGGGCGGCACGATCGCGGTCAAGAGCGCGCCCGGCGTGGGCACCGAGGTGGCCTTGGTACTCCCGCTCGAGCCCGCCCCAGCGCCTGCGCGAGCGCGCTCGCCGGTCTGATCATGCTGGTTTCACCCACCAACGCCGCCTTGCAAGGCCCCATGGATTTCACGTCAGAACCAGGCGATCCCACGGCCAGCCACTGGTTAGCCGCGCTGTTGGCTCAACACGATTCCAGGGCCAGTGACTTGCTGGAGCGAAATGCCGCCCAGCTCGAGGCCGCTTTTCCGGCGCAGTTTGCGGCCATCGACCGCTGCATCCAGAATTTTGATTTCGACCAGGCGCTGCTCGCACTGCAAGCGGCCACCAAAATCGATGCCGGCCTGGTGCTAGCGCACGCGCGTGAACTCGCCAAGCTGCAAACGCTGTCGATCCTGCTGGTGGACGACACGCCCGGCACTCTGACGGTGATGAGCCGGGTACTCAACCGCGACTGGCGCGTGCTCGTTGCCAACAATGGTCCGACCGCGCTGCAGATCGCCGGCTCCGACACGCCGCCCAACTTGATCGTGCTCGACATCGCGATGCCGCAGATGGACGGCCTTGAGGTCTGCAGCTTGCTGCAGGACAATCCAAAGACTCGGAACATACCGGTCGTCTTCTACACCGGAAAGTCGGACGCTGTGTCGGAAAAAAGGGCGCGCGAACTGGGCGCTGCAGACTACATCACCAAACCCATCAATGCCGCCCTTGCGCGCCAGCGCATCAGCAACTTGCTGGCGCGCGAGGGTCGGCTCAAGGCGCTGGAGTCCCAGCGCGAGCGACTGGACTCCCTGATGACGGAGCGCAGCTTGCAGTTGCTGGACCGCAATGCGCAGCTCAACGCCTTCTTTGAAATCAGTCCTGACGGTTTTGTCTCGTTCGGCGCGGGCGGCCGGGTCCAATCCGCCAGCCCGGCGTTCTATCTCCTGACCGGATTGAACGACAGCGACATCGTCGATCTGAATGAGGATGCCTTTGCGCAATGCATGACGGCGCAGTGCCGCAACGGCAGCCGCTTTCCGGGCTTTGTCGCCCTGCGCGCCGCGCGCCAGGGAAGCCGTCACCGGCTGGAATGGAAGAGCGCGGGGCGCCGCGTGTTGGAGTTCGGCCTGCACGCCAGTGAATCCGCCAGCGTCTCGCAAATCCTGCACGTGCGTGACGTCAGCCACGAAACCGCCGTGGACGAACTCAAGAGCGAATTTCTGAGCAGTGCGGCGCACGAACTGCGCACCCCCATGGCCTGCATTTACGGGTTCGCCGAAACCTTGCTGCGCGAGGACCTGGACCCGGTCACGCGCAACGAGGTGCTGGTCATCATCTTCAAACAAACCAAGCTGATGGCCAG
>CAIMSP010000102.1 GCA_903844215.1 uncultured beta proteobacterium | reverse complement strand
TTCATCGCCATCGCGTATTTGCGTATGTCCAAGCTCAAGCATTTGCCTTCCAACCCATTGCTGCCGGCCTTGCCTCAAGCCGGTGTGCTAATCCACCGGTGCCTGTGATGTCAAGTTCCACACTAAACGGCATAGAGCCCAGCTCGCCCTCGTGCGCGGACAAGGGCTCGACTTCGGTGGAGGTGAGTCGCAGCAGGTTGATGAGCCTGACCAGGGCGCGTGGCGTGCGAAAGTTTTCGTTCGATGTGACGGTCACGGCGTCGGGGATGTCGAAGGGCTCGCGGTCGGCGTAGAGCTGTTGCTGCGGGTCTTCCAGCAGCAGCGCTCGGCCTTCGGGGCGCAGGCGCGACAGCATGGCCTGCACCCACTCGGGCTGCAGGTCTTGCACTTCGTCCAGCACCAGCAGGTCCAGATCGGGGTCGCGCGTGGCAAGGGCCGCGATGGCGTGGCTGGCGATGGTCTCGAAGGCGGCGGGCTGGCTGAAGTCGATGACCTGGCCGGACTGCCGCGCCACATGCAGCGCAAACTCATGGAAGGTTTCGGCCGTGGCGCGCACCGGCGCCACGCGCGCCATGTGGTCGGCCAGCGCGCGGTTGAAGCAGATGTAGGCGGCCTTGAGGCCTGCGGCGTCGGCGTCGCGCAGCAAGCGCATGGCGAGCTGCGTCTTGCCCGAGCCGGCCGTGCCCACCACCCGGATGACGCCGCTCGGCACGGCCATGCGCGGCACCCAGGTGGCCAGGCCGGCGGACATGCGCGTTGCCGCTTGCTGCATGCGCCCGGCCAGGGCCGACACGTCGGGCTCGACGCGAAACTTGTTCTGAAAGAAGGCCAGCACGCGCTCGACGGTGTTGCCGTCTCTGGCGCCCGGCCCCAGCAGCAGGCCCACGCGCGACACGATGTTGGTGATGTCGTCGCAGTCCACGATGCGCTCGCGTGGCCACTGGGCTGTCTCGGACTGCACCCGAAAATTTGGCAGCACCAGCAGGTGCGACAGGTGCACCGGCAGCTGCGCGTCGTTCAGGCGCTGGCGCATGGCGCCGTACTGCAGCCCTACCTGCGCGACCACGTTCTTGGCCCGCGCGCCGTAGCTTTTGTAGATGCCGTCCGGCGCAAACTCCACCTCGCCCGCCTTCACTTCCATCAGCAGCACAGCGCCGCCCTGGTTCACCACCACGATGTCGATTTCGCCGTGCTGCTCTTTCGCGCCCGCGCCTCGGGACCAGTCAACGCTGTGGAACAGCGTGTATGCGTCGGACAGGCCGCGCTCCAGGGTTTGCAGCAGTTCGAGTTCGGCGTATGCACCGGCGTTGCGGGCCGAGTGATGGGGCAGGGTGGGGCAAAGATGGGCCATTGGTTGCGGTGTTTCTGACCTTCGCTCAGTCTGGGGTGATTTGCAGTTAGATTGCCGCGGTGGCAACAGTGACTCTAGTGCGCCGCCAGATGCGGTTGACCTTGCTGGCCCCGGTGGTTTTCGGGCGGTTGGTCGGCGCGTCGGAAACGACGTCGGAGCAGTTGATGCGCTGCCCGTGGCTCACAACGCGGCAAGACCAGATTATGGTGCGTTTGGCGTCAGCATGAGTCGACTGCGTGATCACCAATCATCATTATGGAAGCCATCGCCACGCTTGTTAAAAACTGCTCCGATCCCGGTAGCACCGCCACCCATACGGGTGCTTCCATCGGAACTAAAGCTACCCGTTTGAGTAAAGATTGAGCCATCAGACCCAACAGTGGTTGAACCCATTCGCGTGTAGGTTGTTCCGTCCGAGGAAACGCTACTGGTATCTGAAACTCGTTGTATGACTTTGCCGCTATCGGAAACGGCAGTGTGCCCAAAAATGTTCCACCAAGACATGACATCTCCCTCACTAAAAATTGGGATATACACGCACAAGCCCACCGTTTTTGCACTTTCTTTGCAAAGGCAAGCGCACGGCCAGAAAGCCGGTCTTCGTGCCACCTGACAAGCCTGTGTTTGGCGGCTGGCAGGGAACTTTTGGGCCTGCATCTCTATAACTATCCGGCAGGGGTGGCTCACCACGTGAGCCTGTGGGGCTGGCCGTTTCCACAGCGGTTCAGCCAGGACTTGGGCTGAGACCGGGTCCACGCGGCGAGCTTGGCGCTGGCGATGATTGTCGCAGTCGGCGCGCGTCAAGCTACTTGTCGCCTCATTCATGCAGCCATCTGCTGAATAGGGTTGTCGTCCGAATGAGCTCGAACGACGCTGTCGCGTTCGGGGTTGAGAGCGGTTGGAGCCAAACGGGGATGGATGCTAGGAGTCATTGAGCAAAGTGAGGAGCAGACGTTCGTCTATTCATACGGTAAAATGCCGTATGATTTTTGGAGTTGTCATGACAGCAGTTGCCCGTTTTGATCTGAAGCTTGACGCTGAAGACAAGGACCTTCTTTCTCGTGCGGCAAGCCTTATGGGTACGACCATGGCGGGCTTTGTGCGCAGCGCAGCCAAAGAAAAGGCACAAACCCTGTTGGAGCAGGAGTCGCGGGTGACGCTCACCAAGCGCGATTTTCTTGCCTTCAATGCTGCAATCAATAGCGTATTCAGTCCGAACCAGGCGTTGCAGGGCGCGTTGAAGGCAGCGACCAAGGTCAAGCGTGCTTGAAGAGCAGGTTTTTGACGTCAGACTGCACGATCGCGCAGGGTTTCAGTGCGGAGTACCGGCGCTGGACGCTTACCTGCACAAGTACGCGGCACAACAGAATGCAAAAGGCATCAGCACGGTCTTTGTTTTGGTGGACGTTGCAGCGCCGAGCAAGATCCTGGGTTTCTATACGCTCAGCGCGGCGCAGGTAGGCGTTCAGCAACTCAGTGATGCAGAACGCAAAAAATTGCCTCGCTATCCCGTTCCGTGTTTTCGCATGGGACGTCTGGCACGCACTCTTGAAAGTCGCGGCGCCGGATTGGGCGAGGTGCTGATCGGCTGTGCTGTTGACCGATGTCTGCATGCCCGCAGACTTGTTGGCGCCTACGCGTTACTGGTCGACGCAAAAGATGAAAAAGCCAAATCGTTTTATGAGCGGTATGGTTTTATTTCTTGTGTCGATGTGCCAATGTCCCTCTACCTACCGCTCGGGTGAGCGCGCAGAACCCGGTAGCCCCCGCTCTTGCGCAGGTTGTACAGGTGCGACACCGTTAGCTTTGACAGTCGCTCGTACGCAGGTCGCCGTACATGAGAAAAGCGCGGCGTAACAGGTGCACGATGGCCACGCCACAGACATCTTCGTTGGCCCGATCCATCTCTACCAGCAGTTCAATGTCTGCCCCCGTGTACTTGCGCACAAAGGGTACTGCAGGCCTGCTGTAGCGCTTTGCCAGCGGCACCGCTGCCAGTCGATTGGACTCCCAGCGCCCGACCAAGCGGGTGACCTGGGAGCGGCGGTAGCCGCTGGTGCGTCGCAGGTAGGCCAACACCACGCCGCGCTCGCATTTGCCCAGTCCGGTGTAGGAAAAACGCTTGAGCACGCGTCCTATGTGTTCGTAGCGCTGAACGTCACTATCACCTGCCACGCCCGTGAAACTGATCTCCTGGGTTGCGTTCAAAAACTCCTGCAATTGCGCAATGCTGCGCAGCTTAGCCTTTATCAAATCGACAATTGCCGTACTTCTTGTCGAAGCATTGCAAAAATGGCCGCTTTGAGTGAAATCAGTACCTGAGGCCTATCGAAAATCATGCAGGACCCCGCTACAGTCACGCCAACTTAAATGCTGTTGGCGTCAACCATCAGATCTATGCCGCGCAGGGCTTCAAGTGAACCCGTGGCAATGCCGACGTCCAGTGAGCTGGGCACTTGGGGCTCACGAGGGTTGATGCGAATGATGCGGGCCCCGTGCTCGTGACTGAGGCGGTGGCTGAAATGGCGCACGGAAGGGATGGCTGTGCCAGCACCCATTTCGACCACCACGATGCGGGAAAGATCGTGGGTGAGGGAATCTAGCCATCGGTTTTCTCGGTCGCGCTGCGCATGGGAGCGCTCTGACCGCCAATGCCAGTCGTTGAACATCAGGACATTGGGTCGAGCCAGTTTTCCGCAGAGGGGGCAACGCGGTGGTGCGTTCAGTAGTCGGCACGATTCTTCATCCACTTCCGGCGCGAACCCTTGTGCACTCCAGACCCCCGAGTCACATTCTTCCATGCACTGGAGATGGTGGATGGAGCCGTGGTACTCATGCACATCTTCTTCAGGGAATGCGGCCTTCTGGAACTGGCCATCCACATTGCTGGTGAACACCCGCGCGCCCAAGGGCATGCGTTCTGCCCACTTGCGCAGAAGGCCGAATCCGGGGTGGGGTGTTGTCTCCCGATACAAGCGCAGACGGTGACCGTAGAAGCCCCAGGCCAGGGTGGGATCAGCGACGAAGGTCCCGCTGCTGGCCACTTCCGCAAAATTGACTCGGGCCTTTGCCAGCGCCGGATAGGCGCGCCAAAAACCGTCGGTCCCCCGAAAGTCGGGAAGGCCCGAGTCCACACCCATCCCGGCGCCGGCGGCAATCACCAAGGCATTGGCGCCAGCGATCAGTTCGGCGGCGTGCAGGAAGGCGGAATCGAATTTCGTCATCGAGCGAAGTATTCACCACCCTCGGGTGAAATCACCACAAGATCAATGATTTTGTACGGCCCGGGGCAGTCCTGCTCTAGTTGTCGGCCGAAATGGTTCCACAAGGCGACGCACTCGTACACCAGTTGCTTGTGCAGCGTCGCACGGGCATCGGCCCCCAGGACGTCGAGCCACTTTCCCGCTCTTGCCTGCGCCGCCGCAGTGCGGGTCGGCGTGGTGAGATCCGTCCAACTTGAAAGTTGGGGCATGAGTTGCGTGTAGTGCGACCAGATGGCCGTTTCGCGCATCCTGTCGTTGAGCAAGCGATCGTCGAGTTCCATGGCTTGCATATGCGCGCGCATCTGATCGATGGCCGCCAGCATGTCGTAGCTGTCCCAGCCCGGCAGTTCGCCTTCTTCAGCCGTGGCGCCGAGCTGCGCCGGGTGCACTCCGGCGTCCCACCACGCCACCATCAGCTTGACATAGCTATCCGGTTCGGCTCGTATCAGCCTGTGCGCTGCCAACGCGATAGCCAGGCCTTCTTCGAACAGGTGATCGGCCCGGACGTGGATGAACGCCCAGAAGGCTTGCAGGTCTTCATCGCTCCAGCCGACAGCGAACTTATCCGACTGACTCAAACGATAGCCGCTTTGAACCGCGACAAAGCCGGGTGGTCGCGGCAAGGAGCCGTCGAGGAAGGATTCTCTGACCTGTTCCTCGGTCGCCTGATCCTCGGGGATCAACCACAAGACTTCTGTCAACGGGTAGAGGTCCGACTTCTGGCAGATCGCCAGCACCTTGTGCACGTTGACCACGCTGGCCGCGTCATAGAGCAACGTCTGCAGCGGGTTGCGGGTGATGGCCACGTGGCGGCCGCTGGGTAGCATGGGCATGAAAGACTTCCTTATGTGTGATTGCCACGCGCGTTGCATGGACCTGGCCACGATAGGGCGCTGCGGTACCACCCCATGAGCCTCCAGGAACGCAAACGGGTTTGGCTTGCCTGTATGCAAGCGCAGTTCAGCGGGCTCATTCGGTGAGCCTGGAGGCGGTCAGACTACAGAGCAGCCCAACGCCAAACTTCCCATAGCGCCATGAGTGCGAAAACGGATGTCGGCCGACGGCACCAGCGTGGTGGCAGCGGCGGCGCCGGCACTGCTGCTGAATTGATCCGGCCTGGCCTTACTGGGCGGCCGGGCGCTCGAAACTTTGCAGTGACGCTGATGTTTGTTTTTCCCAGGCTCACGCCTTGAGCCTGGCGCTGTCGATACTGCTTTCTCCAAGCAAGACCACAAGGAGAATGCCCATGAACGCAGCCACCCACCTTCCCGGTTCCGAGCCCCACTCGGAGTCCGCTTGCGCCAATCCGCCGGCTATGGAATTGCAGCCCAGGCTGCTGATCAGCTCGCTGCGCAATGTCGTTCCCGCCGGCGGCTGCACCATGGACGCGCTCATTCGTGTGCAGGCGCCGGCGCAACCCGCAAGCAGCCTGCTGGCGCCACGCCAGCCCTTGCGCTTGTCGGTCGTGGTGGACCGCTCCGGCAGCATGAGCGGCGAGCCGCTGAACGAGGCCCTGCGCTGCGTGAACCACATCGCCAGCCGCTTGCAGACGACGGACCAACTGGCGGTGGTGCTGTACGACAGCCATGTGCAGTTGCCCGTGCCGCTGCAGCCGGCGAATGCGACGATCGTGGAACTCGCGCTGGCCGGCGTCGAGAGCGGCGGCAATACGGCGCTGTTCGATGGCTGGCAAGCCGGGCTGGATCAGTTGCTCGCCATCACCGCCGGGCAGCTCGGCCTGGAAGCGCCGAGCCAGGCGCCACCCGGCAGTCTGTCGCGCGTGATTCTGCTGTCCGATGGTCAGGCCAACAACGGTCTGACGGAGCCGCTGGAGATCGCCAAGCACTGCGCCAAGGCGCTCGCCCAGGGCGTGAGCACCACGACCGTGGGACTGGGCCGGGGTTTCAACGAAGACCTGATGATCGGCATGGCGCGCGCCGGAGGCGGCCAGCAGTATTACGGCCAGACGGCCGAGGATCTGTACGACAACTTCGATGAAGAACTGGCGTTGCTGCAGTCGCTGTACCTGCGCCAGTTGCATCTCAAACTCATCCCGGCCGACGGCGTCGTTGCCGAGCCCCTGGGGGTGGTCGAGCTGCTGCCCAACGCACAGTACCGCCTGAGCGACCTGGCCTGGGGCGCAGAGAGCTGGCTGCTGGTGCGCCTGCACGTGGGACCGGCCACCGTGGGCACGCAAAAAGCGCTGCTCGCGGCAAGCTTGACGGCTCAGGTGCAGCAGGGCGCACAAGCTGCTGCCGCGACAGTGCAGTCCAACCTCTGGCACTTTCCCATGCTGGCGCTGCCGGTGGTGCGGGAGGCCGACTGGCAGGCTGCGGCCAAGGACGAGACGGTGGCGAATCGCGCGCTGGAAGTGGCCTTTGGCGAGCAGGCGGCGCTGGCTCGCGGCCTGTTGATGCGCGGGCGCACGGCAGACGCCGAGAAGTTGTTCGATGCGCTAGAGCCCCAGGTCGCGCATCACCCCTGGCTGCAGGCCAAGTTGAGCAGTCTGCGCGAACTGGCTCGGCGCGACGCCGACATGGCGGCCAAGGAGCTGCGGTTTTCGCACATGAAGATGAGCAAGCGGGCCGTGGCGCTGAACGAGGTTGCTGCGCAGTTCAGCGTGGCCGAGACCGACTCCACCGAGATCCCCGCCTTCCTGCGGCGCAAGATGTCCGAAGGCAAGGGGCGCAAGAGCCCGCCGGGCGCCACCTTCTGAATGAGAGACCATCTGAAGGGTGTGCTGCCATGAGAATTTCGCCGTGCTTGCTCGCTTTGGCCTGTCTTTGCACCGCCACCGCCAAGGCCCAAAGCAGCGCCACGGTCTCGGTGGTGGAGCCGTCCAGGAGCGCCGCCATCGCAAGCGGTGCGACGACGGACATCTTCATCGACGGCGATCTGGACAAGAAGACCGTGGACCAATTCAAGGCGCTGCTGACGCAGCGACATCTCACGCAGGGGACTGTGCACCTGAACTCGAAAGGCGGATCGGTGATGGCCGGGCTCGAACTGGGGACGCTGATCCGTGACAACGGCTTGAGTACCAACGTGGGGCAACGAAACAGCTGGGGTGGCTTGCCCAGGCCGGGGTAGCAAAAGCGCTTGAGGACACGGCTGATGTGCTCGTAGCGCTGGCGCTCACCATCGCCAAGCGCGCCTGTGAAACTGATCTCCTGGGTTGCTTCCAAAAACTCCTGGAGTTGCGCAATGGTGCGCAGCTTGGTCTCGTCCATATTGATCACCATCCTTTGATGATCAAGCCATCAGCTCAACTGCGAATCAGCTCCCTCAGGCTCATTTCTGGTTGGAAATACGTGCCCCCGTCAGGCTCATACCACGTTGGACAAGGCGGTCG
>CAIMSP010000101.1 GCA_903844215.1 uncultured beta proteobacterium | reverse complement strand
TGGGGTGGCTGATGGGGCTCGAACCCACGACAACAGGAATCACAATCCTGACTTTATAATATTTGCCAGTGTTGAATGAAGTAGATAGAATCCATATAAATCAACAACTTAATTGACTTTGTACTGCGACTATAGCCCGTAAAGCGTTGATTGAAATTCGTCTATTTTCGGGAAATTTGCTTACATCCATCGTTACATCCTGACCGATGTAAGCAATTTTGAGGAACTCAACATGGCAAAGATTTCGTTTACGGCTGGTCGCGTGGCTGGTTTCAAATGTCCGACTGGCAAGGGTCAGGCGTTTCTGTGGGACGTGACTGCGCCGGGGCTGGGGCTCAGAGCGACGCCCGCCGGGAAACCGTCCTACATTTTCCAAGGCCGGTATCAGGAAAGGACCGTGCGCGTCACCATCGGGAGCCCTGCCGCGTGGAGCATCCCCCAGGCACAAGAAAAGGCCCGTGAACTGCAACGCCTGATTGACGGTGGCAACGACCCGCGAGATTTGAAACGCGACGCGCTGACCGCCCAGGCCGAAAAACAGGCCGCCACCGCTGCCCAAATTGAAGCCGACAAGGTGGCCGCACTGACCTTGGCCGATGTGTGGGCCACCTATATCGAACAGCGCCGCCCGCACTGGGGCGCCCTTCACTACCGTGACCATATCGACAAAGCCAAGACCGGGGGCTTACCGTCTGGCCGCCGTGGTGGTGGCAAGCAACTGACCAAACCGGGGCCGCTGGCCGCATTGATGCCGCTGGCGCTGAAAGACCTGGACCAAGCCACCATTGAAGCGTGGGCCGCGAACGAGGGCAAAACCCGCGCATCGTCCGCCCGGCTGGCATGGCGACTGCTGACCGTGTTCTTGACGTGGTGCGGTGAACAGCCGGAATATGCCGCCCTGCTGCCCGCAAAGAACCCGGCCAAGACCAAGAAGGCCCGCGAAGCTTTGGGTAAATCCGGTAGCAAATCGGACGTGGTGCAACGCGAACAGTTGAGCGTGTGGTTTACCGCCGTGCAACAGCTTCAAAACCCGGTGATTGCCGCCTGCCTGCAATTCATGCTGCTGACTGGCGCAAGACCGGGCGAAGTGCGGGCGCTGCGCTGGGAAGACGTGAACACAAAATGGAAAGGCATCAGCATCCGCGACAAGATGGAGGGTGCGCGCGAGATTCCGGCGACGCCCTATATGTTGCACCTGCTGGCCGCCCTGCCCCGACGTACGATGACGGACGAGAAGACGGGACGCGTGACCGCGAACCCGTGGATTTTCTCAAGCGCCACGAGCGCGACCGGATGCCTGACCGAGCCGAACAACCCGCACACCCGCGCCTGCAAAGCCGCCGGGCTTGATGGTCTTACCCTGCATGGCCTGCGCCGTTCGTTCAAGAGCCTGACCGAGTGGCTGGAAGTGCCCGTGGGCGTGGTGGCGCAAATCATGGGCCACAAACCCAGCGCGACCGCTGAAAAACACTACACCGTGCGCCCACTTGAACTGCTACGCGTACACCATGAGCGCATCGAAGCATGGATGCTGGAACAGGCCGGAATTGTGTTTGACGCCAAAGCCGCGCCGGGTGCCCTGCGCGTCGTGGCGGGTTAGTACGTTTTAAGATACCATGATGGAACTTCGCATTTACACCGACGCGCAAGACCGGGCACCGTTGACCCAATGGCTTGAAGCCTTGAAAGACATTCGCGCAAGGGCGCAAATACGGGCAAGGCTGGCGCGCCTGGCCGCTGGCAACTTTGGAGACTGCAAGCCGGTGCGCGACGGTGTGCAGGAACTGCGAATTGACTACGGGCCGGGATACCGCGTGTACCTGAGCCGACAAGGCCCGGTGCTGGTGTTGCTGCTGTGTGGAAGCGATAAGACCGACCAAGGCCGCGCCATAACGCAGGCCATTGGATATTTGAACGACTGGAAGCAAAGGGGTAAACCATGAACGCACCGCGCGACGTGAGCTATGACGCCTACATGGGCGAGGCACTGAAAGACCCCGCCGAGGCCGCCGCCTACATCGAAGCGGTGATGGAACTGGACGACCCCGCTGCGCTGCTGGTGGCCCTGCGCCACGTAGCCAAGGCGCATGGCATGGCTGAGGTTGCGCGCCGCGCTGACGTAGGCGACAAGACCCTATTCAAGGCACTGAGCGCCGAGGGCAACCCGACATTGGCCACGGTTCACAAGGTGCTGCATGCCGTGGGCCTGCGCCTGAGCGTGATGCCTGCGGCGGAACTGCATCAGTCTGCGCATGCCTGAAAGTTTGCAAGTCCGATGCGCCAGCGTTCATTGACAACGGGCGGAAATATTCTGCCCAGGAAATAGAAAGGGCAAGAGCATGGAACATTGGGAAATTGGAGCAGTATTGCTTTCGTTGGGTCTGGGTAGTCTAGTTTGGCACCTCTTGAAGTTACTTCAAGATATCGCTGCGAACCTAGAGCGGCTTGTTCAACTTGAAGAGCAAAAGAGGCGCTAAGCCGTAGCGATTTTGCCCCAGCTAGGCCCGCGAACCGAAAAGCGGGAGACCTTCACCCGCCTGCTGGAGCACTCAAATTGAAGGGCACTTGAAGGGGTGCTATGGATACGCAACACGCTTATTTGGTGAGAACCCAATATCTACCGGTCGCCTTGGCAAAAGCGTATGCAAAGCAGTGCAATTTTCCGAACGATTCCGACGATGTGCGTGTCTATCGTAGCAACTGGGGGAGGCAAATAAAACTCCTTATTGACAACAAAACGATTGTTGAAAAAGATTCGCACGGCTTGCCGTTAATGGACTGTCCACCATTGACTGGATTCATCGACCTGCACGATATTTGTGCTTATGGCGAAGCCAACAGAATCCCGAGCATTCCACCTGCCGCAGTTATTCTGGCAGAGGCGATGGAATTTATAGAGCCGGGGGAAGTGCTGCCCCAAGTCGCACCCGCCGAGCCCATGCCTAAAGCCGCGCCGGTGGACAGGGGGTGGCTAATGAAAAAGGCTGCGCTGATAGAAAAGCACGCCGAAGTTTGGCCCACGATAAAGCGCGATTTTCAGGATGCCAGCGAAAACGGTTTATCGAAAGCCGCCAAGGCACCTGTACATGGTGGATGGTATGAAGCCGCCGCGCTGAATTGGGCAGCCCAACGGGGCAAACGCACATCTGGAAAACAGCAAGGCTCGGTTAACTCAATTTTCAATTTGAAAGGAGAAAGGCACACGATAGCGGACTGATTCACCGGGAATTTACCGGAGTTTCACCGGACTATTACCGGTGTTTGTCCGTTGTTTTGTTATGACAAGAATAGGTTTCCAGACACCGCAATTCCGCTGTGTTGTTTGGAGCCCTCATGCATACAGTCATACACGACACCGCGCCAACGGCGCAACCCCTGGCACAGCCTGCCGACTTCGTACCCCTTCACCTTGAGACACGGACCCACGTAAGCACTGCCGTAATGTGCCGACACGTTGGACGCCGTGAGCAAACAGCACGCGGTTGGGCATCCGCGCAGACATATCCGCCCGCCTTGAAACCGATTCGCGTTATGGGCCGTTTGTGCTGGCCGGTGGCGGGCATCCGCTCAGTGCTGGGGGTGGTATGAAAGCCGTATTGATTGCGCTGGCGCTGCGCATCTGGTGCGCCATGCCGACCCAATGGCTGAAAAGCTGGAGGGCCGCCAAATGAAGAAAACCCCGGCAGAGACCAATCCGAACGGGGTTCACGGTGAACAACTTTCGTTTCTACCGCCGCCGCCATTGTGCCAAAGTTGGCCGACAAAGAACACCCTTGCGGATGTAGCCCTTGGACTGCTGATGGATGGCAAACACATCGACCACACCGACTTCATCGACCACACCGGAAGCTGGCGCTTAGGTGCGGTTATCTTCAAGCTGCGCGCCCTTGGATGGCCCGTCGAGACCATTGAAATCCCGTGCCCTACGGAGCAATGCCCTGACCGAGTGATTGCCTTGTATCACTTGCCAGCAAAGTACGTTGCCGAAGCCCTGGCGATTAACGGGAGGGTTGCACATGCTTAACGGCCACGCCCGCGCCTGTGATGCGCTGCACGCGATACCTTCGACCATCGAACACGACACCCGTGCCAAAGTTGGCATGGCCGCAAAAGATGCTGGTGTGCCGTTCGACGAATGCGACGCCTGGCAGTCCACAAATCCGAGATACGACGCCGCCGAGGTGCGCTCGATGTGGAACAGCTACGACGATGGCCCGGTAAAGGCTGGCACGCTGTTCAAAATCGCTGCTGAATATGGCTATCGAATCAATGGTGACAAGTCGAACAGCAAACCCGCTGCCAGACCGAACACGCGACCCGTAGAGCCACCGCGCAAGCCTGCACCTGGCAATGGTGCTGCCGATGTGTTCGCACGCTGTGAGCCGGTTTCAAACGGGCATGGCTATATCGTCGCAAAAGCCGCAGCCGGTGTGCCGCTCGATGGCCTGCGCGTAGTTCCCGCTGGCGACCCGCTACACATCGCCGGTCAAAGCGTGGCCGGATTTCTGGTGGTGCCTGCCTATGCCCCAGACGGTGCCATGCAAAGCCTTCAATTCATACCGCCGCCGGGTGCAGGCAAAAAGGTAAATCTGCCCGGTGCGCCGATGGCTGGCGCTACCTTCACCGTTGGGCCTGCTGACGGCACCGCGTATTTGTGCGAGGGCATAGGGGCTGCGTGGGCCTGCTACCAAGCGACCGGACACCGCGCCATTGTTTGTTTCGGATGGGGCAACGTGCGCCGAGTTGCCGAGGCAATGCGCCAGAGTGACGCCGCCGCCCGGCTGGTGCTGGTGCCCGATGTTGGCAAAGAGGCTGCCGCCATGAAAATTGCCGCCGATGTTGGGGCCGCCGTTGCAGCAATGCCCGAGGGCTGGCCGAATAACAGCGACGTGAACGAACTGGCGCAGCTACATGGTGCCGACGCATTGGCGCAGTTGCTGGAGGATGCAACGGAGCCGCCCAAGCCTGTGCCGCGTTACAAGCTACTGACCCGCGATGACCTGGCCGAATTGCCTGCGTTGGTCTGGCGTATTCGTGGTGTGCTGCCTGCTGTGGGCCTGGCTGGTTTGTATGGCCCGAGCGCATCCGGGAAATCGTTTCTCGGGTTCGATATGGCCGCCGCAATTGCTGAGGGGCACCGCTGGTTTGATTGCCGCGTAGAGGCCGCCGAGGTGGTCTATGCCGCGCTGGAGGGTGAAGCCGGGTTCAAGCTGCGCGCCCAAGCATGGGAAGCCCACAAAGGCCGCAACCTGCCCGAGCGCCTGCGCATGATGTTGCAACCGTTCAAACTGACCGAACCCCGCGATGTGCGCGACTTTGCCGCTGTTGTTCCTGCTGGTGCTGTGGTGTTCCTCGATACCTTGAACCGCGCCGCACCGACCGCCGACGAAAATAGTTCAAAGGACATGGGCGAGATTCTGGTGGCTGCCAAGGTTTTGCAGACCATGACCGGCGGGCTGGTGGTGTTGATTCACCATACTGGCAAGGATGCGACCAAGGGGCTGCGTGGGCACAGTTCACTACTTGCGGCAATGGATGCCGCCGTGGAAGTCTCACGCGATGGCGACCGCAGGGAATGGAAAAGAGCCAAAGTGAAGGAAGGGGCCGATGGTGACGCCCACCCTTTCCGGCTGGTGATTGAAACGCTGGGGATGGATGACGAGGGCGAGCCGGTGACAAGCTGCACGGTACGAGCAGACACCAACAGCGACGATGTGAAACGGGTGAAGGTGCCCCAGGGTGGAAATCAAAGGCTCGTTTATGAGGGCATCCGGGGCATGTTCAAAGATGGCAAATCTGGCAAGCCGGGAGCGCCACCGCTGCGCCCATGTATCGAACTTGAGGCCGCTGTAACCCGTGGCGCATCAAGTCTGACCTGTGAGCCCCAACGCCGCGCAACACGCGCCAGAGAGGCAATTACAGGGCTCGTTGCCCGTGGTGTGCTGGGGCTAAACGAGGGGTGGCTATGGACGGCCTGCTGACCGAAATTGGCCGTTTTCGGCAATTCTGGTTATTTTCAGTAACCGAAATCATCCACTCCCCCTATAGGGGGGAGGATTATTCCGGCGGCGGTTTTCGGGGATGTACAAATGATTGACGCCCTTATCTCTGGCAAGCTGTACGGCACTGCGCAGCAACGCACCGGCAAGAATGGCAAACCCTTCACGGTGGCAAAGGTGCGGCTTATCTCTGACGACGGTGAACAGCTATTCGTGAACGTCATTACCTTTGCCGCTGACGCAGGTGCTGCGCTGATGGCACTGAATGAAGGTGATGCGTTGGCAATCGCTGGAACACTCACGCCCCGCGTGTGGACCGACAAGCAGGGTACTGCCCGGCCCGCGCTGGATATGACGGCCACTCAGGTTCTCACGGCTTACCACGTCACGCGAAAGCGTAAGGCTGTTGCCGATGTTCCAAGCCACGCGCAAGGCGACAGATTCACTGGCGAGCATGAGACCGCGAGCCATTACGGCGACGGTGGCGGACCATGAGCGGTATTTGCGTTTTTTGGGGTGGTGGGGGCCGTTGGGGGCGCAGGCCGGGAGCGCCTGCAAGCCCATCGGCAAACCCAAAAGCAAGGGCCGGGAAAAGTGGTGAAGCCCACGGCGACTTCGGCTGTCATCTTGCCCATTCATCGGTACTCACAGTGACAACACTTTATGAACATCCTTGATTCCTGCGCGGCCCTTTATTGCAGCCCGAAAAAAGCCCATGCGGGCATCGGTCAATGGGCAGATGCCTGCTGCGAGATTGCATCAGACGCCGCAACATTGGGGGCTGCGATGTATGCGTCCTATACGCAGTGGGCCAAAGACCAGGGCGAGCCCGTATGCACTGAGCGGGCATTCCTGCTTTATCTCGCAAGCTTCGGGCTGGGCCGAGCGACGCGGTACGGAAATCGGTATTGGCTGGGTCTGCACATCAAAGGCCACGCACTCAAACCCACGCCGCCACCACGACCAAGAAAGCCGCGCACTGCGACGCCAAAGGCCGCAGCACTACCACCAGCGCCAGCGGTCTATTGGGGCGATTTCCCGTTAGCGCAGGTTGAGACTTTCGAGGATGACTACCAGGGCAACTGTCGGCAAAGATTGTGAACGGTTACGCATCCAACGTGCTGCGCGTGGTTTCAAAAAGGCATGTATCCGGCAAACTTTGGGGGATGGATTCGGAAAATCCGCTTACATCCGCCGTTACATCGACCCACAATGAAAAAAGCCTGCTACGTTTTAGATAGCAGGCTTTCCAGTGTTTACTTGGGGTGGCTGATGGGGCTCGAACCCACGACAACAGGAATCACAATCCTGGACTCTACCAACTGAGCTACAGCCACCGCAGAGTGTTCGATTATAGCGGTGTTGTTAGGGCGCAGCCGGCGCTCCGGTGTCCGATTTTGCATCGCCCTTGGCGGCGCTGATCTTGACCTTGAAGCGTTCCTTGAGCAACTGGTAGTAGGCCGCGTTCTCGGCGCCGACCCAGGCTTGCGTGTATTGGGCGCGGTCCTGCTTGGCGCTTTCCTCGGTGACGCCGGTGCGAGCCAGGGTCTTGTTGACCTTGATCACTGCGTAACCCTGGGCACCCAGGTCAACGCCGACAAAGGCCGGCAGCGCCGACGTGTCGGCACGCAGTGCGGCTTCCACCAGCGTGCCGGGCTGATTCTGTGGCTGATCACGCGACAGGTTGATGGCCGCAGGCAGCACAGCGGCGTCCGGCTTGGCCTTCCAGGCTGCCAACTGGCTCAGGCCTTCCTTCTTTGCCAGCTCGGCACCGCGCGAGGCCTGCAGGCGCTCGCGCACCTGGGCCTTGACCTCGGCCAGGGGCAGCGTGCGCGTCGGCGTGTATTGCACGATGCGGCCCGACACCAACTGGTTGGGGCCAATTTCCACGGCCTCGGTGTTGCGCTTCTTGTCCACCGAATCGGGCGCGAAGATCGCGGCCAGAAACTTGGGGTTGGCCAGCACGCCCTTGGCACCCGGCGCCATCTGACGCGTCAGCGCTGCGGCGGTGCGCACTTCCAGCTTGAGGCGATCTGCGGCGGGCTTGAGGCTGTCGGACTGCTCATACACGGTGTTGGTGAAAATTTCTGCGGTCTCGGCAAACTTGCGCTGCGCTTGTTGCTTGGACAGGTCGGCCTCGATTTGCGGGCGCACTTCTTCAAAGCTGCGCTGCTTGGGCGTCTTCACGTCGGTGAGCTTGATGATGTGGTAGCCGTAGTCGGTTTCCACCACGCTGCTGATTTCGCCTTTCTTGAGCGCATACGCCGCGTCTTCAAAGGGTTTGAGCATGGTGCCGCGGGTGAAGAAATCCAGGTCGCCACCGTTCGCGGCCGAACCCACGTCCTGCGAGTGCTTCTTCGCCAGTTCGGCAAAGCTCTCGGGGGCCTTTTGCACAGCGGCCAGCAATTCCTGCGCGCGCGCCTTGGCTTTTTGACGCGCCTCGGGCGCTGCGCTCTTGGGCGACTCGATCAGGATGTGACTGGCGCGGCGCTCTTCCTTGCCGCTGAGTCGCTCCTGGTTCTGTTCGTAGTAGGTCTTCAGATCGGCTTCGTTCAGCACCAAGGTCTTCTTCACGGCGTCCAGATCCAGCAGCACGTATTCGATGCTGGCCTGCTCGGTTGACTGGAACAGGGCCTGATTGGCCTGATAGAACGCGTCCACATCGGCGTCGCTGATCTGGGCTTTGGCGGCAAAGTCGGCGGTGTTGAAGCGCGCCACCTGGACCTCACGGTGCTCGAGGAAGGCATTCACGGACAGGTCCGCCAGCGCCGCTGGCGCAAAGCCGGTGCCGGTGACGCCGGCCGTGACTTGGTGGCTTGAGATGTCGGAACGGATGCGGGCCTCAAAGCCTTCGGGCGAGAGGCCTTGCTGCGATACGAGTTGGCGATAACGGTCCTTGTCCAAGGATCCGTCGGGCTGGCGCAGCGCAGCGATCGTGGGATCTTCCAGCAAGGCGCGACGCAGGCGCTGGTCCGAGGTCACGAGCCCGGCCTTGTCGGCGGCCGCTGCCAGCACGCGGTCGTGCACCAGGCGCTCCAACGTGGCGTAGCGTGCACGCGGCGAGTCCAGCAGCTTGGGGTCCACGTTCGGGCTGGAGGCGCGGATGCGTTCGACTTCCTGCTTGTGCGCGTTGTCCCAATCGACCTGGCTGATGTCTTGGCCGTTGACCTCGGCCACGGTCTCGCCCTTGTCGCGAAAGCGGCTATAGCCTTCAATCCCGAACAACAAAAAGGACGGGACGATCAACAAGAACAGCAGGAACTGCATGATCCGGGTGTGCTTGCGGACGAAATCAAACATACTGAAACTCTCCGAGTGAGAAACAACAAAAAAGGCGAACGCCGTGTTCGCCTTTGCTTGGGTGGTGGGTGCTGACGGGCTCGAACCGCCGACATTCTGCGTGTAAGGCAGACGCTCTACCAACTGAGCTAAGCACCCTACTGAACCAAATTCCTACCGTCACATCGACGAACTTCAGGGCTCGGCGGGCTTGGCACACCGGACACAAAATCAGTTCAGGTGGTCTTTCAACGCCTTGCCGGGACGGAACTTGGGTACCTTGGCTGCCTTGATTTTAATCGCAGCACCGGTGCGTGGATTGCGACCCGTGCGCGCCGCACGTTTGCCCACGGCAAAGGTGCCAAAACCCACGAGCGACACGGAGCCGCTCTTCTTCAGCGTGGTTTTCACCGCACCGATGAAGGAGTCCAGGGCGCGGGCGGCCGCAGCCTTGGAAAGGTCGGCATCTTTGGCGATGTGGTCAATCAGTTCAGTTTTATTCACAAAGGTCCCTTCGTACGGAAGAATCGTTGATCGGTCTGGCCGCGCGGCGCGACGGCATGATTTGCTTATGGCGTCGGCTCAGGGTCTGGGGTCGGTGCACACGGCCGGAACTGGGGCTGCCCACCACGTGTCACTGACATATTCACAGCCTCAAAAACACGGTGGCGCAACCACAGCGCGGAGCGCAATTCTAGTCGGTTTCGCCTCTGCGCCAGGGCCGATTGCGCGGGTTTTATGGGCTGTTACCCTCCCCCTAGCTTTCCCTATTGACAAGTCACGTTCAGAGGGCGTTGGCAATGGCGCGTCCCATGTCCGACGTCGTCGCACGCCCGCCCAGATCCGCCGTCTTCGCCGCGCCGCTGGCCGGGTCCAAAACGGTCTCGATGGCCTTGAGCACGGCGTCGTGCGCGTGGCGATAGCCCAGGAAATCGAGCATTAGCGCGCCGGCCCAGATTTGCCCGATCGGATTGGCAATGCCCTGGCCTGCGATGTCGGGCGCCGAGCCATGCACCGGCTCGAACAGCGAGGGATATTTGCGCTCGGGATTCAGGTTGGCGCTGGGCGCAATGGCGATGGTGCCGGTGCAGGCCGGACCCAGATCGCTCAGGATGTCGCCGAACAGATTCGTGGCCACCACCACGTCGAAGAACTCGGGCCGTTGCACAAAGTGCGCGCTCAGGATGTCGATGTGAAACTTGTCCAGTCGCAGCTCCGGATAGCCCTGGCTCATCGCGACGACGCGTTCGTCCCAGTAGGGCATGGTGATGGCGATGCCGTTGGATTTGGTGGCGCTGGTGAGGTGCTTCTTGGGCCGCGACTGGGCCAGATCAAAGGCGAACTTGAGCACGCGGTCCACGCCGATGCGCGACATCACGGTTTCCTGCATCACGATTTCGCGCTGCGTGCCCTCGTACATGCGGCCACCGATCGACGAGTACTCGCCCTCGGTGTTTTCGCGCACGATCACCATGTCGATTTCGCCCGGCAGTCGCGCGCTGCCGTCGCGCCGCACCACCGGCGCGATGATGCCCGGCATCAGGCGCGCCGGACGCATGTTGATGTACTGGTCGAACTCGCGCCGAAACAGCAGCAGCGAGCCCCACAGCGACACGTGGTCCGGGATCTTTTCCGGCCAGCCCACGGCACCGAAATAGATCGCGTCGTGGCCCCCGACCAGGTCCTTCCAGTTGTCCGGCATCATCTTGCCGTGGCGCTCAAAATAGTCCCAGCTGGAAAAATCAAATCGATCAAACTGCAGCGGCAGGCTGAACTTGTCGGCCGCCGCCTGCAGCACCCGCAGGCCCTCGGGCATCACTTCCTTGCCAATGCCGTCGCCGGCAATCACTGCGATTCTTTTCATCTGTAGCTCCTCAAGTTATCAGCTCCGTGCGCGCGGGTCGCACCACCAGACTCACCCCCAGCGCCGTGAGCGCGATGCCGCCGCAGGTGACGAGCGTGATGGGCTCGTCAAAGATAAGCCAGGCCAGCACGGCCGTGGTCGGAGGTACCAGGTACATGAGCGCGGTCACACTGGTGGCCGCGCCGCGTTGAATCAGCAGGTACAGCAATGAACTTCCGCCCAAGGTCAGCGCCAGCACGGACCAGGCCATGGCCGCTGCGAGCGAGACGTTCCACTGCATCGCCTGCGGCTCCAGCAAGGCCAGCGGCAAGGTGAGCAACAGCGCGGCCGTGAGTTGCACGGTATTCGCGCTGCGCACATCGCAGGCCTGGACAAAGCGCTTCTGGTACAGCGTGCCCACGGTGATGCCCAGCAGCGCCAACCCCGCCAGCGACAGGTTGAGCACGTTGGCCTCGCCGCCCTGCGCGAACTTTCTTGACACCACCAGCACCAGGCCCGTCAGGCCCAGCGTCAACCCCCACCACTGGCGCCGCGTCACGCGTGCGCCCGTGGCCGACAGCCACACGGCGGTCAGCACCGGTTGCAGGCCGACGATCAGCGCCGACAGGCCCGACCCCATGCCCAGTTTCACAGCGGCCCACACGCCGCCAAGATAGACCGCGTGCATCAGCACGCCGGTGACGCCCAGATGAAAGCACTGTTTTGCGCTCTTCGGCCAGGGCACATTTGAGAACGCTATCCAGGGCAGAAAACACAGGATGGAGAGCGCGTAGCGCCAGGCCAGAAACGTCATCGGCGGCGCATACGGCATGCCAAAGCGCGCCACGATGAAGCCGGTGCTCCAGATCAGCACGAACACGGCCGGCGTGAAGGTGGTGAGCCGGTTATTTTGCGCGTGCACGAATTTCCGGCAGCGCCTTCTGCATGTAGTACACCATCGACCAGACGGTCAGCACGGCCGCGATCCAGATCAGCCACACGCCCCAGAGATGGGTGTCGATCAGGCCAAAGAGCTTGCCGTCAAACAGCAGGAAGGGGATCGCGATCATCTGCACCACGGTCTTGACCTTGCCGATCATGTGCACCGCCACGCTCTTGGTCGCGCCGATCTGCGCCATCCACTCGCGCAGCGCCGAAATCGCGATCTCGCGCCCGATGATGATGAGCCCGACAAAGACGTCGGCGCGGTTCAGATGCACCAGCACCAGCACGCTGGCGCAGACCAGGATCTTGTCGGCCACCGGGTCCAGGAAAGCGCCAAAGGCGGAAGTCTGATTGAGTCGGCGCGCCAGGTAGCCGTCAAGCCAGTCGGTGAGCGCAAACACCACGAACATGACGGTGGCGATGAGGTTTTTTTCCGCGACCGACCCGAAGCTTTCAGGCAGGTAGAACACCCCCACGATGAGCGGAATCGCGGCAATGCGCGTCCAGGTCATGATGGTAGGGATCGTCAGGAACATGCGTCGATTGTGTCATGCGCGAAGGCCGCATCAATGCAGGGCCCGATGAATTTCTTCCGCCAGGGTGCGCGAGATGCCCTCGACCGTGGCGATATCGTCCACGCCCGCTGCGGCCACACCCCGGATGCCACCAAAGCGCTGCAACAGGGCGGCACGCTTCTTCGGGCCGACGCCGGGGATGTCCTCGATCTTGCTGGCGCCCACGCGCACCTTGGCGCGCTGCGCGCGCATGCCGGTGATGGCAAAGCGGTGTGCCTCGTCGCGGATCTGCGCCACCAGCATCAGCGCGGCCGAATCCTTGCCCAGATAAATCTTGTCGCGGCCGTCGGCAAACACCAGTTCTTCCAGACCCACCTTGCGGCCTTCGCCTTTTTCCACACCGACGATCACCGACAGGTCCAGCCCCAGCGACTCGAACACCTCGCGCGCCACGCCGACCTGGCCGCGCCCGCCGTCGATCAGCACCAGGTCCGGCAGGCGCACGCTGCCCAGGCCGTTGGTTCCAGCGGCTGCGGCTTCGCGCATGGCCTGCGCCAGTTTGCCGTAGCGGCGCTCCAGCACCTGGCGCATCGCAGCGTAGTCATCGCCGCCGGTGATGCCCTCGATGTTGTAGCGCCGGTATTGCGCGCTTTGCATCTTGTGCTGGGCGAACACCACGCACGAGGCCTGCGTGGCTTCGCCCGCCGTGTGCGAGATGTCGAAGCACTCGATACGCAGCGTATCCAGATCGGCCAGCGCCAGGTCCAGCGCATCGGCCAGGGCGCGCGTGCGCGCCTGCTGCGATCCCTCTTCGGCCAGCAGCCGCGCCAGCGCGATGTCGGCATTCGTCTGCG
This sequence comes from uncultured beta proteobacterium, assembly GCA_903844215.1. Taxonomy (GTDB): domain Bacteria; phylum Pseudomonadota; class Gammaproteobacteria; order Burkholderiales; family Burkholderiaceae_C; genus CAIKVZ01. The sequence continues at coordinate 21,887 of CAIMSP010000101.1, read as the reverse complement.
CCATCTCCAGCCACAGGCGGCGCTGCTCGCGCGGCTGATGCTGGGCGCTGACCTTCACACCCGATTGCAGCGACAGCGCATCGATCAAGGTCGGATCGACGGCCACGCTGGTGATCAGCGACGGCGGCACCGGCACGTCCAGGTAATGCTGGGCAATGAAGGCCTGTAGCACCTGCACCGCCACGTCGATCTCGGGCGCGGGCGCAGCCTCGCCGTGGCGCAAATCCTCCTCCGCCCGCATCAGCTCGCAGGCCTCCTGCACGTGCGACGGAAAGTAGGGGCGATCGCCCAGATGGCGCCCGCCGCGCACCATCGCCAGGTTCACGCAGGCGCGACCACCCTGCACGCGCACGGCAAGAATGTCGGCGTCATGGTCGGTCTGCGTCTCCACCGACTGCTGGTGCAGCACCTTGGACAGGGCCGTGATCTGGTTGCGCACTTCGGCCGCCTGCTCGAACTCCAGCGCCATCGCGTGCGCCTGCATGCGCGCCTCCAGGTTCTGCAGCAGCGACTGCGCGTGCCCTTCCAGAAAGGCCTCGGCGTGGCGCACGTCCTGCACATAGGCATCAGGGGCAATCAGCCCCACGCAGGGCCCGGAGCAGCGCTTGATCTGGTACAGCAGGCAGGGTCGCGTGCGGTTGCCAAAGACCGAGTCTTCGCAGGTGCGCAGGCGAAACACCTTTTGCAGCAGCTGTATCGTCTCCTTCACCGCCCAGGCGCTGGGGTAGGGACCAAAGAAGCGGTGCCGCTTGTCCACGCCGCCCCGGTAGTAGCCCATGCGCGCATAGGCTGCGGGGCTGGCGCTGGCGGCGCTGAGCACGCCGTCGCTGGCGCGCGTGCCGCTGAGTTTGAGGTAGGGGTAGCTCTTGTCGTCGCGAAACAGGATGTTGTACTTGGGGTGCAGCGACTTGATCAGGTTGTTTTCCAGCAGCAGCGCCTCGGCCTCGGAGCGCACCACCGTTGTCTCCATGCGCACGATGCGGCTCACCATGTGGCCGATGCGCGTGCCGTCGTGCGTCTTTTGGAAATAGCTGGACACGCGCTTCTTCAGATCCCCGGCCTTGCCCACGTAGAGCACGCCGCCGTCGGCGTCGAAATAACGGTACACGCCGGGCAGCGCGGGCAGCGCGGCCACTTCGCTGAGCAATTGCGCCGGGTGTTTCGATGCGGGGAGTTCTGCCATGGCGGGTATTGTGGACAATCCTGGGGGTGAACTCGCTGCGCTGGGATATTTATTGCAAAGTCATCGACAACCATGGCGACATCGGTGTCTGCTGGCGCCTGTGCGCCGACCTGGCAGCACGCGGGCATCTGGTACGGCTCTGGGTTGACGACGCATCCGCGCTGGACTGGATGGCGCCACAGGGCGGCGCCGGGGTGCAGGTGCTGGCGTGGTCGGCCGCGACGCTGGCACAACTGCAAAGCACCGCGCGCGCCGATGTCGTGATCGAGGCCTTTGGCTGCGAGTTGGAAACGGCTTGGGTGGCGCACTACGCCGACCCCGCGCAGCGCGCTCCGGTCTGGATCAATCTGGAATACCTCAGCGCGCAATCCTATGTGGAGCGCTGTCACGGCCTGCCCTCGCCCGTGCTGCACGGCCCCGGCCAGGGACTGAGCAAGCATTTCTTTTATCCCGGCTTCACGGCGGCCACCGGCGGCCTGCTGCGCGAGACCGACCTGGCGCAACGCCAAAGCGCTTTTGACCGCCAGGCCTGGCTGGCGCAGCAAGGCATCGACATTGCGGGGGAACGGCTGATCTCCCTGTTCTGCTACGAGCCGCCGGCTCTGGCGGCGCTGCTGGAGCAACTGATGGCGGGGCCGCAGCCCACGCGCTTGCTGGTCTGCGCGGGCCGGGGGCAGGACGCCACGCGCGCGCTGTTGCGCCAGCGCAGCGAGCCGGGGCAGCTTGCCGTGACCTGGCTCCCGGCCTTGACTCAGCGCGACTACGACCATCTGCTGTGGGCCTGCGACCTGAACTTCGTGCGCGGCGAGGATTCGCTGGTGCGCGCCCTGTGGGCCGGCAAACCCTTTGTCTGGAACATCTATCCGCAACATGACCAGGCGCACCAGGCCAAGCTCGAAGCCTTTCTCGACATGCTGCAGGCGCCGCCCTCGCTGCGTGATTTCCACCGCGTCTGGAACGGCCTGAACGCCTCGCCCCTGCCCGCCCTGAGCCTGGCCCCCTGGGGCGAAAGCGCGCTGGCGGCGCGGGCGCGGCTGCTGCAACAGGCCGACTTGAGCCAGCAACTTGTCCGTTTTGTCGAAAAAACAGCTAAAATCTGAGGCTTCGCGCCACCCGGGCATTACCGTCCGCTTCGCGCACCCGCCGCAGACAGCGGTCTAAACGTCAGGCAGTCGTTCAAGATTGGCCTGGCGGCAAAGTCAACTCAACGCTATGAAAATTGCTCAAGAAATCCGCGCTGGCAACGTGATCATGCACGGCAAAGACCCGATGGTCGTCCTGAAGACCGAATACAGCCGCGGTGGGCGCAACTCCGCCACCGTGCGCATGAAGCTCAAGAGCCTGATCGCCAACTTCGGCACCGAAGTCGTGTTCAAGGCCGACGACAAGCTTGACCAGGTCATCCTGGACAAGAAGGATTGCACCTACACCTACTTCGCCGACCCGATGTACGTCTGCATGGACGCCGAGTTCAACCAGTACGAAGTCGAGGCCGAGAACATGGGCGACTCGCTGAACTACCTGGAAGACGGCATGGAAGTGGAAGTCGTGTTCTACGACGGCAAGGCCATCTCGGTGGAACTGCCCACCAGCGTGGTGCGTGAAATCACCTGGACCGAACCCGCCGTCAAGGGCGACACGTCGGGCAAGGTGCTCAAGCCGGCCAAGATCGCCACCGGTTTCGATATCGGCATCCCGATCTTCGTGGCTCAGGGCGACAAGGTCGAAATCGACACCCGCACCGGCGAGTACCGCAAGCGCGTTTGATGGCAAGGCCGTCGCCGCAAACAGAAAGACTCCTTCGGGAGTCTTTTTTTTTGCCTGCGGGCTTGGGGACGCACAGCGCCCATCGAGTCGCAAAGTTGCTACGAAAAAAGTGACTAAAAATGATTTAGTTTGATGATTATTATCGATTACAATCATTTTTCGGCATACTTCCCAACATCAAACCCGACCGGTCTCACCACGATGCCCACTGCTGCAGTCGAAAAGAATTTTTTTACCACGCGCGAAGCCGCCGCGATTCTGGGTGTGGCCGTGAGCACCATCCAGCTCTGGGTCGAGAGCGGGATTCTGCAAGCTTGGCGAACGACCGGCGGCCACCGTCGGGTGCTGCGCGAATCGGTCGAGGCGATGCTGCACAAGGGCCCGGCCACGCTGCGCCGCAGCGCCACCGAGCGTCGCAGGGCCACGTCGCCGGGACGACTGCGCGTCATGGTGGTGGACGACGACGCCATCCTGCTGCGGATTTACCAGGCCAAAATGGCGCAATGGCCGATGGCACCCGAGGTGATCGCGCTGGACAACGCCGTCAGCGCCTTGCTGGCCATGGGCCGCGGCACCCCCGACTTGCTGGTGACCGACTTGCAGATGCCGGGCATGGACGGCTTCAACATGCTGCGCGTCCTGCACCAGGCGCCCGAAGTTTCCAGCACCACGATTGTGGTGGTTTCAGGCTTGGATTCAGCCGAGATCGAGCAAAATGGCGGACTGCCCAACGGGATTGAAATCTTGAAGAAACCGATTCCCTTCGACCGCCTGCTCGCGATTGCGACGGGCATCATCCAGCGCCGCCAAGGCGCGCTGAAACCGGCCTGACCATGCGCCAAAACCTTGACATGCAGACGCTGCAAATGATGCCCGAAGCCGTCATCAGGCTGAATCAGCAAGGCCCTTTGATGACGCCAACGCTGCAGCCGATCCCCGGCCTGCCAGCCCCGAGCCGACGCCAGCGCCTAGCATAGAACTCAACCCCGGAGCACACCCGCCATGTTCACCATCCTCATCGTTGACGATCACGCCGACATCCGGCGCCTGCTGTCCATTACCCTGGGCAAAGACTATGAATTGCTGGATGCGCAAGACGGCCTGAGTGCGCTGGAGGCGGTGCGCCGCCATCACCCCAAAGTGGTGCTGCTCGATGTCATGATGCCGGGAGAAATGGACGGCTTGCAGGTACTCGATGCGATCAAGACCGACCCGGCGACGCGGGACATTGCGGTCGCCATGATCACCGCGCGCGGTCAAGCCAGCGACGGCGACGACGCCCGGCGGCGCGGCGCTGACGCCTACTTCGTCAAGCCTTTCAGCCCGCTGCAAGTGGTGGCCTGGGTCAAGGGACAAATCAAATGAAGCCGCAGTCCAAACCGGCGCCCCATCGGCCAGAAGATCAGGCACTCAAGGCCGTCGTGGATCTGCAGCGCCAGTTGTTCAGCTATGCGCAGGACCTGCGCGATCTGATGGAGCAACACGGCCGCCTGCAACGTCAATACCAGACGGTGCTGCAATTCCATGCCCGAAGTGGCCACAATCAAGACATCCTGGTGAACGCCATCCGCAATGGCATGGACCAGTATCTGGTGACCAGCGATCAAGGGGAGATCACCTATGCCAGTCCCACCACAAGAAAGACCTTGTCTTCGTCGGGCATGGACCTGCGCTTTCAGTCCATCCTGCAGTTCACCCATCCGTGCAGCGTCGATGCGGTCAGCGCACTGCTGGACAAGTTCTCCGACCCCGACGCCTCCAGCGCCATTGAGCAGCGCGAGCTGACTTTTTTTGATTGCGCGCTGATCCCCGCTTTGCCCTTTCAGGCGCTGGTTTTCCCGGTGCGCACCGTGGACACCATCGAGATCTACTGGCTGCTCAGACCGCTGCCACCGGCCGGCCAGGTCGCCTTGACAACCCAGCCGAACTGGCTTGCGCTGGAGCACTGTCCCGAAGGCATGGTGATGACCGACGCCGGGGGCCGCATCTTGGCCATCAACCCGGCCTTTGCCAGCATCACCGGCTACAGCGCCGACGAGGCCGTCGGCCAGAACCCGCGCATGCTCAGTTCAGGTCGGCAGGATCCGGCCTTTTACCGTGCCTTCTGGGCCCATCTGGTGGACGACGGCAACTGGACTGGCGAGTTCTTCAACCGCCGCAAGTCCGGCCAGATGTACACCGACTGGAAGACCGTGAAGGCGGTGCGCAATGTGCAGGGCAACACCGTCGCCTACCTGTGCGCGTTCGAAGACATCACGCAGCGCGACAGCGAGGCCGCAGAACTGGCCCGACTGGCCCATCACGACGCCTTGACCGGCTTGCCCAACCGGCGCCTGCTGGACGACCGCATGACGCAGGCGCTGGCGCTGGCCGCGCGCAACGCCAGCGGACTGTGCCTGATGGTGCTGGACCTGAACGGATTCAAACTCATCAACGACAAGTTTGGCCACGCCGCCGGTGACCAGGTGCTCAAGATCATCAGTGCACGCATGAAAGCCTGCCTGCGCGAGAGCGACACCGTGGCCCGCGTGGGTGGCGACGAATTCGTGATCCTGATGCAGAGCCCCTTGGACGACGGCAATGCACAAAGCATTGGCAGCAGCCTGCAGCAATCCCTGAGCGCCCCCATGGAGATTGACGGCCATGAGATGCAGGTCGGCGTGAGCATCGGCTGTGCCCGCTATCCCATCGACGGCGCGGATGCGGCGACGCTGTTGAAGAACGCCGATGCCGCGATGTATGGCGCAAAACGCTTTGGGCTGGAGTTCAGTTTTTACGATACCGGCGAGACCGCCCGTGTGTCCAGAGACCTGGGCTTTGACCTGTGGCGGGCGCTGGACCGCAACGAGATGCAATTGGTGTATCAACCGCAGGTCACGCCCGACGCTGCGCAGCGTCTGCGCGGCTGCGAAGCGCTGCTGCGCTGGCGACATCCAAGCCTGGGCGAGATTTCCCCGGCCACCTTCATTCCGATTGCGGAAAACAACGGCGCCATCGTGGCACTTGGCGACTGGGTGCTGCGCACTGCCTGCGCCCAGCTTCGCTACTGGAAGGGCCATGGTCTGCCCGAGCTGACACTGTCGGTGCACGCGGCATCGCTGCAGTTGCAGGACCCGAAATTTCCGATTCGTCTGCGCCAGATCCTGCTCGAATGCGGCATCGAGGCGTCCGAGTTGGAACTGGAAATCAGCGAAGCCGCAGCCACGCAATGCCTGCAGGAGCATCCGCTGCGCCAAATCGCTTTGCGCGAACTGGGCGTGAAGATCGCCGTCATCGACTTCGGTGTCGGTTCCAGCAACCTGACGCAGTTGCGCTCCTTGCAGCTCGATCGCTTGAAGATCAACCGGCGCTTCGTCCAGAATTTGACCGAGTCCGACGATGCCCAGGCGCTGAGCCAATGTTTTGTTGGCATCGGGGTTGCGATGGGCCTGGGGGTGAGCGCAGGCGGCGTGGAAAGCAGCGAGCAGATGGAGGTTCTGGCGGCCCAGGGCTGTGATCTGGTGCAAGGCTATCTTACCGGCCGACCCATGGCCGCAGATGACTTTCTTCAATGGGCTCGGACCCGTTGATCCCATGCCAGCGCCATGACTGAGCCGAAGATCTTGGCCCACCCCTCGCGCCACACCCGCACCCTTGTGCTGCTCTGGCTGGCTGCTGCCGGTCTGATCGCACTCACGTGGTGGCAGGTGTTTTCTTTGGTCAGCGCCAGCCGCACACGCGAGCAAGCCGGCGCAGAGCAGGATCTGGCCAACATCACGCGCGTGAGCCAGGAACACGCCAGTCGCACGCTGCGCAGCGCCGATCAGGTGTTGCGCTTTGTCCAGTTGCGCTACCTTGAAGTTGGACCGCGCCTGGACCTGGCCAGCCTGACCGACAAGGGCGTGATCGATACCGAGATCTTCAATCAGGTGGGGGTGATCGACGCGAACGGGATCTACGTCCTGTCCAATCTACCCCTCAAGGGCCGGCTGGACCTGTCCGACCGCGAGCACTTCAAGGTGCACGTGGGCGCCGACACGGGCGAGCTGTTTGTCTCCAAACCGGTGCTCGGGCGCGCCAGCGGCAAGTGGTCGATCCAGCTCAGCCGGCGCATCACCCGCGCCAACGGGGAATTCGCCGGCGTCGCGGTGCTCTCCATCGACACCGGCTATTTCACCCATTTCTACAGTGAACTCCATCTTGGCGCGAATGGCGTTCATGCGCTGTATGGTTTGGACGGCGTGGCGCGCGCGCGCAAGGTCGGGGCCGACGAAGTGCCCGCGTCAGCGGCCAGTGGTCCGCCCGCCGCCACGCAGAAGTTCAGCACCATCGGCTTGACGACGCCGATGTTCGAGGCGATCGCGGCGGGCCGAACGGCCGGCACCTACACCCTGCGCTCAGCGGTGGATGGGACGCTGCGCCATTACTTCTTCCGCAAGGTTCCGCACTACCAGTTGGCGGTCGTGGCTGGACTGGACACGCAGGAGCTGCTGGCGAATCACCGCAGCGCGCGCAATGCCCTGCTCACACAGGCCGGCATCATGAGCCTGCTGATACTCGCTTTGGCCGCAGCCCTGTCGCAATACCTCGTGCAGCTGCGCAAGGAGATTGCGGCGCGCCAGAGCGCCAACGATTTGCTGCAGGACCGCACCGAGCAACTCAACGCCATCTTCGCGCTGAGCCCGGATGGCTTCGTGTCGTTCGACCAGCAGCGCTGCGTCAAATACGTGAGCCCGGCGTTTGCCCAGATGACGGCCATGGGACAGGTGCGCCTGGAAGGACTCGATGAACACGATTTTTCGGTCTGGTTGGCGCAACTCTGTCCAGCGACGCCCTCCTTTTCGGGCATCGCCGCGCTGCGCGCCCAGGTCATGGCCGGAAAATCCGATGCGCACGAGTTGATTGAAATTGGCGGAACAGTCACGCGCACGCTGCAAGTCGGACTGCGCTGCAGCCTGGCCAGCTCGGTCTCGCAGATCCTGTATTTCCGCGATGTCACGCTGGAAACCGAAGTCGATCGCATGAAGAGCGAGTTCCTCGCCACGGCCGCGCACGAGCTGCGTACGCCGATGGCCGGCATCTTTGGCTTTTCGGAACTCCTGCTGAATCAGGAATTCAAGGTGGAAGAGCAAAAGGAGTTCCTGTCCATCATCCACGTGCAGTCCAAGCTCATGGCCAATATCCTGAACGAGCTGCTCGACCTGGCCCGTATCGAAGCGCGGCGCGGCAAGGATTTCCGCTACACCCGGGTCTGCCTGCAGGAACTGGCGGCCGATGTGGTCAAGGCCCTGCCCCTGCCCGCAGCGCGCGCCGAGCCCGAATTGCGCATGCCGACCCAGCCGTTGCACGTCATGGCCGACGCGAACAAGCTGCGCCAGGTCCTGGTGAACGTGCTCTCCAACGCCTACAAGTACTCGCCCCAGGGCGGGCCGGTGGTGCTGCAGATCGAGGTGGTGACGCAGGCCGGGATGGAGTCCAAGGCCTGCATTCGCATCAGCGACCAGGGCATCGGCATGACCGCAGCCCAATTGGAGCGGGTGTGCGAGCGCTTCTACCGTGCCGACAGCTCGGGCAAATTTCCCGGCACCGGCCTGGGCATGAGCATCGTCAAGGAGATCCTTGACCTGCACCGGGGTGAACTCGCCATCGACAGCATTTGGGGCCAGGGTACCTGCGTGAGCCTCACGCTGCCCATGCTGCTCGCGGCGCCGACGCCGACATCGCGCCCCAGGCCCGCAGACAAGCCGCTGGGGCCCGAAATTGCGGCAATACTGCCGGCAAAGGATTTGAAACCCACTTCCCCATGAGAACGCGTCATCGCTACATCCCGGTCGCCGAAGCCCAGGCCTGCATGGTTCTGGCGGCGCCCGCCAACGCCGTGAGCGGAGGCTCCATGAGTTTCAGCCTGCCTGCGGGCCACAGCTTGACCGACGACAACCTGTATCAAATCGCCGCGCACCACGTCGAGTACATCTTCATCGCCGAAGCCGACCCGCGCAGCGACGAGGACGTGGCCGTGGACGCGGCGCGGGTGGCGGGCGAGGTCATGCGCATCTTTGATGGCGCCGACCTGTCGGACCCGACCATGGCCGCCCTGTTCGATCAGGTGCTTTGTTACCGCAGCGCATGATGGGCCCGTTTCAAGTGAGCCGCGAACAGGTGCTGGAACACAGTCGGTCCATGCGCAGCTTTCCGCGCATCATCGCCGAGATTCTGGCCACCATTGACGACCCCGACGGCAGCGTCAAAACCCTGGCGCTATGCATCGAGCACGACCCCATCATCACGGCGCGCGTGCTGTCGGCGGCGAACCGGGCGTCCGAGCGCGGGCGCCGGGAGAGCGGACTGCTCGACATCTACGCCGCCACGTCGCTCATCGGCATGAGCCGGGTGCGCGAGATCGCCTTGATCAGCACACTCAACGGCTTCGTCGATGTCAACGATCAAAACCTGCGCGCGCGCAGGCTGTGGCAGCATTGCGTTTCCGTGGGCGTCTGCAGTCAGGAGCTGGCGCTCAACATCACGTCGGCGGTTTGCACCGACACGGCGTTGGTCGCGGGCCTGTTGCATGACATCGGCCAATTCTGGTTCCACAGCTTCGATGCCGCAGCCTACCAAGCCTGCTGGAGCGAAGCCCGGCGCAGCGCCATCCCGATCGAAGAATTGGAGCGCGCACACTTCGGCGCCGACCACAGCAGCGTCGGCGCCTGGCTGGCCCAGGATTGGGAGCTGCCTGCGGAGATCTGCGCCGCGATCCAGGGCCACCACGTCCCGGGCTGCGCCAACCTAAGCCCCTTGGTGGATCTGGTGCATGTCGCCGAGGTGCTGAGCAACGCGCTGAACCTGTCCGGCGGCGATGAAAACCGCGTCCGCTTCCTGTCCAGCGCGTCCTGCGAGCGCCTGGGACTGGTCTGGGACGCCAGCGCGCAAGCGCTGTTTGGCCGCATCGAGGCGCGCAGCCAGCAGGCCAACCAATTCTTCTGCGGCCCCGGCGCCCAAGACTGAAGAAAGGCGGCTTGCATGACCCCCCCGATGAACCCAAGCCCGGCGTGCACGATGCAATCTGTGCTGGTGCTGGATGACGACGAATTCGCCCAAGAACTGACGCGCATCCAACTGGAGCTTTGCGGTTTCAGCGCCATCCACGGTGCGCCCAATGGCCTCATGGGCTTGCGCGCGCTGAATCAGATGGCGCAGGCGCTGGGTCTGGAGTCGATCGACTCGATTTGAATTCCCTTGGGGCAAAATAGCCCCATGAATGCACCCTCGCACCTCCCTGAACGAGTCCTGCCCGACGCCTGGGCCGATTTGACGCCGCAAGACATACAGGAGCGCCAGCGCCGCCCGAATGCGCACCGTCTGGCCTTTGCCGACACCGAGTTCTTGCTGCGGCGCGAAACGCGCGGCATACGCTGCCAGCTCGAACTGCTCAAGCCCGACCTGGCCCAGCAGGCGCAGGGCATAGAGAACACCATCGTGGTCTTTGGCAGTGCGCGTTTTTGTGACGCCCAAGCCGCCGCCCGCTTGCTGGCAGCAGCCCAGAGCAGCGGCGACGCGCCCGCCCTGGCGCAGGCGCAGCGTCAGGTGCGCAATGCGCGCTACTACGAGCTGGCGCGCAGCTTCAGCCGAATGGTGGCCGACTACAGCCATCTGCGCCCGCCGCAAGAGCGGCTCTACATCTGCACCGGCGGTGGCCCGGGCATCATGGAAGCGGCGAATCGCGGCGCCCATGAGGGTGGCGCGCAAACCGTGGGCCTGAACATCACGCTGCCGCACGAGCAGGACGCCAACCCCTACGTCACGCCCTCGCTGAGCTTCAAGTTTCACTACTTCGCGCTGCGCAAGATGCACTTCATGATGCGCGCCAAGGCGCTGGTGGCGTTTCCGGGTGGCTTTGGCACGCTGGACGAGCTGTTTGAAATCATCACGCTGGTGCAGACGCAAAAGGCCAAGGCCGTGCCCATCATCCTGTTCGGCTCCGACTACTGGAAGCGCCTGCTCAACATGGATGTGCTGGTGGAAGAAGGCGTGATTTCGGCCGAAGACTTGAAGCTGTTCGAGTACATCGACGACCCCAAGCAAGCCTGGGACGCGATCCGAAAGTTCTACGACCTCTGAGCGTCCAACAGCTGCAGCAAACCGGCCTCGTCCAGCACCGGCACGCCCAGTTCCAGCGCCCGGGCCAGCTTGGTTCCGGCTTGCGCGCCCGCCACCACGTAGTGCGTCTTCTTGCTCACCGAAGCGGCCACCTTGGCGCCGGCCGCTTCGAGCAGCTCCTTGGCCTGATCCCGACTGAGCGTGGGCAGCGTGCCGGTGAGGACGAAGGTCTGGCCCGCCAGCGGCTGCAGGGCCGCCGCCGTGGGCTCGCCCTCGGGCCAGTGCACGCCGCAGGCGCGCAACTGCTCCACCACTTCGACGTTGTGCGGCTGATCAAAGAAGCTGCGCAGGCTGTGCGCCACCACCGGCCCCACGTCCGCCACCTGGGCGAGTTGCTCAACGCTGGCCTGCATGATGCGGTCGAGCTGGCCGAAATGCCGCGCCAGCGCCTTCGCGGTGGACTCGCCGACATGGCGAATGCCCAAGCCGAAGAGGAAGCGCGGCAGCGTCGTCTGCTTGGATTTCTCCAGCGCATCGAGGAGGTTTTGCGCCGATTTTTCGGCCATGCGCTCCATGCTGGCCAGGTGCACAAAGCCCAGACGGTAGAGATCGGGCAAGGTGTTGACGATGCCGGAATCGACCAACTGGTCCACCAGTTTGTCGCCCAGACCCTCGACCTCGACCGCACGCCGCTGCGCGAAATGCAGCATGGACTGCTTGCGCTGCGCGCTGCAGAACAGGCCGCCGCTGCAGCGGTGGTCGGCCTCACCTTCCTCGCGCAAGGCCGCGCTGCCGCACACCGGGCACTGCGTGGGCATGGTGAAGGGCAAGGCGCCGGGCACGCGACGCTCGGGCAGCACGCCCACCACTTCGGGGATCACGTCGCCGGCGCGGCGCACGATCACGGTGTCGCCCACGCGCACGTCCTTGCGCTGGGCCTCCAATTCATTGTGCAAGGTGGCGTTGGTGACGGTGACGCCGCCGACAAACACCGGCGCGAGCTTGGCCACCGGCGTGAGCTTGCCGGTGCGCCCGACCTGGACCTCGATCGCCTGCACCGTGGTGAGCTGCTCTTGCGCGGGAAATTTGTGCGCCACAGCCCAGCGCGGCTCGCGGCTGACGAAGCCCAGCGCGCGCTGCAGCGCCAGGGCGTTGACCTTGTACACGACGCCGTCGATGTCATACGGCAACTGATCGCGCGTCTGGGCAATCTGTTGGTGGTAGGCCACCAGATCGTTGGCACCATGGACCACACGCACCTGCTGCGCCACCGGAAAGCCCCAGTCCTTGAGCGCGCGCAGCAACTCGTCATGGGTTTGCCAGGCCGGGCCGCCCTGCTCGCTCGGCGTGAGCTCGCCCACGCCGTAGGCGAAGAAACTCAGCGGCCGTTGCGCGGCGATGGCCGGATCGAGCTGGCGCACCGCGCCGGCCGCGGCGTTGCGCGGATTCACAAACGTCTTCTCACCCTTGGCGCCGGCGGCGATCTTTTCCCGCTGCCGTTCGTTCAAGGCCTCGAAGTCGTCGCGCCGCATATAGACCTCGCCGCGCACCTCCAGCACGGCGGGCACATTTGCGGCCATGAGCGCCGACGGGCCGCCCCTAGGCGCGAGGGCCACCACGGGGCTGAGTCCCGCGGCTCCTGAGCGGCCTTCGCCGGTCGGGACGGGACGAAGAGACGTTGCCTCGGGCATCGGCCCGTTCAGCGAGGACACGCCAGTGCCGAGCGTGGGGGCAATGTTCAGCGGGATTTGCCCGATGGTGCGGATGTTCTGCGTCACGTCTTCGCCGCTCTCGCCGTCACCGCGCGTGGCCGCTTGCACCAGCACGCCGTGCTCATAGCGCAGGTTCATGGCCAGGCCGTCGAACTTGAGTTCGGCCACGTACTCCAGCGCCGGATCGGTTTCGCTCAGGCCCAGTTCCTTGCGCACCCGGGCATCGAAATTGAGCGCGCCGCTGCTTTCGGTGTCGGTCTCGGTGCGGATGCTGAGCATGGGAACGGCGTGGCGCACTGAGGCAAACTGCGCCAGCGGCTTGGCGCCGACGCGCTGCGTCGGTGAATCGGGCGTGACCCAATCGGGATGCTCGGATTCGATCGCCTGCAGTTCGCGAAACAGCCGGTCGTATTCGGCGTCTGGGATTTGCGGCGCGTCCAGCACGTAGTAGCAGTGGCCGTGGTGCTGCAGCAGGCGCCGCAGTTGCGCCGCGCGCTGTTGCAGCTCAGCCTCGTCGGGCAGTGAGAACAGGTCGGGGGTGGACGACATTTTTAAACGGAGGGAACGGACTTCGATGACTCGGGGCGCTTTGCAGCCGGCGCATCGAATTCAGGAAAAGAGCCTTCTTGCCAGCGCCGAGCCGGCGGCCAGGTCATGCTCGGCCAGCGTCGCATAGAGTTGCGCCAGGTCGGTGCCGATCATGGCCAGGCCGTCGATCGGGATGATGCGGCCGTTGTCGTCGGTGATCAGGCCATCCATGCTCGCCGCCAGCGCGATGGCCACATCGCACATGCGCTCGAAGGCCTGCTCCTCGGCGCGCACCAGAGGCACGTCCAGGCTCAGCGTGAGCGCGTGAATCGCCGACTGTGCCGGATCGTCGGCCAGCGCGGCCTGGGTGTCGAAGGACAGGTCCAGCACCGGTGGCAGGCCGGGCTCGCTGGCGGGCAGCACCATGCGCCCGGGCAAGGCGCCCGCCACAAAGCCGCGGCGCGCCGCGTGCTGCTGCACATAGCCAGGGCTCCAGGCGGTCTTCTTCGCCCTGAGCGTGAAGCCGAGCTGCGCGTCATGGTCGCTGGCGAACTGGTCGAGTTCCTTGGCGCGCGCCACTTCGTCGCGCATTTCCGGAAACTCCGGCGTGCCGTTGAACTGGTCGGCGAAGCCCTGCGTCTTCTGCACGAATTCCGAGAACTCGATCTCATTGAGTGCGCCGGTGCGATTGGCCAACTGCACCCCGGTCTGAAACGCGCTGTAGCGCTGGCCCGGCGCCGGCGTCTCCCACTCGCGCGTGAGCTCGTTCAAGCCCTCCAGAGCAAAGGGCTTGCTGCCCACACGCCGCGTCTGGGGCATGGCTGCGAGCGCGGCCTCGCCCGACACGGCGGACTCCAGGCCGATGTCGGCCACGGCGTCGATCAAGGCGTCCAGCGCGGGGCGCTTTTCGATCGAGGGCACGCTCGCCAAGCCGCCATCGAACACGCTCAGGTCAAACTCGGGCTCCCTGGCCGTGCTGTCCTGCGCGGGCGGGGCCGCATCCGGCTGGGCCTGGCGCGGCGCGTTCTTGCGCGTGCTCCAGGCGTTGTAGCCGACGACGCCGGCCAGCACCAGGGCGCCGCTGATCGCCAGTCCGATTTGCAGATTGCTCATGGGTGCTTAGGCCAGTTCTGCCAGCGAAACCGCCGACTCCATATCGACCGCGACGATGCGCGACACGCCCTGCTCCTGCATCGTCACACCGATCAGTTGCTCGGCCATTTCCATGGCGATCTTGTTGTGGCTGATGAACAGGAATTGGGTTTGTTTGCTCATGCTGGACACGAGTTTCGCATAGCGCTCGGTGTTCGCGTCGTCCAGTGGCGCATCGACCTCGTCGAGCAGGCAAAAAGGCGCGGGATTCAACTGAAAAATGGCAAACACCAGGGCGATCGCGGTCAGCGCCTTCTCGCCGCCCGAGAGCAAGTGAATGGTCTGGTTCTTCTTGCCCGGAGGCTGGGCCAGCACCTGCACGCCCGAGTCCAGGATTTCGTCGCCGGTCATCACCAGGCGCGCGTTGCCGCCGCCGAACAGCTCGGGGAACATCTTGCCGAAATGCTCATTCACGGCGTTGAAGGTGCCCGAGAGCAGCTCGCGCGTTTCGGCGTCGATCTTCTTGATGGCGTCTTCCAGCGTGTTCATTGCGTCCACCAGATCGGCCGTCTGCGCGTCCAGAAACTGCTTGCGTTCGCGCGCGCTCGTGAGCTCGTCCAGCGCCGCCAGATTGACCGCGCCCAGCGCCGTGACCTCGCGCGCAATGCGGTCGATTTCCGCCTGCAGGCCGGGGATGCGCACCTTGCCCTCTTCGATCGACGCGGCCAGCGCCAGCAGATCGGCCTGGGCGTCGGTCAACAGCTGGGCGTATTGCTCGAAGCCCAGGCGCGCGGCCTGATCCTTGAGCTGGAACTCCATGATGCGCTGACGCAGCGGATCGAGCTCGCGCTCGAGCTGCAGACGGCGCTCGTCGCTGGCGCGCAGCTTGGCCGTGAGGTCATCGTAGGCGCTGCGTTGCGCACCCAGCGCCTGCTCGCGCTCGAGCTTGAGCGCCAGCGCCGCTTGCAGCCCGGCTTGCGCGGCGGCGTCGGTCAGGCGCGAAAGCTCTTCCAGCGCGCGCGCCTGTTCGGCCTTGATCGCCTCCAACTGCTGCTGCGCCGTCTGGATCGTGCGCGCCAGTTCGTCACTGCGCGCCTGCACCGTGCGCTGGGAAAAAGTGGCCTCCTGGGCCTGACGCTCGAGCGCGCGCTGCTGTTCGCGGCAGGCGCCCAGTCGGCGCTCGGACTCCATCACGCGCTCGTCGAGTTCGGCGTGGCGCTGCTGGCTGTCGGCGAGCTGCATGTCGAGCTCTTCAAAACGCTCTTGCGCTCCCACGCGGCGCTCCTGCAGCTCCTCGAGCTGCGCATCGACCTCGGCCAAGTCGCCACCGATCTGTTCGGCGCGGGCTCGCGTTTGCTGCGCCAGCTGCGTCAGGCGCAGGGTCTCGACCTGCAGTTCGTGCGCCTGGCTCTGCGTGGCCGTGGCCTCGCGCCGCGCCGCCACCAGGCGCTGCGTCACGTCGGCGTAGGCGGCTTCTGCGCGCACCAGGGCCGAGCGCGATTCATCGGCAATCAGCACTTGCGCGCGCAGCTGCTTTTCCAGATTTTCAATTTCCTGGGCCCGCGCCAGCAGCCCCGCCTGCTCCGAATCGGGCGCGTAAAAACTCACGCTGTGCGCGCTCACGGCGTGGCCGCTCTGCACGAAAATCACTTCGCCGCGCTGCAGCTTGGCGCGCAGGCTCAAGGCCTCGTCCATGCTGGAGGCGATATAGCAGCCCTGCAGCCAGTCCTGGAACAGCGCCTGCAGGCCCGCGTCGTTCAGGCGCAGCAGCTCCACGAGCCGGCGCGTGGCCCCCAGGTGGGCCGTGGGCACGAGCGCGGCGCCCGCCGGAGGCGGGCTGTAGAACGCCAGCTTGGCGGGCGGTGCATCCAGGCCGTCGCTGCCGACAAAGCCGCGCACCAGCTCCAGCCGACTCACCTCGAGCGCGCTCAGGCGCTCGCGCAGCGCGGCTTCGAGCACGTTTTCCCAGCCCTGTTCGATGTGGATGCGGGTCCATAAACCCTGCAGACCGTCCAGCCCGTGCTTGGCCAACCAGGGCAGCAGCTTGCCGTCGGTCTTGACCTTTTCCTGCAAGGCCTTGAGCGCGTCCAGCCGGGCCGAATAGTCGGCGCGTCTGGACGATTGTTCGTTCACGTTGTGCTGCTGCGTGCGCCGCGCTTCGTCGGCCAGGGGCGAGGCCTCCTGCAGCTCGTGCAGGCGCGCGTCGGCCACACTGGCGGCCTGCTGCGCCAGGTTCAACTGGTCCTGCAACTGCGCCAGTCGCGCCTCGTCGGGCGCCGCCAGTGCGCCCTTGTCGGCCACCAGACGCTCGCGCCGCTGGTTCAACTGGCGCGACTGCTCCTCGATGCTGCGCTGGTCCGCGGCCAGCACCTGAATCTGCTGCTGCACCTGGACCACGCCGGCGCGCTGTTCGTTCGCCTTGGACTGCGCCGAGCGCAGCGATTCTTCGAGATCGGGCAGCACCTGCGCCTGCTCCTGCACCTGGGCGGCCAGAATTTCCGCGTGTTCCTCGGTCTGCGTTGCGCGCTCGGCCAGGCTGTGCGTCTCGGCCTGGGCCTCGTCCTGCCGCGTGGCCCACAGGGCGCTTTGCTCCTGCAGCGTGAGCAGGCGCTGCTCGACGCGCAGGCTCCCCTCGACCACGAAGCGGATCTCCGATTCCAGGCGCCCGACTTCGGCGCTGGCTTCGTACAAACGGCCCTGCGCCTGGTTCACCTGATCGCCTGCGGCGTAGTGGGCCTGGCGCACGGTTTCCAATTCGCCCTCGATGTGGCGCAGGTCGGCCAGGCGCGCGTCCAGCGCGAGTTGGGCCTTGTCGACTTCGACTTTGATCTTGGCCTGATCGGCCTCGCTCTCGCTGCGCTTGAGGTACCAGAGCTGCTGCTGCTTGAGCGTGCCTTCGGCCTGCAGTCGGTGGTATTTTTGCGCCACCTCGGCCTGCTTCTCCAGCTTGTCCAGATTGGCATTGAGCTCGCGCAGGATGTCATCCACGCGGGTCAGGTTTTCGCGCGTGTCGCTGAGTCGGTTTTCGGTTTCGCGGCGCCGCTCCTTGTACTTGGACACGCCCGCGGCTTCTTCCAGAAACAGCCGCAGCTCCTCGGGCTTGGACTCGATGATGCGGCTGATCGTGCCCTGGCCAATGATGGCGTAGGCGCGCGGACCCAGGCCCGTGCCCAGGAACACGTCCTGCACATCGCGCCGGCGCACCGCCTGGTTGTTGATGAAGTAGCTCGAAGTCCCGTCGCGCGTGAGCACGCGCTTGACGGCGATCTCGCCGAATTGACTCCACTGGCCACCGGCGCGGTGATCGGCGTTGTCAAACACCAGCTCCACGCTGGCGCGGCTGGCGGGCTTTCGGTTGTTCGTGCCGTTGAAGATCACGTCCTGCATCGACTCGCCGCGCAGTTCGCTGGCGCGGCTCTCGCCCAGCACCCAGCGCACCGCGTCCATGATGTTGGACTTGCCGCAGCCATTGGGCCCCACCACGCCCACCAGTTGCCCTGGCAGCACGAAGTTGGTGGGCTCCACGAAGGACTTGAAGCCGGATAATTTAATGGAATTAAGACGCACGTTGAATCAGAGTAGGGCGGCCAGGGCCTCGCGCTCGCGGCGCCAAGTCCCGACCTGCACCGTGGCAGGCTAAGCCTCCATGTTACCCGAGCAGCGTGCAGCTTCAGGGCGCTGGCAAGTCAATACAATGGCGCTGCTCCCAAGGCGGCGCCCTCGGGGCGCCGCGCCCGGGTGCAAGCCCGGCACCGGATAATCGGCCCTTTCGCCTTCAGAACTCAAAAAAAATGCTCAATGTGAACGCAGCGGCCTGTGACGCTGGCCCCGCTGGGGTGCCAACCAGCTCAGGGATTTGGGAATGACGGCGGCACCGGACAAGGCTCTGGCCGCGTCGTTTGGCCAGCGCATGGCGCGCCTCACTCCCTACTTCGGCCGCGCGCGCGGCCTGTGGCTGGTGGTGTTGCTCACCACCATCATCGGCTCGGCCTCGGAGGCGGCCGTTCCGCGGCTGCTCAATTTTCTGGTGACAAAGTTTGGCCAGCAGGCCTTTCCCCTTTGGATCGTTCCCTGCCTGGTGATTGGCCTGTTTGCCTTTCGCGGCCTGGCCGGTTTCATGGCGCAAATGGCGCTCACGCGCATCGCCAACAACGGCATCTTCAAGCTGCGCACCGAGATGTTCCAAAAGCTGCAAAACGCCCGCATGCAGCTGTTCTCCACGCAGTCCGCCAGCGCCCTGGCCAACACCGTGGTGTACGAGGTGCAGACCGGCTCGAACCAGTTGGTCTATGCGTTGCTGAGCCTGACCAAGGACGGCCTCACCGTCGTGTTCCTGCTGGCCATGCTGTTCTACCGCAACTGGCAGCTGACGCTGATCGTGCTGTTCCTGTTTCCTGCCGTCTCGGTGGTGATGAAGACGCTGTCCAAGCGCCTGTACGGCATCACCAAGGCGAGTCAGACGGCCACCGACGAACTGGCCTACGTGGTGGAAGAGAACATCCTGGCGCACCGCACGATTCGCCTGCACGGCGCGCAAGCCTCGCAGATCGAGCGCTTTCGCGGTTTCGGCGACGGACTGCGGCGCCTGGCCATGAAGTCATCGACTGCGTCCTCGGCCATGACGCCGCTGACGCAGATGCTGGGTGCGGCCGCGCTGTCGGCGGTGGTGACCATTGCGCTATGGCAAAGCCAGAGCGGCGGCTCCAACGTGGGCGACTTCATCGAATTCGTCACCGGCATGCTGATGCTGCTGGCGCCGATCAAACACCTGGCCGACGTGGCCAATCCCATCACCCGTGGCCTGGCCGCCGTGGAGCGCGGCCTGCAACTGATCGACGACACGCAAAGCGAGGCCAGCGGCGCCACCGTCATGCAGCGCGCCCAGGGCCAACTGCAGTTCGACGCGGTCAGCCTGCGCTACGCCGAGGACGTGGAACCCGCGCTGGACCAGGTCAACCTGGCCATCGCGCCGGGCGAAATCGTCGCCTTCGTCGGCCCCTCCGGCGCGGGCAAGACCAGTCTGATGAACCTGTTGCCGCGCTTCATCCTCCCCACCGGCGGAGAAGTGCTCGTGGACGGGGTGCGCGCGCAGGAGTGGGACATTCAATCGCTGCGCCGTCAGTTCGCCATGGTGAGCCAGGACGTGGTGATGCTCAACGACAGCGTGGCCGCCAACGTCGCCCTGGGTCAGGCACTGGATCGCGAGCGCGTGGCGCACTGTCTGGAAGCGGCGAACCTGTCGCAACATGTGGCCGGCCTGCCGCTGGGCATGGACACGCTGGTGGGACACAACGCCGTGCAGTTTTCCGGCGGCCAGCGCCAGCGCCTGGCGATCGCGCGGGCGCTGTACAAGGACGCGCCGATCCTGATCCTGGATGAAGCCACGTCGGCGCTGGACAACGAGTCCGAGCGCCTGGTGCAGGAAGCCTTGCAGCGCTTGATGACCGGACGCACCACCTTGATCGTGGCGCACCGCATCTCCACCATCGAGCACGCCGACCGCATCGTCGTCATGGCCGGCGGGCGCATCGTCGAGCAAGGCCCGCACGCCAAACTGCTGCGCCAGCAAGGGCTGTACTCGCGCCTGCATCGGCTCGGTTTTGGCGAGCACGCTGAGGCCACGCCGCAGGAGGCCGCTTGAAAACGCAGGCCGCACGCCAGCTCTCGAATGCCGGATAAAGAGCATGCTCAGCGTCATCGTCATCACCAAGAACGAAGCCCGCGACATCGCACGCTGCCTCGCGTCGGTCGCCTGGGCCGATGAAATCATCGTGCTCGATTCGGGCAGCAGCGACGACACGGTTGCCATTTGCCAGCGCTTCACGCAGCAGGTCGTCGTCACCGACTGGCCCGGCTTTGGTCGGCAGAAGCAGCGCGCGCTGGACCGGGCACGCGGTGACTGGGTGCTGTCGCTGGACGCCGATGAAGAGGTTTCCCCCGCACTCAAGCAGGAAATTCAGCAAGCCATGCTGCGCACCGATGTGCAGGGCTTGGAACTTCCCCGGCTGTCGAGCTATTGCGGTCGCCAAATGCGCCACGGCGGCTGGTGGCCCGACCCGGTACTGCGCCTGTTTCGGCGCGACGCCGGGCGCTTCAGCGACGACGTGGTGCACGAGCGCGTCGTCGTCGCCGGGTCGATCGGACGGCTGCGCGAACCCTTGTTGCACGAGTCCTATGTCGATCTGGACGAGGTGCTGAGCAAGGTCAACAGCTACTCCACCCTTGGCGCGCAACAGCTGTTTGCCCAAGGGCGGCGCTCCAGTCTGGGCCTGGCCATCGGCAAGGGCATTTGGACTTTCCTGCGCACCTATGTGCTGCGCGCCGGTTTTCTCGATGGCCCGCAGGGACTGATGCTGGCGCTGTCCAACGCCCAGACGAGCTACTACAAATATCTGAAACTGCGCGACCTGTACCGAACCCAAGCAACCGCAAAGCCCGCCCCATGAGCACACAAAAAAGCGCCAGCATCAGCGGCTTCACCTTCATCCGCAACGGCGTGGACTTCGGCTTCCCGTTTGAAGCCTCGATCCGCTCCCTGCTGCCACTGGTGGACGAGTTCGTCATCGCCGTCGGCCTGGGCCACGACGGCACGCTGGAGCGCATTCGAGCGCTGGGCGACCCCAAGATCCGGATCATCGAAACCGTGTGGAACGAGCGCATGGCCGAGCGCGGTTTTGTCTATGCCCAGCAAAAGATGATCGCGCAATATTCCTGCACCGGCGACTGGGCTTTCTACCTGGAAGGCGACGAGCTGTTGCACGAAGCCGAGCTCGATGCGATCCGCGCCAGCGTGGACCGCCATCATGCCAACCCCGCAGTCGAGGCGCTGGTCTTCGACTACCTGCATTTCTATGGCGCACCGAGCTGGATTGCCACCAGCCCGGCCTGGTACCGGCGCGAATGCCGCTTGATCCGCAACACCATTCGCTCCTATGCGCCGGACGGCCAGTTCTGGGTCGTGATGGACAAGCACAAGAAGGGCCGTACCGTGCACGCCGCGCTGGCCCATGCCCACATCTACCACTACGGACCGGTGCGCAAAGTGCACTACATGCAGGGCAAGATGGACCTGGTGAACAAGTACTGGAACAAGACGCCACCCAAGGTGGACTACCGCCAGATCGACGCGCAGGCCGTGCAGCGCTTCACCGGAACGCACCCGGCCCTGGTGCGCGATTGGCTTGCCACCGAGGCCGAGACCGAGTTCTCACCGGACCCAAACCATGTCTTGACCACGCGCGAGAAAAAGCACCGCTGGTCGATGAAGTTGGAGCGCCTCTTTGGCTGGGACCTGAGCCACAAGCACTACAAGCTCGTGGCCTGACCGCAGCACTCGTCGGTCCTTGGCGCACGCGCCAGCGCACTTTAAAAGGCCGGCAGGAGCCGCCGGTAAGCGTGCCCCCCTCTGTGTGCGCCAACGCGGTTGGTTGGCCGGGACGGTGGGGCGCTCTGCGCAGTGAAGTCAAGGAGGAGGCGGTGGCCGTCAGGCCAACGTCGGGGGACATGAACGAAGCAGAGTGCCCCGCCGG
>CAIMSP010000100.1 GCA_903844215.1 uncultured beta proteobacterium | reverse complement strand
CCTTCGCACCCATGCCGTTGTTGCAAATGCTCGCCATAGCCGCCGCTATGTCTGCGCTTTGCGCCTAGGCCTGAGCGCGAATCCATCACTTTCATTTTGTTCCTCTACTTCTGTGTCGGAGTACTAGGAACGACGTATGTTGAACCTTCCCATGGTGGCAAGGTCAAGCGAAGATTATCGGCTTGACTTTGTCACCATGGGAAGGTTTACGCTTGGGGCCATGAATATTGGATCGACACAAGCTGCGGCGCCTGCAACGCTGGACATCGGCATCGGCGGCATGACTTGCGCCTCGTGCGTGGCGCGGGTGGAAAAAGCCCTGAAGCGCGTGCCCGGCGTGCAGGACGCCAGCGTGAATCTGGCGACCGAGTCGGCCCGCGTTGCCTATGCGCCGTCCGAGCAGATGGAGGCGCGTCTGCGCCGCGCGGTGCGCGATGCCGGCTACGAGCCGCGCGCCGCCGACGCCGCTGTCACCGCCGATGAGCCCTCGCCCTGGGCCGGCTTTGCGCCGGTGGCGCTGGGTCTGGCGCTGTCGGCGCCGCTGCTGCTGCCGATGCTGGGCGAGTTTTTTGGCGCGCACTGGATGCTCCCCGCGCTGTGGCAGTTCTTGCTGGCCACGCCGGTGCAGTTCGTGCTGGGCGCGCGCTTTTACCGGGCCGGCTGGCATGCGCTGAAAAGCGTTAGCGGCAACATGGACCTGCTGGTGGCGCTGGGCACCACGGCGGGCTGGGCCCTGTCGGTGTGGCTGTGGTTGAGCGCCGCGCCGGGCGTCATGGCGCATCTGTACTTCGAGAGCTCGGCCATCGTCGTGAGCCTGGTGCTGCTGGGCAAGTGGCTCGAAGGCCGCGCCAAGCGCCAGACCACGGCGGCGATCCGCGCCCTGCACGGCCTGCGCCCGGAATTGGCGCATCTGCTCGGCGTCGATGGCGAGGTCGATGTGCCGCTGGCTGAGGTGCTGGTGGGCGACGCGCTGGTGGTCAAGCCGGGCGAGCGCTTTGCGGTCGATGGCGTGCTGCTCGAAGGCCAGACCCAGGTCGATGAATCCATGTTGACGGGCGAAGCCTTGCCGGTGGCCAAGGAAGTGGGGGCGGCGCTGACCGGGGGCTCGATCAACGGCGAGGGCCGCGTCGTGATGCGCGTGCGCGCCGTCGGCAACGAGACCGTGCTGGCCCACATCATCCGCCTGGTGCAGGATGCGCAGGCGGCCAAGGCGCCGATTCAGCGCCTGGTGGACCAGGTGAGCGCGGTGTTCGTCCCGGTGGTGCTGCTGATCGCCCTGGCCACGCTGCTGGCCTGGTGGGGCAGCGGCCTGCCGTTCGAGCTGGCGCTGATCCGTGCCGTGGCGGTGCTGGTCATCGCCTGCCCCTGCGCGCTGGGTCTGGCGACGCCCGCGGCGATCATGACCGGCACCGGCGTGGCCGCCCAATACGGGATTCTGATCAAGGACGCACAGGCGCTGGAACTGGCGCACAAGGTCGATGTCGTGGCGTTTGACAAGACCGGCACGCTGACCCTGGGACATCCGCAATTGAGCGCGCTCAAGCTGGTCCAGGGGGCGCTGGAGGGCGAATGGCTGGCGCTCGCCGCGAGCCTGCAAAGCGGCAGCGAACACCCGCTGGCGCGCGCCGTGGTGGCGGCGGCCAAGGCGCGGCAGTTGCCGCTGACGCCACCCGAGAGCCTGCGCTCGGTGCCCGGACGCGGCAGCGAAGGCGTGGTCAGTGGGCGCCGCCTGCTCATTGGCAGCCTGCGCTGGATGGAGCAGCTCCAACTCGACCTGGCTGCCCTGGGCGCGACGGCGACCGAACTGCAGGCCCAGGGCGCCACCGTCTCGGTGCTGGCCGAGCGCACGCCCGCGGGTCTCGAACTGCGCGCGCTGATGGCCTTTGCCGATGCACCCAAGCCCGGCGCGAAAGAGGCGCTGGCGGTGTTGCGGGCGCGCGGCATCCGCACCGTGATGATCTCCGGCGACAACCGTGGCGCGGCCGAGGCCATGGCGCGCCAGTTGGGTCTGCGTCCTGAAAACGGCGAGGTCATGGCCGAGGTGTTGCCCGGCGACAAGATGGCGCGCGTCATGGAACTCAAGCAGGGCGGGCACATCGTCGCCATGGTCGGCGACGGTGTGAACGACGCGCCCGCGCTGGCCGCCGCCGACGTGGGCCTGGCCATGGGCAATGGCACCGATGTGGCCATGCACGCGGCGGGCATCACGCTGATGCGCGGCGACCCGATGCTGGTGGCCGCCGCCTTGGATATCTCGGACCGCACCGTGGCCAAGATCCGGCAAAACCTGTTCTGGGCCTTTGTCTACAACGTGGCGGGCATTCCGCTGGCGGCGCTGGGCTTTTTGAACCCGGTGCTGGCCGGTGCCGCCATGGCCATGAGTTCGGTCAGCGTGATGAGCAATGCGCTGCTGCTCAAGCGCTGGAAGCCGCAAGACCGGGGCTGAAGCCCCGCGGCCGCCACGCCGCTGGCGTCACACCAGGGCGTGCCAACCCGGATAGCCGACATACAGGCCCACCAGCAGGATGAGCGCGCCCGAGAGGTAGGGCGCCTTGCGCGCCAATTCGCCGAAACCGCCCCAGGTCTTGGCGACATGCTTGACGCTCAGTGCGGCCAGCACACCGGACAGCACCATCGTGAGTGCCAGTCCGACACTGAAGCCCAGCACCAGCGTGGCGCCCAGCGCGATCTTCTTGAGTTGCAGGCACAGCAGCAACACGGTGATCGAAGCCGGACAAGGCATGAGCCCGCCGGTCAGGCCGAAGATGATGATCTGGCCCGTCGTCACCTTGCGATTCGCAAAGCGCTGGCGGATGTCGTTGGCGTGCGCCAGTTCGTGCGCGTCCTGGTACAGCGGCGTCGGCAGATTCATCCCCGCATGCGCCGGGATGGCGTGCTCGTGTTCATGCTCGTGTTCATCGCCGTGCGCGTGCTCGTGATCGCGCTGCTGGCGCCAGGTGCGCCAGATCATCCAGACGGCGGTGCCCACGATCAGCACCCCGGACAGGAGCTGCAGATAGGGTTCGCTGGCCTGCGCGTCCCACCGCTGGCCGAAGTACATCCCGCCCAGCGCGATGGCCCAGACCACGGCGGTGTGCGACAGCGTTGCCGCCAACCCCAGCAGCACCGCTTGGGCCACGCTGCCGCGCACCGCAATGATGAAGGCGGCCATCACGGTCTTGGAGTGCCCCGGCTCCAGGCCGTGCAATGCACCCAGCAGGATGGCGCTGGGAATGAACAGCCAGGCGTTGCCTGCGCCCTGCTGCAGCAGGGTGGAAAAATCGGTCATGGGTTGCTGCCTAGAGGTATTTGGTGATGGCCTTGAACTCGCGCACGGCGGCGCCCGCGTTCTTCCCCGCGTCGCGCACGGCGTGTTCCAGGCAGTGATCGATATGGTCATGCACCAGCGTCTTCTTGGCCTTGCTCACGGCGCTTTCCACGGCCTGCATCTGCTGCGCAATGTCGAGACAGCCGCGCCCCTGCTCCAGCATCACGATGATGCTTTTGAGGTGGCCTTCGGCGCGCTTGAGTCGCTTGATGATGTCGGGGTGGGAGTCGTGTGCTGTCATGCTGACGTATCCTATGGTGGGGGATAGGATGATAGCGCAGCGGCGCCGGCGCTGGGGTTCAGGCTAAGCCGTGGGCAAGCGCGGGCGCTTTCAAGCCCTCGGCGGCTTCAGGGTTCAGGACTGGCTTTGTGATTGCGACGGGCTCATGCCCTGGCCGAACAGCGGGCTTGGCGCCGTGGGCTCGGGCAGTTCCTGCACCGTGACGCCCACCGACAGCGTGCTGTGGCTGCCGCCATGAATCACGCCGCGCAAGGGCGAGACGTCGGAAAAGTCGCGACCGATGGCCAGCGTCGCGTAGTCCTCACCCGGTGACTGCCAGCCGCAGCGGTTGTTGGTCGGGTCGAAGTCGCACCAGCGCCGGCCTTCGGGCAGGTCCGCCAGGTACACCGAGATCCAGGCGTGGGAAGCGTCGCCGCCCAGCAGTTTCACGCTGCCGGGCGCGGGCTGGGTCAGCAGGTAGCCGCTCACATAGCGCGCCGCGACGCCCTTGGCGCGCAGGCAGGCCAGCATGATGTGCGCGAAGTCCTGGCACACGCCGCGGCGCTGGGCCAGCGCCTCCAGCGCCGGTGTATCGACCTGGGTGCTGTGGCTCACGTAGCTGAAGTCGGCGTGGATGCGCTGCATCAGATCGGTGGCGGCTTCGAGCAGGCTCGCGCCGGGCACGAAGCTGGGCCGCGCGTAGGCCAGAAAGTCGGCGTGGCGCGGCACATGGGGCGAGGCAAAGACAAATTCGCTGGCGCTCTCAAAGCGACCCCCCCAAGCGTAGCGAAACAGCTCCGCCGTGGCCTCCCAGCCGATCTGGCTCTGTGCAGGCGGCTGGGCCAGGGTCGCCACCACGCTGCAGGCCACCACGTCCAACGCCGGATGCGGCGTCTGCAGCGAAAAAAAACAGCGCCGGTTGCCAAACACATCCAGGCTCAGGCGCGTCTGTGCGGGGGTGGGGTGGATCTGCAACGAGTGGCTCAACAGCCGCTGGCAGGACCGGTCTGGCGGCTGAAAATAGGCCATGTGCTGCGCCGTCTCGACGACTGGCGCGTAGTCGTAATGCGTGACGTGGGTGATCTGCAACTTCATCGCGGGCCCACGCTCTGGCTTGAAATCAGGCTGTGCGTGAAATAGGTCGTGCTGATTTGCTCAGAGACCGAGCGCGCGGCAACCACGCACTGCGTCAGCACCTCGTTCAGCGCCGCAAAGCGATCCATGCCGACGCCGCTGCTGGGCAGCGCTGCGGACTCGGCGCACAAGCGTTCCAGGCTGCAGCGTGTGAGGTCGGGCACGCTTTGCGCCAGGGCGCTGAGCTGCTCGCGCCCGCAACCGGCCAGCTTGGACAAACGGCCGCGCAGCGTGTGCGCCACCCAGCTCAGCGAGCGCGGGTTGTCCGGGTCCAGCACCAGCAGTTCGATCAGCGCCGCCAGGTCGTGGCTTTGCTGGTACTGGGCGCGAAAGGTGATGCTGCTGTCAAACAGCGAGAGCAGGGCGTCAAAGCCGCCGCTGCTGTGCACCGAGGCGCTCTCAAGGCCGCACTGCAGGCTGGCCGCGAGGAATCCCAGGCGTTCAATGTGGCGCCCGATGCTGAGCAGCCGCCAGCCGTCATCGCGCGTCATGCGGTCGGTTTGCGCGCCGGTGATGGCGGCCAGCGCGTCGCTGCTGGCGCCCAACACGCGCAGCGCATCCAGCGCCGAGCAGTCTTCGCTGCGCGCGTAGGCGGCGCAGCCGCTGGCGAGTTCTTGTTCGGCGCGAACGATCACCTGCCAGTGCTCCTGCGACAAGCGCTCACGCAGCGTCGAGGCCGAGGCTTTGAGCGCGCGCAGGCTTTGGCCCACGCTGGCGCTGTTGAGCTTGGCGATCAGCGTGCGTTCAAACACCCGGCGTGCCTGAGTGGCCGGCGGCACGCCGGGCGGCAGCAGCCCGTTGCGCAGCGCCATGCGGCTGATCCAGCCCAGCAGCGGCGGCGAAGACTGCTCTTCGCCGTTGAGGCATTCCAGGCTCAGCCGTGCCAGCCGGATCGCGTTCTCTGTGCGCTCGGTGTAGCGCCCCAGCCAGAACAGGTTTTCGGCCGCGCGGCTGGTCACGATCCGGGTGCGCTGGGCGATCATGGCCGGGCTCAGGTGCGGTTGCAGCAGCGTGCTGGCGTCCACGTCGCCCTCGGTCAGCGCCCAGACGTCGGCGCTGCTGCCGCCGCGCTGCATCGACGCCATGTTGGCCGTGCCGGCCGCCACGCGCGCCAAACCGCCGGGCAGCACGCGCCAGGACTGAACGCCATCGGACACGGCAAACACGCGCAGCATCACCGAGCGTGGCGCCACGCGTCCGGGGTCCGGCGCGGCGTGCTGCCAGGTTGGCATCTGCGACAAAGGCAGGTCCAGCTGAACCGTGTGTTCTTCGCTCTGGCGCACGATGCGCCCGGCCCACTCGTCGAGTTCGCGCAGCGCCAGCGTGCGCCCGCTGGCGCCGTCAAAGTGGCCCTCGGCCGGGGGCAGCGGATACGTCGGCTTGATGCTGCAGCCAGCCAACTGCGCCAGTGCCTCTTGCATCGCGCTGCGTTCGCCGCACCACCAGGTCGGCAGGGCGGGCAACTGCAGTTCCTCGCCGAGCAAGGACTGCGCCACCGCCGGCAAAAAGCCCAGCAGCGCCGGCGACTCCAGAAAGGCCGAACCCGGGGCGTTGGCCACCAGCAGATGGCCGGCCCGAATCACCTGCAGCAGACCGGGCACGCCCAGGCTCGAATCGGCGCGCAATTCCAGCGGGTCCAGGTACTGGTCGTCCACGCGCTTGAGCAGTCCGTGCACCGGCACCAGGCCCTGAAGCGTCTTGAGGTACAGGTGCTCGTCGCGCACCGTCAGATCGCTGCCTTCGACCAGGGTCAGGCCCAGATAGCGCGCCAGATAAGCGTGTTCGAAATAGGTTTCGTTGTACGGGCCGGGCGTGAGCAGCGCCAGGTGCGCAGCCTGGCCGAGGGGGCTGGCGCGCTTCATCGCGTCCATCAAGGCGCGGTAGGTGCTGGCCAGGCGCTGCACCTTCAAGGACTGGAATGCGTGGGGGAACTGGCCCGATACCGCGAGCCGGTTTTCCAGCAGGTAGCCCAAGCCCGAAGGCGCCTGGCAGCGCTGGGCCACAACCCACCAGTTGCCGTCGGGTCCGTGTGCCAGATCGAAGGCGGCGATGTGCAAATGGGTTCCGCCCACGGGCTTGACGCCGTGCATGGCGCGCAGGTAACCCGGATGCCCATGGACCAGGGCCGCAGGCAACAGCCCTTGGGTCAGCAGGCGCTGCGCGCCATAAACGTCGGCCATGACGAGCTCAAGCAAGCGCATGCGCTGGCGTATGCCGCTGTCGATCTTGGCCCAGTTGGCCGCGTCGATGATGAGTGGGAACAGATCGAGCGACCAGGGGCGCTGCGGGCCGTTCTCATCCGCATACACGTTGTAGGTGACGCCGTTGTCGCGGACTTGGCGCGCCAGACTGGCCGCGCGCCGATTCAGGTCCTGCGCGTCCTGGTCAGCGATGTGGTCGAAGAACTGAGCCCAGGCGGGCGTCAGCGCTTCGCGCGCTGCCCCTCGAAGCTCATCGAAGTGGCCGCTTGCAGCCAGGCATTGCTGCACGATGGCGTGGACATTCGTGCTGTCGCTTGGCGCAGTTGAAAGTGGCAAGGTATGGGGTTCTTTCACAGCTTGGGAGTATGCCAGCGCTATCGTTGACTAGTGCTCGCTCAGGTCGCCATGGCGCCCGGCTCCGCGGCTGTCCCCCGGCCGATGGCCTCCTCCTTGATGCCGCTGCGCCAGGCACCACGACGACCTGAGCTAACAGGCTTTTGGGGTGATCGAAGCACGCATTCCGACAAGGCATGTGGACGACGAGGCTGGGGTGGGCGGCGCAGCGAAATAAAGGAGGAGCCAAAGGCCGAAGGCCGACGCGGGGGACATTCGCGGAGCTGCCCACTCCAGCCTCGTCGTCTGGCACGTACCTTCAAACTGCGAACCGCGCATGCGTCCAACTGGCGGGAATGGACAGCCGTATCCGCAGCCACGTCGCGCTGTGGAACTATCAACGCGTTCGGCGCAGATCCCGGGTGAACGGGAACTCGCGGCTGGCGGCGACGTTGATCGTGGCTGGCGGCACCTGCACCACGCCCGGCGTGTGGCCCATCGCGGCGAAGCGCGACATGCGCCGGCTCTCGGCCTCGTAGGCATTTACCGGGAAAGTGTCGGGATTGAGCCCGCCCGGATGCGCCACGAAGTACTGGCAGCCGCCCAGCGAGCGCTTCATCCAGGTGTCGATCAGGTCGAAGGTCAGCGGCGTGTGGATGCCAATGCTTGGGTGCAGGGCCGAAGGCGGATTCCAGGCCTTGTAGCGCACGCCGGCCACATACTCGCCGACGGTGCCGGTGGACTGCATCGGCAAGGCCTCGCCATTGCAGGTCACGACATAGCGGCTCGGGTTCAGACCGGTGACGCGCACCTCGATGCGCTCCAGCGACGAGTCCACGTAGCGTGCCGTGCCACCGGGCGCGCCTTCTTCTCCCATGACGTGCCAGGGCTCGAGTGCGTTGCGCAGCGTGAGCTCCATGCCAAAGGACTGGACCGAACCGACGATCGGAAACCGGAACTCGTAGTGCGCTGCAAACCAGCTGTCATCGAAGGCGTAGCCGCAGCCGCGCATCTCGGCCATGACGTCGTTGAAATCCTGCTCGATGAAGCTGGGCAACATGAAGCGGTCGTGCAGTTCCGTGCCCCAGCGCGTGGCCGGCGCCCGATACGGGGCCTTCCAGAAACGCGCCACCAGGGCGCGCAGCAGCAGCTGCTGCACCACGCTCATGCGCGGGTGTGGCGGCATCTCGAAGGCGCGCAGCTCCAGCAAGCCCAGGCGGCCCGTGGCGGAGTCGGGCGAGTACATCTTGTCGATGGAGAACTCGCTGCGGTGCGTGTTGCCGGTGGCGTCGATCAGGAGGTTGCGCAGCGTGCGGTCCACCAGCCAAGGCGGCATCTGCTGGCCGTAGATCTCGCGGTTCTGGTAGATCTGCTCGATGGCGATTTCCAGCTCGTACAACTGGTCGTTGCGCGCCTCGTCCACGCGCGGCGCCTGACTCGTGGGGCCGACGAACATGCCGCTGAACAAATAGCTCAGCGCCGGGTGGTTGTGCCAGTACAGCAGCAGGCTGGCCAGCAGTTCGGGATTGCGCAGGAACGGGCTGTCGGCGGGCGTGGCGCCGCCCATCACAAAGTGGTTGCCCCCGCCGGTGCCGGTGTGGCGCCCGTCCTTCATGAACTTCTCCGCCGACAGGCGCGACTCGAACGCCACCTGGTACAGGAACTCGGTGTTCTTCACCAGCTCGGCCCAGTTCGTCACCGGGTGGATGTTGACTTCGATGACACCGGGGTCGGGTGTGACCTGCAGCAGCTTGAGCCGGGCATCGCGCGGTGGCGGGTAGCCCTCCAGCACCAGTTGCAGGCCCAGCTCCTGGGCGCTGGCCTCGACCGCAGCCAGCAAGTCCAGATAGGCTTCGAGCTTCTCCAGCGGCGGCATGAAGACGTAGAGCACGGCCGATTTCTCGCCCACGCTTTCGGCCTTGGGTCCGCTGGAGCGGCGCGGGTCGCGCACCTCCACGCACAGCGCGGTGCGGCTCAGCCAATGCGCCGACTCCTGGCGTTCGGGCACGCGCACGAAGTCGCTCGGTTGCGCTTGCTCGGGGCTTTGCGCGTGCGCCGAGGTCAGGCCGGTTGCGCTGGCGCTGGCGCTCTGCAAGCGGTGCGGTGCCTCGGGCTGCGGGCCGGTGCCCGACAGGTAGGGCGAGGCCGAGCGGACGGCGGCCGATGCGGCTGCCCCATCCGCGCTGGAAGCGGCATAACGCGCCGCCAGACCGTCGTGCGCCGGCAAGGCCGGCTGATCCTGACACGGGTCCTGCGCGTGGACGTAGGGGTAGTCGGCCTCGCTCACCCAGGGCAAAGAGTCCAGCGGCAGGCGCAGTCCCATGGGCGAATCGCCCGGCATCAGGTACAGGCGTTCGTCGCGCACAAACCAGGGGCCGGTGCTCCACTTCGGCAGGTTCGTGCCTGGCACCTCCACGCCCTTGAGCGGCAGCACATAGCCCACGACCGAGTCGAGTTTTTGCTGGAACACGCGGCGCAGTCGGGCGCGCTCCATCTCGTCGTCGAGTTTGGAGTCGAAGGGATCGACGTTCACCGGCAGGCGGCGCTCGCGCCACAGGTAGTACCAGCTGTCCTCGTAGGCGCTTTGCACATGCTGGTCGCTGACGCCGAGCTTGGCGGCCAGCGTCTGCGTGAAGCGCAGCGCGTCGGCGCTGGTGTAGTGGGTGGGGCGGCGCTCGTCGACGAACAGTGCCGGATTGCGCCACACGGGTTGGCCGTCGGCGCGCCAATAGATGTTCAGCGCCCAGCGCGGCAACTGCTCGCCCGGATACCACTTGCCTTGGCCGAAGTGCAGAAAGCCGCCCTGCCCGTATTCGGTGCGCAGCTTGTGCACCAATGCGGTGGCAAAGCCGCGCTTGGTCGGGCCCAGCGCGTCGATGTTCCATTCGGCTGCGTCCCGGTCGTCCACCGCGACAAAGGTGGGCTCGCCGCCCATGGTCAGGCGCACGTCGCCGGCGTTCAATTCGTCGTCCACCGCCTGGCCCAGCGCCATCACCGCGGCCCACTGTTCCTCGGAGTACGGCTTGGTGACGCGGGGCGACTCGTAGATGCGCGTCACCGCCATGTGGTGCTCGAACTCGACCTCGCACTTGTCCATGCCGCCTTCGATCGGCGCCGCGCCCGAGGGCTGGGGCGTGCAGGCCAGCGGGATATGGCCTTCGCCGGCGAGCAGGCCCGAGGTGGCGTCCAGACCGACCCAGCCCGCGCCCGGAAGATAGACCTCGCACCAGGCGTGCAGGTCGGTGAAATCGACCTCGGTGCCGCTGGGGCCGTCGAGCGATTTCACGTCCGGCTTGAGCTGAATCAGGTAGCCCGAGACAAAGCGCGCCGCCAGGCCGCAGTGGCGCAGCAGTTGCACCAGCAGCCAGGCCGAGTCGCGGCAGGAACCCGATCCCAGCTTGAGCGTCTCATCCGGCGTCTGCACGCCGGGCTCCATGCGGATCAGGTAGCTGATGTCCTGGTGCACCATCTGGTTCACGTCCACCAGGAAGTCGATGCTGCGGCGCTTTCTGCGGTCGATGCGCGCCAGGAAGGCCTTGAGGCGTTTCGTCAGGTGCTCGGCCGCCAGATAGGGGGCGAGCTCCTGCTTGAGCAGGTTGTCGTACTTGAAGGGGTATTTCTCGGCGCTGGGCTCAAGAAAGAAATCGAAGGGGTTGTACACCGCCATCTCGACCACCAGATCGACCGTGACCTTGAACTCGCGCGTCTTCTTGGCAAACACCAGACGCCCCTGGTAGTTCGAAAACGGATCCTGCTGCCAGTTGACGAAGTGGTCCGCCGGTTCCACCTTGAGCGAGTAGGAAATGATCTTGCTGCGGCAATGCGGCGCCGGCCGCAGGCGAATCACCTGCGGACCCAGATTCACCGGACGGTCGTACTTGTAGTGGGTGACGTGGTTCAGCGCAGCGTGGATGGACATAAGCCGTTCTTGGTTGGAATCATGGTTGAAAGCCGGGGTGCTTGAGCTGCATTTTGCCTGTTGGCAACCCGCCTGGCCCTGGCGCGATGCCGGTCCCGCCGGGACCATTGAATTCATCTTCAGGGCCAGACCGCTGCGCGGCGCTCTGGCCCCGGGCCCTCAGGTCTTAGAAGTGGTATTGGGCGCGCAGCATCGGCGTCTTGGCAAAGGCGCCCTTGCCGGCAAAGCCGGATGCGTCGTTGCCAAACTTGTTCTTCCAGTACTGGTATTCAAGACCGAGTTTGAACGTGTTCTTGCCAGCGCCCAGCACCGAGCTCAGGTCGTACATCAATTGCAGGTCGATGTTGGTTTCGGCTGCGCTGGCGTCGCCAAATTCATTCTTGCCCTTGGACGCGATGAAGTTGGCAAAACCTTCAAACGACAGCGGCAGCGAGCCCACCGGGATGCCCCAGGCCACATTCAGCATCGGGTGCAGCTTGTAGCTGTAGCGCGGCGTCGATGTCTTGCTGAAGGTGCTGTAGGGCGCGTTGCTCTCCTGCAGCGCGAGCAGGCTCACATTCAAGAAGCCCGGCACGTCCAGCATCAGGCTCGGACCGGCCACCAGCATGCGCTTCTTCGAGTTGTAGCCGGCGTCGGCCTTGGTATTGAAATCAAAGCCGACAACCGCCCCAACGCCGCGCACCGCGCCGAACTTGAACGACTTCCCCGTCACCTTTTCCAGATCGATGGTGTTGCGATAGACCACGTACACCTCTTGCGCACCATTGCTGGAACCCGCGCCTGCGGGGTCCTTGCTGTTGGACATCAGCAGGTCCACATTGAAGAAGTTGGAGCCGTATTTGTAGCCGCTGACGTGGTTCAGATCGATGATGTTCTTGCTGATCGCATTCGGATTGAACGGCTCGGCGAACTCGCTACCGTAGCGATAGCCGATGGAGGTGTCGCTCCAGTCTGCGGCCTGCGCGGCCACGGTGCACGCGACGAGGGTGGAGAACATGGCGACATTTTTGATAAGTTGATTTTTCATGGTGATGAAGGGCGCAAGGTGAATGAAACCAGGCACGACCGCCGCCGCCGCTTCAGCAGACCGGGCGTGAAGGGTGCGACTTGGGTGCCGAAGTGAATGCACGCAAATAGCGGGCCAATGTCCCGCACCACTTCGACTCGCGGGTGAAACCGCAGTGGTACGGCGATATTGGCTTGTTCGGCGGGATCGTCTTGGGGCCTGCGCCGGAGCGTCGACAAATTGGCCTATTGGGACCGTATTTCTGGCGGCACGGCCGGGGCTAACCCTGCCTATGAAGATGCGAACGCGTGCTGCGCCAGCTTCGGATGAGACCGATTCCGTCGGCATGAGCGGTGCAAAACATCGCGCTGCCGTAACAGCCACGAAGCAGCAAAAGATCGCTAAAATTCGCAAGACAAATAGGGGTTGCGAATGCGTGTGGTTGAGCTTTTTGCGGGGGCCGGAGGCTTGGCTTTGGGTGCAAGCTTGGCCGGGTTCAAGCCTCTGGCTGTTCTTGAGTGGGACCGCTGGGCCTGTGACACGCTGCGCGAAAACCAGAGGAACGAATACCCCCTTGTCTCGGGTTGGCCCATTCATGAGGGCGACGTGCGCGCTTTCGATTGGAAATCACTTCCGACAGACATCGAACTCGTCGCCGGTGGCCCACCCTGCCAACCCTTTTCTATGGGTGGCAAGCATGGTGCCTACAATGATCAACGCGACATGTTCCCCGCCAGCGTGGACATCGTGCGCCAACTTCAACCCAAAGCGTTTGTCTTCGAGAACGTGAAGGGTCTGACGCGATCAGCTTTTCACAATTACTTCGAATACATCCGGCTCCAACTCGAGTTCCCCGGGTCGCCAAAGCGAAAGAACGAGGACTGGCAATCTCATTACTTGCGTTTGCAGACCGAGCACAGCTCGGGTCGTCAACACGGCAAGGCCTTGACGTACCGGCTAAAGACGAACTTGGTGAACGCTGCCGACTACGGCGTGCCACAGCGCCGCGAGCGGGTCTTCATCGTCGGTTTCCGTCACGATCTTGAGACCCACTGGAGCATGCCAGCGCCGACCCACAGCCAATCAGCGTTGATGCACGATCAGTGGGTGACTGGGGCGTATTGGGAACGCAACAGGATTGCAAAGAAGAATCGGCCGGCGTCGCCTTTGAGCGCCGCCATGGGCCAAATGCTGATGCGGCAGCTCAGCCTCATCGAAGAGCCGCTGAAACCGTGGAAGACGGTACGCGAGGCCCTGGCCGACATGCCGAACCCGGAAATGCGGTTGCAGCACCATTTCATCAATCACAGCCATCAACCGGGCGCCAAGGCCTATCCAGGCCATACCGGTAGTCCGTTGGATCTGCCCGCCAAGACGCTCAAGGCCGGCGGGCACGGCGTGCCAGGTGGCGAGAACATGATGGTGAACGACGACGGCAGTTGCCGCTACTTCACGATTCGCGAATCAGCCCGGCTGCAAACCTTCCCGGACGGTTACCGCTTCCACGGCGCCTGGGGAGAAGTGATGCGCCAGCTCGGCAACGCCGTTCCTGTCGAACTCGCGCGCCAAGTCATGTCGAGTGTCGGTATCCAGTTGGTCGAATCGCAGCTGCGCAAAATGGGGCTAAAGTCCACGGTCGATGTCGCCAATGCACTGGCCCTGTCGACTCAACAGTGCCAGGCATTGATGCGCGCATGAGCACTAGACCAAGGGCAGGAGCCAAATCCAGCACACGTACGGTTATCTCGAGCGTTGTGCCGTTCAACCCGCTTGAGAAAAGAGTGCTAGGAGCGTCCATCGCCGAAGTTCTTTTGACGACTCCGGGCTACCCGTTGGCGACGCCGTTCCCGTTGCGTGGCCCTGGCGTCTATGCCATCTATTACGACGGAGCTGGGTTTGCGCCGTACGCACCGCTGGCGCGGCGTAACTCCAACGGGAGGTTCGTATGGCCGATTTACGTTGGCCAGGCACTGCCGAGTGGCGGGCGCCGCGGCATCGAGACCGTCGAAGGTCATCCAGCGCTTCGAGATCGCCTCAATAAGCACCAAGGGAGCATCGCTGCGGCCAGCGCAGATTTCAGCGTTGAGTATTTTCACTATCGGGCCCTGGTGATGGATGATGCCTTCATACGGCTGGCCGAAACTTCGCTGCTCGCACTGTACAAGCCGATCTGGAACAACTACATCGACGGCTTTGGCAACAACGCCCCTGGTGGCGGCCGCGAGGCCTCGAAGCGATCACGTTGGGACACACTTCACGGCGGCCGTACCCAGGCGATGGTTCACGCAGATCACGGCGTCACGCGGGACCAGTTGATGGCGGAGATCACGCAAGAGCTTGCCAGCACAAATTTCGATATCCCAGACACGTTGATCAGCGCTGTTGGGCAAAGCATCCAGTCTCGGTCGATGGGCTTGCATGGCGTCGGGGACACTGGAGAAGGATTTGGCTCGCATGAAGGCGGACAAGACTGAATCGACCCATGCCGACTGACGGCGACGGCAAGGGATTTGCCGCAACAGCGCTCTCGCAAACAACTCGATCATCTGAAGATTGACCCGCCGCAGCCGGCCCTGCGCAGCGAATCGGCCCATTCGCTGAGCGTGACGCAACGAGTTGGCGGCGCGGCGCTGGGCCGCCCCAGCCTGAAGCTCAGGGTTTTGTGGCTTGCACGAACAGCGGGACGTTGGCCACGGCGCCGCCGCCGTGGCCGTCGCGCACGTAGGCGAACACGCGGTAGCTGCCGGCTTGGGCGGGCAGACGAAAGTCTGCGCTGTGCGCGTCGGCGCTGAGCAGCGCCTGGGGAAACACCGCAGGCACGTCTTCGTGGGCGCCGCCCGAACTCTGCTGCATCGGGTCGAGCTGCAACACCCATTCGACCTGGAGTGCGTCGGGCCCCGCGCTGCGCGCATCCAGCTTCAGATGAACGATGCTTTGCGCTGGCACCCGGTTCGGGCCGTCCAGGCTCAGGCGCTGAATGGTCGGGGCTGCATGGCGCACGGGCTTGCCGCTCCACAAGCCGCTGAGCACGTCCAGCGCGCCCATGCGCGTGCCATCGGGCAGCATCAGGCCGAACCAGGTTGCCGTGGCTTCCTGCTTGTGGCCCCAGATAAAGGCGTAGGAGCCCAGGCTCAGGGGCTGATGCGCCACCGAACCCTCATAAGTTCGCCGGTAGTGCTCGCTCTTGTCGGTGCTGCTGGCTTCGATCGCTGCGCCCCAGGACGTCTTCTCCACCTCCCAGGGTCCGGGCGGGCCGAACTCGGTCAGCACATAGGGTTTGACGCCGCCGAGTTGGCGGTAGCGCTCGGCCAGGCTGGGCGCGCCACCGTAGGCGTTGATGCCGACGACGTCGATGCTGGGGCAATAGCGCGCGATCATGGCCAATTTTTCCTGGCCGATTTCTGCCACCACGGTCATGGTCGGATGCTTCGGGTCGGCCTTTTTGGCGTAGGCGGCGATGCGCTGCACGGCCTGCCACAGCGCGGGATGGTTCTCCTGGTCCATCTCCATTTCATTGCCTATGCCCCACATCAGCAGCGCGGGATGGTCCTTGAATTCGTCGATGGCGCGACGCGCGGCATCGAACTGCTGCGCCATCTGCAGCGGGTTGTCGTAGCTGAAGTTGGCTGATTTGTGCTCCAGCCAGATGCCCACGGTCACCGTCAAACCCAGGCGCTGGGCTTCGTCGAGCTCGTCCTTGAGCCCCTCGAGATCCCAGGTGCGAAAGGAGTTGCCGCCGAGCGCGCGCAGCAGGCTCTTGGATGCGCCTCCGCCCGCGCCCTGGATGAAGTAGGGCTGGCCGGCGCGCGTGAGCCTAAAGCCGGCGCCGAGCGCTTCGATGCTCACCGGCACTGGTTCAGCCCAGGCGGGCGCGCTGGCGCCCAGCGCCATGGCCAGCAGTGCCATTCCTTGCAGGCGGCGCAGGCCTTCAGTCAGTCTCATGTTCATGCCTTTGATTTCGTTTCAGGGGAGGGTGCCACAGTGGCAAAAAACTGGCGAATTTCTTCCAGTGCCTCGCGGCCTTCGGCCAGTTGCGGATAGAAAATCTGCCAGACATGGACCACGTGGCTCCAGGTCTGCAGGCGCACCGGCGAGCCGGCGGCCAGCGCCTTGTTGACGTAGCGCCGGCTGTCGTCGAGCAGGATTTCGGCCTCGCTCGCCTGCACCAGCAGCGGCGGCAAGTTCGACAGGTCGCCAAACACCGGCGAGATCACAGCATGGCTGGGCCGCAGCCGGTTGCTGAACCAGGCGCCCCAGCGCAGCAGCGGCCGCGGAATTTTGGCCAGCGAGCGGAACAAGGGGCCAAGCATGGCGTCGCTTGCCAGGTTGGCGCTCAGGCTCGGACTGCTGCAACTGCTGTCGGTGGCGGGCGACAGCGCCACCGCCGCGTTCGGCGCCCGCAGGCCCTGGTCGCGCACCCAGGCGAGCAGCGACAGCGTGAGATTGCCGCCAGCCGAATCGCCGGCGACGAAGATCGCATCGGCCGGGCCGGTGCCGTCGGGCCCGTGCTCCAGCATCCAGCCGTAGGCGCTGCGGCAATCTTCCACGCCGGCCAGGCGCGGGTGCTCGGGCATCAGCCGGTAGTCGATGGCGAGCACGGCCGCGTCGGCCATCTCGGAGAACTTGGCGGTGAGGCGTCGGTGGCTTTTGGCGCTGCCCATCATGTAGGCCCCGCCGTGCAGGTAGAGCAGGCGTCGGCGTGGGTCGGCGCCGGGCGCGAGCACCCATTCGGCGCGCATCCCCTGCAGCTCGATCGGCGTGAGCTGGGCCGAGGTCTCCAGTTCGGGGAAGGCGTGGTCCATGTGCTCGCGCAGCAGCGCCAGATGCTGGCTGCGGGGCGTGCGCTTGAGCGTGTCAAAGATCGGCCGCAGCGAGGCGACCACGGCCAGATGTTCGGCGCTGGGCGCGCGGCCCAGGCCGTGGCGCTGGCCGCTGGCGCGGTCGAAGGCGCTCAGGTCTTCGCCCTGGAGATAAAAGCGATCGATGGCCCAGATCAGGGCCAGGCCCGCCAGCGCGATGGCCAGAATGGACAGAATGGACAGAATGATGGTGCTCAGCGGAGTCTCCTAAAAAGCGGTGTCGGGTAGGACTATAGTGCGCTTGACCCATCAGCGCGTCGCAACCCTCGGAGCACACCTCGCATGAAAACCCTGAGCGGCCTGGACGCCTCTTTTCTCTACCTTGAATGCGCCGAAATGCCGATGCACGTGGGCTCGCTGCATGTGTACGAATTGCCCGAGGGTTTCAGCGGGAGTTTTCACCAGGCGGTGCAAGCCCATGTGGCCGCACGCCTGCACCTCGTGCCCTTGTTCAATCAACAACTCGCACCCATGCCGCTGAACGTGGGCCACCCCTCCTGGGTGCGGGCCGAGGCGGTGGATCTGGACTTGCACGTGCGCCGTGCGGCGACCAAGAAGCTCAGCGTGCTCGAAGTGCAGGCGCAGTGCGCGCAACTGCACGCGCAACTGCTGGAGCGCAGCCGTCCGCTGTGGGAATTCCACATCTTCGACCGCGTCGCCGCGCCCCGAGGCAAGCGCTACGCCGCCTTTTATTCCAAGATCCACCACGCGGCGCTCGACGGCAAAGCCGGCACCGTGCTGGCCAACGCGCTGCTCGACCTGAGTGCCACGCCGCGCGCGGTGGCGCCGCCGGCATCGACTTCAACGCAGCGCCGGCGCCGCGAACTCAGCGCCGCCTCGCTGGTGGGCCATGTGCTCACGGGCTCGCTCAGGCAATACCTCAAGCTGGTGCGCGCGCTGCCCGAGACGCTGGGCGCGGCCGGCGCCACGCTGCTGCAGCGCCTGCGCCCGGCGCAGGACGCAGGCAAGGCGCCGCCCTGGTTCGCGCCGCTGACGCGCTTCAATGTCGCGGTCACGCCGCAGCGCAGCTTTGCCACGGCCAGCCTGCCGTTTGCGCCGTGCCGCGCCATGGCCAAGGCCCAGGGCATCTCGTTCAACGACTTGCTGCTGTGGCTGTGCTCCAGCGCCTTGCGCGAGTTCTTGCTGCAGCGCGAAGGCCTGCCCCGCAAGTCGCTGGTGGCGGCGATGCCGGTGAGCCTGCGTGAGGAACAAAACCAGGAGCTCAACACCCAGGCCTCGATGACGCTGGTGCAACTGGGCACGCAATACGCCGATCCGGCCAAGCGGCTGCAGGCGATCATGAACTCCAGCGCCAAGGTCCGTGACGCGATGACCAAGCTCAAGGCCGTCCTGCCCACCGACTACCCCTCGCTGCTGGCGCCCTGGCTCGTGGGCGGCATCGGCAAGGCCTTGTTCAAGGCCTACAGCGCCACCGGCTTGTCGGCCCGTCTGCCCATGCCCTCCAATCTGGTGATCAGCAATGTGCCGGGTCCGCAGGTGCCGCTGTACCTGGCCGGCGCGCGCATGCTGACCTTTCACCCGCTGTCCATCGTGATGCACGGCGTGGCGCTGAACATCACGGTTCAGACCTACGCCGGCAGCGTGGATTTCGGCCTGATCGCCGATGCCCAGGCGGTTCCCAGCGCCGATCTGCAGGCCATTGCCGACGCCCTGGCTCAGGCCTTCGAGCAGGCGCAGGCGCTGTTTGCGCCGGCTGCCGTCGCGCCCGAGACGCCGGCGCCGCCAACGAAGCGCAGGATGCGGTTATAAAAGCCTTCATGACCTCCCCATCGCACAGCCTCCCGCATCCGGCGCCGAGCGCCTGGCTCATGGCTCTGGAGTTGCGCGCGCTCTGGGAGTTCGGCGCCGTGTTCCCGGCCTGGCCCATCCTGCAGCGCGCGCCCGCAGGCGACGGGCACGCGGTCATCGTCTATCCCGGACTCTCGGCCAGCGACGCCTCGACCGCGCCGCTGCGCCACTACCTGGGCCGCCTCGGGCACGCGGTGTCGGGCTGGAACCAGGGCAGCAACTTCGGCCCCCGGCCGGGCGTGCTGGAAGACGCGCAGCACCAGCTGCTACAGGCCTTTCGCGCCAGCGGCGGGCGCCGCGTGAGCCTGATCGGCTGGAGCCTGGGCGGCATTTACGCGCGCGAATTGGCCAAGGCCTCGCCCGACATGGTGCGCAGCGTGATCACGCTGGGAACGCCTTTCGCTGGCACGCCAGCGAGCACCAACGCCTGGCGCTTGTACGAGCTCACCAGCGGGCGCGACATCCGGCGTGAAGTCGAGCACTACGACATGCCCGGCGCGCCGCCCGTGCCCACCACCAGCCTGTACTCGCGCAGCGACGGCGTGGTCGCCTGGCAGGGCAGCATCCAGGCCGTGTGCCCGCGCAATGCGCAAACCGAAAACATCGAGGTCGTGGCCAGCCATCTTGGCATCGGCCTGAACCCCAGCGCTTGGTGGGCCGTGGCCGATCGACTGGCGCAGCCACTGGGTGCCTGGAAGCCCTTTGAGCGCAAGGGCGGACTGCACGGACTGCTGTTTCCGGACCCGACGCGCTGAAGGCTTGATGGGGGCTTGGAGCCGCCTTTCAGTCGTTGCTCTGCTGCAGCGCCCACATCTGGGCATAACGCGCGCCCAGCGCCAGCAGTTGCGCGTGGTTGCCGCGCTCGACGATGCGCCCGGCGTCCATCACCAGGATCTCGTGCGCATCGACCACGGTGGAGAGGCGGTGCGCGATCACCAGCGTGGTCTTGTTTTGCGCCGCGCTTTGCAACTCGGCCTGGATCGCGCGCTCGTTGGCCGAATCCAGCGCCGAGGTGGCTTCGTCAAAGATCAGGATCGGCGGGTTCTTCAACAGCGTGCGCGCGATCGCCACGCGCTGCTTTTCACCGCCCGAGAGTTTTAATCCGCGCTCGCCCACCATGGTGTCGTAGCCACGGGGCGTGGCGGCGATGAAGCTGTGGATGTGCGCCGCGCGCGCCGCCTCCTCCACCTGGGCGCGACTCGCTCCGGGTTGGCCGTAGGCGATGTTGTATTCCACGGTGTCGTTGAACAGCACGGTGTCTTGCGGCACGATGCCGATCGCCGCGCGCACGCTGGCTTGAGTCACGTGGCGGATGTCCTGGCCGCCGATCAGCACGGCGCCGCCGGTGACGTCGTAAAAGCGAAACAGCAGTCGCGCCAGCGTGGACTTGCCCGCGCCGGATGGGCCCACCACGGCCACGGTCTTGCCGGCGGGAATGGTGAAGCTCAGGTCGTGCAGGATCGGGCGCGCGGGCTCATAGGCAAAGCTCACGTGCTCGAAGCGGACCGTCGCGTCCGACCCACCCTCACCCCTGCCCGCTCCCGGGGGGAGAGGGTGCAGCAGCAGCGGCTGCGCCCCTGGTGCGTCGGCCACTTCGTAGCCGCGGTCCATGAGGTGAAACATCTTGTCCAGATCAGTCAGGCTTTGCTTGATCTCACGGTACAGCACGCCCAGGAAACCCAGCGGGATGTAGAGCTGGATCATGAAGGCGTTGATCATCACCAGGTCGCCCAGCGTCATGCGGCCCTCGACCACGCCCTGGGTGGCGCGCCACAGCATGGCCACCAGCGCCAGCGCAATCATCAGTTGCTGGCCGGTATTGAGCAGGCTCAGCGTGCGCTGGCTCCTGAGCGCGGCGCGGCGATAGCGCTCCAGATTCTCGTCGTAGCGGCGCGCTTCGAAGTCCTCGTTGTTGAAGTACTTCACGGTCTCGTAATTCAGCAGCGAGTCCACGGCGCGGCTGTGCGCGGCCGAGTCGAGCTCGTTCATTTCCTTGCGGAATTGGGTGCGCCATTCGGTCACGGTGACGGTGAAGGCGATGTAGAACACCAGGGCGACGATGGTGATGCCGGCAAACCAGACGTCGAACTTGACCGCGAGCAGCGTCAGCACCAGCGTGACTTCGATCAGCGTGGGCACGATGCTGTAGAGCGAATAGGAAATCAGCGACTGCACGCCGCGCGTGCCGCGCTCGATGTCGCGCGTCATGCCGCCGGTCTGGCGCTCCAGGTGAAAGCGCAGGCTCAGGGCGTGCAGATGGCGAAACACCTGCAGCGTGATGGTGCGCGAGGCGCCTTCGGTGGCCTTGGCAAAAACCAGTTCGCGCAATTCGGCAAACAGCGAGGTGCACAGGCGCAGCAAGCCGTAGGCCACGAGCAGCGCCACCGGCACGACCAACAGCGACTGCTGGGGCGTGAGGGTCAGCGCGTCAACCAGTTGTTTCAGCAGCAGCGGCACGCCCACGTTGGCCAGCTTGGCTCCGACCATGAAGGCCAGCGCCGCGATGACGCGCCACTTGTAGGTCCACAGGTAGGGGAACAGGCGCGACAGCGTGCTCCAGTCGGAACGGGGTGCGGCCACGCCAGAAGTCGTGCTGGGCGCAGCGGGATGGGGTTCGCCGTGTCGGCGCATAGGGGGGTTCTTTCTTTCGAGGGCGTTGGGCTGGCAGGCCCCCGTCGCCCGGGTGACTTAAGATTGTCGCCTATGACAGCCACCATCCCACCGAAGCGCGTCCAGTTACCCACCGACGAGGAACTGGTACTCAAGGTCATCCCCATGCCGGCGGACTGCAACGCGAACGGCGACATCTTTGGCGGCTGGGTCATGGCGCAGGTCGATCTGGCCGGCTCGGTGATCCCGGCGCGTTACGCCAAGGGGCGCATGGCCACGGTGGCGGTGAACGAGTTCATCTTCAAGCAACCGGTGCGCGTGGGCGATATCCTGTCGTTCTTCTCCAAGCTCACGCGCATTGGCCGGACCTCGATCACGGTCAAGGTCGAGGTCTATGCCGAGCGCTATTCGGATCAGGGCAAATACATGAAGGTGACGGAAGCCTCGGTCACCTACGTGGCGATCGACGAGCACGGCCAGCCGCGCGAAGTGCCCAAGCCGTAGCGGTCGGACCCGCAAGGTATCAGGAGACGATGTACGCGCCCGAGCCGGTGGACAGCAGCTTGCCGTCGGCGCCGAGGAACTCCATGCGGGTGGAGGCCACGCGCGAGCCCAGGCGCATGACTTCGGCGCGCAGTTCGAAATACTCGCCGATGCCGGGGCGCAGGTAGTCGATGCGCAGATCGATCGTCCCCAGCTTGGAAAAACGGTGCAGTCGTTCCAGCGGCGACTCGTCCATGTGGCGTGCGCCGATGGCCGCCATCACCGCCAGCCCCCCCATGGCGTCCAGACCCGCGCTGATGACGCCGCCGTGAATCCGGTTGTAGGCAGGATGCCCCACGAGTTCGGGGCGCATGGCGATGTGCCCCACGGCACGCAGCGGCGTCACCTGCGTGATCGTCAACCCCAGCGTGCGGTTGAAGACGATCATGTTTTCAAAGATATTCTTCAGG
This sequence comes from uncultured beta proteobacterium, assembly GCA_903844215.1. Classification (GTDB taxonomy): domain Bacteria; phylum Pseudomonadota; class Gammaproteobacteria; order Burkholderiales; family Burkholderiaceae_C; genus CAIKVZ01. The sequence continues at coordinate 8,395 of CAIMSP010000100.1, read as the reverse complement.
CCCGCGATGAACTCGGGCTCGAATTCGGTCAAGCTGGCTTTTTTTGTGGATTGGGGCATGGGGTGATTGTCACTCAGGGTGGCTCCAGCGCCGTCGGCCCCGAGCGCCATTCGCGCGCGCATTCGCCGGCCGCGTACCCTTGCCATCGTTTTGACCATTGGCGGCATGCCTCCACACGATCGTTCGCGCCAGTTCCAGTCACTTCATCAGCGGCAGCGCTTGTCTGTGTCGCTCCAACACTTCGATGCGCCGCCAGCGCGGCGCCATCGACGCCTTTGCCGATCCATCTTTCACCACGCCAGCGCGAGGTTCTGACCAAGCTGATCCAAGGCAAGCCGAACAAGATCATTGGCCAGGAGTTGGGGATTTCGGATGTGACCGTCAAAACCCACGTCATCGCCGTCCTGAGCGCGCTCGGTGTGAGCAATCGAACGGAGGCGGTTTACCGCGCAGCCTTTCTTGGCGCGTTGCTGCACTGAGCAGTGCTTGCCTTGCAGCCTGTCGGACTTTGCGCCCACGCCCAAAGTCCGACAGGTTGCTAGACCAAATCAGAAGTTGAACAGGTCGTTTAACGTGAGGCTGCATGCTTCTGCGCTGTAGTGCACATTCACCTGCGGTTCGGCACCTGAAAAACACGCCGACACCTGGGCAAAGACATGGCCTTCGGGAATGAAGTCGGTCCGCACATGGCACCTGACCTCGCCCAAATCAAACGACTCCGACTCGCGCACAAAATCATCTGCCTTCGAGTTCGCGAAGGGAAACGGGGAATACAAACCTGAGGCGTGGATGGAGACGATTTTTCTCGCAGCTCTTCCCGGTTTGCTCAACGTCGCTCTGGCCACGCAGGGCAGATGCTCGTCACCGGACAAGAACACCGTGTTGTCGATGCCCTCATCCACGATGGCGTCAAAAACGGCCTGCAGCGTCGCGGGGTAAGCCTCCCAGGCGTCGCTGCGCGAGGCATGGTCTTGCCCGCTGTTGAGCATCGCCAGGCGGCGCGGCAAAACGATCGCCGGCGACACGATGAATTTGAGCTGGCTCTTGTTGGCCCGCAGCCATTGCTGCAAGCGCAGCATCTCGTCGGCCGCAAACATGAGCGCTTGTTGCGGCGCCCCAGGCTGACGGTAAGCGCGGCCAGATCGCGTATCCAGCATATAAAACCCGGCGTTGCCATGGTCAAATTGATACGACACCGAACGCGCCGCTGCCCTGGCATGGGAGTCCAGTCTTTGATACTTCCAGTAAGCCCGCAAGCCCTGGTGCAACAACTTGTCAGCGTGTCGGGCCGCATCGGTGTTCGTTGCGCACGGCGGCTCCCAGTTATCCACGATTTCGTGGTCATCGATCAGCATATGAACTTGCGCGCGGCGCATGATTTCGCGCATCGGCGGTGATCGCAGAGCGGTCTCGTAGGGCAGATCGAAGCGCTCGTCGCTGCGTACCGGGTCCATCAGTCCGGCTGTGGCATCGGCATAGATTTGGTCTCCGGCAAATATTGCGAAGTCGAGTTGATCGAGTCGCGCGGCCATCCGAGTCAAAGAGCCCTGCGCAATCGGCCCATCCAGCAGATTGGCGGGGTACTGACAGCTGCCCAAAGCAAAGGCAAAGTCAGAGCCGGGTGGGCAACTGCAGCGCGCAATATCAGACATCGAGACAAAGCAAGATGGCAGGTCTTCGGTCGTATCCTGCAACCAGGCATTGATCTGCTCCGGTGAAGGGCCACCGTCGGGGCCGCCAGCGAACGGCGCGCTCGGCATCAGGGGCGCCGCTTCAGCGTTGAACCCGGCAACGTCCGGCGAAGGCTGCGCCAGCGTGGTGTCGTTGGCCTGCACTGCGGCGTGCGCGCCTCGCGCCAGGCCGTCGTCCTGCAAGGTCGTCTGCGAATACGCATACGCCACGACCACCAGCCAACCCGCAGGCTCGGGGTGCTGTGCGGCGGGGAGCGCCAGCGCCATCCAATCGCGACTGTCGCCCACAACCGAGTCCACCGCGCCACACAGGCGTGGCCGCGGCGCACCTGGCAGTGCAGACGGTGCCACATCCAGGGCAAGCAGCAGCAGTTTGGCCCGACCAAAGCGCGGGGAGGACAAGGCAAAAAGTTTCAGTCCATTTCCATCGCGCTGCAGACGCGGACCGATCCATGGCCTCTCCAAGCTCCAAGGCAGGGGCCGCGCCACGGTCAGGACCGGAGTCGAAGCGGACGCCTTGGCGCGAGTCGGCGCGCCGGCATGCATGGGCGAATGACGCAGAAATTCTTCGATGTCGCGAAAGACGACTTCTGCGGTCTTTCCGATCAGCATGTCCTGATGCCCCAGTCCGGGATAGGTCTTGCATGAAAAGGGGATGGCAGCGGCATCGAAATTGACCTTGAGCAAATCTTGGGTGCTCACATCGACCAGGCCATTGTCGGCACCATGGATCGCGAAAGTGGGAATACCGCGCCAGCGTCTTGCCAGGTTTTCCAGGGTCACGAACTCACCTCGCCCGCTCTGGTTGGTAATGCAGTTGAAACGCACAAAGTGAATCGTCTGCGTCACCGTGTCCAGGTTGATGGGACCAAACAGGTCGTCGATGGCGGCGAGCGTTTCCGCGCGCAAATTCGGCGCACTAAAGTCCCTGGCATAGAGCGCGTCCATGCGATGGCGGCTGGCGGTCCAGGGCGTGCGAGTCCAAGGACGCAGTGGATTCTCAACATCGTAGTCTTCGTCTGGATAGGGCACGGAACTGAGCAGGCGATCCATGACGTGCTCTCGCATCGTGGGCGCCGCCGACGGTCTGAACTGGTAGCCATCAGGCACCAGCCAGCGCCGCAGCGAGCGCATCAAATAGGCCCGCAAGATATTGGCTGCGGTGTAGCGCAGCAACGGGCCCTTTTGGCTCAAAACAATGTGGCGCACCGTGGGGTGCGGCCCTGTACGCCCGTCATCGCCATTGAATGCGCTCAAGATCCCAAGCTGGGACGATGTTAGCCTGCCCTGCACTCCGAGCTCCGTCTCGCCGCTTTTGACGCTGCGTGCGCTGCTCAAAATGGCCATGCTCAGCATGGCCGCGCCAACACAGTGTGCCAACACGTCCACGCGCTGGCCGCTGATGTTCTTGATGTGCAGCAGGGCCGCTGGAATATCCACCAGCGCCACCTCCTCGTACGACCACGGCACGACGGCGGTGGGAAGGCCGGCACTGGTGCGCAAGTCCACCACCCAGACGTCGCGACCTTGGTGCCAAAAATATTCTGCCGCACTGGGTTGCAAGGAGGGATGGGTGAAGCTGTTTCCGCTGACGCTGTAGCCATGAATCATGGCCAACGGTGCCAGGCGGCTCCCCGGATTGGGGTAGCGCGTCAGGCGCACCAGGGCATCCACGCCCCGCACTTGCAGCGCCACCGGCAGGTTCGTCACCTCGGGCGTGGGCAGTCCCGAGATCAGGCCGGGCAATCTCTGTGGCGGCGCTGCCGACAGGCGGTCGGGGGCTCTGAATGTCCACCAGTGGATTTTCAACAATAGCCGTGCCATGAAGAAGCCAAAGGAGGCCATGTCGAGCCAGGCGTTGGGTTGGTTCTGTTGCTGCCTCAGTTGCAGCAGCGCCACCCCTTGTTTGGCCATGAATTGGCCGTCCACGAGCAAGGTCGCTTGGCTTCCCGATCGCATGAATGGCAATTCGGTCAGCCTCATCTGCGTCATCTGGCGCCAGGGGTTGGCTCTGCGCTTGTAAGTCAGCAGCTTGTTGCCACGTATGCGGCAGTCCTTGCCGTGCACCTGCACCGTGAGCTGGTAATCAAATTCGCGCTCCTCGCCAGCCCGCGAAAGTTGGCTCCAGACGTACTTCATCACATGCAAGGCATGCGCAAAAGCGCCAGGAGCCGCCGCTGCGTCGGCATTCAAATCGGCGGGCTGCGGTTGCCATAGCTGGTCGAACCACCCGGCGAGCCACTGCCATGCATCGCGCAGGCCACGATTGAACACGAAGGCCCCCAGCGCCTTGATCCTGCGGCCAAGCGGGGACGATTCCCTGCGCTGCAGAAAGCGCAGCGTTCCCGTCAATTCGGCACGCCACAACACATGTTGATCGCGCTGCGCATCATCGTGCACCCGCAGCGAGCGTTCCCAGTCATCGGCCCGAAAGAGGCGCAGATAGGAGCCCTGTGCCAGCTTCAGGTTTCGACCACCCCAATGAGCCATTAAGTTCTTGATCGCCACCGGCTCATACTGCAGCGTCAGTTCCAGTACGCAGTGCTGCGGGTAGGGTGCATTGGCGTCCATGCGCACGGCCCCACACAGGCGCTCAATCACCGCCACTTCGGTCGGTTTGGGAGGAACCGTGACGCGAGGCTCGGCTGCGGCGAACCGGGGTCGTTCTTTCAGTGGTTCGTGTGCCCAGGTTGCAGCGTCGAACTTCCAGTCCTGCACCAATTGCGCCATGGCTCTGAGCGCCAGGGCACTGATGGTCAGCGCCGGATTCGCACCCAAGGAGCCCGGCAAGATAGAGCCATCCAGCACCACCAAGCTGCCCGCCCAGTCGCCATGGCGGTCGCAAGTGGTGGACCGGCCAGCCAGGTTGAAGACCCTGCCGGCGTCGTCGACCACGCCCTGGGCAGGTTCGCGCCCCATGGCGCATCCGCCCAGTGGGTGCACGGTCATGAGCGGGCCACGTGGCAGACCCGCCAGGGATTCCAGCTCGATTGGCAGCGCGCGCCACAGTGGATTGGCGATGACGCTGGCACCCGGGAAGGCCTTTGCGGCGTATTCTTGCAAGCGCCGGTAGGCGGCCATCACCTGCTTGCCCGAACGTGCCTGCGGCCAGACTATTTGCAATGTCCCTGGCTGCGGTCTGACCCCGTTCGCGCGCTGCGGCTGTACCGGCAGGCGCAGCACGCCGGCGGCATCGTCGTGCCCAATCAAACCCAGCAGCAGGGTGTGCTCGATGGCAGACTCGTCCACTGCGCAGGGGTCGATGGCGGCATCGGGCTCGTCTCCATGTCGGTCCAAATCAGGCGTCGCGAGTTGTGCCAGGGCATGGCCGGTGGTGACCATTTCGGCGAACAGGCGCTTGAGTGGCGCAGGCACCGCAAACTCCTGAATCAGCAGCCCGAGTTCATCGCCATGGCGCGGCACTTCAACCTCATGCGTGATGGTGGGGCCGACGCGGCGCGAGGCCAGTGCGACATGCTCATCGGCCGCACTGTGTGCGGGCTGGGCGAGTTGGTGAATGGCCGCGATATTGTCCCCGTTGCCGGAAAAACCTTCGCCCAGACGGTTGGAGAACAACAGTTCTTCCGTGCGCGAGCGCAGCAGTATTTCGGTCGAACCCAGGGTGCCGGCTGCCAAAATGACCTTGTGCGCCCTGAGCTTGAGCGGGGCGGCTTCACGCACGCGAAGGGCCTCGGACGTATGCTCCACCTCCAGTACCCATACGCCGGTCTGCGCCGGCGTCGCTGTTTCCCGAGACAGGCAAAGCACGCTCGCACCGGTCACCATCTCGACGCCGCGTTGCCGGGCCTGGGCCAGCAAATTGCTGTCCAGCGAGGCCTTGGCCCCGACATTGCAGCCTGTCATGCAATCGCCGCATCCCACACACTTGGCCAGATTCACGCTGGCGGGGCTTGCAGGCTGTTCCCGCATGGCCACGGTGATCTCTGCCGCCCGATGGCGCAGCTCAGGGCTTTGGCGGGTCGCAAGTTCGCCGAGTCGGTGGAACTTGAGAGGATATTTCGCACCGAATTCGGGGTCGCGCTCCACGGTGTTGTGCGGCCCTTGGTTCGTCAGCGTCATGCCAACCAGTAGCTCACGTGCGGCCGGCAGATAGGTGACTTCCAGATCGCGCACGACCGCTGGCGGCAGGCGGCTTTCGAATTCACCGAATTTTGGTTCGACCAGTACGCCCGCATTGATCAGCGACCCGCCGCCCAGCCCATTCGCGACAAGAACCCCTATATCTGCGCCAGCGCGCAGGTCAAACAAGCCCTCGTGGTTACGCGTGGCCTGCCCCGATCCTTGTACGTGATAGCGCAAATGACCCGGCAACTCAGCGAAGGACGATGGAAACATTCCCGGTAAGTACTCGCTTCCCCGCTCAAGGACACAGACGCGGATCGGCTGTGCTGTGCCCGTGGACTCGGTCTGCAAGGTCAGACCCGCCAGCTGCTGCGCCGCAATGCTGCCACCGTAACCGCTGCCTACGATCACCACGTCGTACACACTCTCGGGCGACTGCCGCACGGCGTTGGCAAAATCCACCAAACCGGTGGACAAGAAGCGCGTGCGCCGGGCTTCGCTGCGATGCGGGACTTCAGTCGTTCCGCCACCGAGCGAAGGCGAAGGGCGGTCTTTCATCGTGTCGATTTCGCCTGTTGCACGTGATCCGCCAACTCTTGCAGCGCCACGGGCTTGTGCAACAACGAGATGCCTGCGGCCAACGCCTGTTGCAGCCTATCGGGGGCGGTATCGCCGCTGACGAGCAGGGCGTAGGCTTTCGGATGCAGCGCACAGACTTCGCGTACCGCCTCAAGGCCGTTTTCCTGGCCGCGCAATCGAAAGTCCGAAATCACCATGTCAATGTGCCGCGCCTGCGCCATGTCTCGCGCTTGTGCAACGCCGTCCGCCAGCCAGACCCGGCAGCCCAGTTCTTCCAGTCCAAATCGCATCGCTTGGCGTACATCCATTTCATCGTCAACCACCATGACATCAAGCTGCGCTGGGCTGCTTTGAGTCGGCCCAGGACCCTGCAGCGCGGCCTGATGAGGCGCATCCACCCGTGGCAGACGCAGTGTAAATCGGCTGCCCTGGCCGGGCACAGATGCAAGGCTCAGTGCGATGCCCAGCAAAGCGCACAGGCGCTGCACAATCGACAAGCCCAGGCCAAGTCCACTGTGGCGGTCGCGTTCGGAATTGCCTACCTGATAGAACTCCTGAAATATCAGCCGCTGGTGCTCGGGCGCGATACCGATACCGGTGTCGGCCACTTCGATCACGGCCATACCATCGGCCGCGCTGACGAAGACGTCAATGCCCCCGTGGTGCGTGAACTTCAGTGCATTGCCTGTCAAATTTCCCAGCAAGCGCCGCATCAATACGATGTCCGTCAGCACCAGCACCTGAGCATCGCCATGGGTTCGGATGTAAAGGCCGCGCTCTTGCGCCACCGCCTGCATGGCGACCCCGTGTTCCGCGACGATCTGCTCAATGCGGTGGATTTGCATATCGGGCTTCACGATGCCTGCATCCAATTTGGATACGTCCAGCAAGCCATCGAGCTGCCCTGAAAGGGCCTGGTTGACGGTGCCCAACATCAGCACCATCTCGCGGCTTCTGGCGTCGAGTTGGCGCAGCCCCAGGGTCGCCGTGAGTAGTCCGATCGTGTGCAGCGGCTGGCGCAGATCATGGCTGGCCGCCGCCAGAAAGCGGGTCTTGGCCTGACTGGCTTGCTCTGTCGCCTCCAAAGCCAACGCCAGTCGATCATTGAGCGAGCGCTCCGCGTAGCGGATTCGGCAAGACTCGTCAAATACCCGAAACAAGTCGCGACCCAGTGCCACCAGAAAGGCCAAGTAGATGGGGATCAGGCCACCCATGCCCCACATCGCCCAGGTTGATGCACCCTCGGGCGCGGCCAAAATCCAGGCCAGGCTCAAGGGCAGCAGCACCGGGGCGGCGAACCAGAGAAACAGCCCGCCATAGCCACTGGTGGTGGCCACGGACGCCGTCGCCGTCGTCAGCAGCACAATGGTGACGAAGGCCCGATCGACGTCCGTGAAGACGGCAAAGGCCAGCACCGGCAGCATCAAACAGATGCCCGTGAGCAGCAACAAGCCGGCCGCGGTGCGAAGCGGCGCCGAACCCGCTTGCACCAGACGCTGCGTCAGCGCGAACCGCAGGCCACTGACCAACACCAAACTGGCTAACCAAGCCCAAGGCAGAGGTCCTGAAATCCTTTGCATGAGCAGCAAAAAAATGAGCACGCCGCACACAACGATACCGACTTGCGCACGCTTGTTTTGTTGCAAGAACAGACTGACAAACTGCTGGGTCACAAAATTTTCCTGCTCGAGACTGCGATCCTGCGCCGGCGAATCTGGGGGGAGATCATGGGATGTGCTCATGCGCACAGGATAACGCGACTAGTACTCCGACACAGAAGTAAAGGAACAAAATGAAATTGATGGATTCGCGTTCAGGCCTAGGCGCAAAGCGCAGACATAGCGGTGGCTATGGCGAGCATTTGCAACAACGGCATGGGTGCGAAGGCGCGCTTTCATGTTTCGATATTTCTGGGTTGGAGTACTAGTACTCCGACACAGAAGTAAAGGAACAAAATGAAAGTGATGGATTCGCGCTCAGGCCTAGGCGCAAAGCGCAGACATAGCGGTGGCTATGGCGAGCATTTGCAACAACGGCATGGG
>CAIMSP010000099.1 GCA_903844215.1 uncultured beta proteobacterium | reverse complement strand
GTGACTTCGTCAAGGCGTCGGCCAGGGCGCGGGCCGAGATGTCGGGCGTGCTGCCGGCCGGGAAACCCACGATCAGGCGCACGGGACGTGTTGGCCAGTTGGTTTGCGCTGCAGCCGGAGCCGACAGCGCGAGCGCCAGCGTGAAGCCGACGGCAGCGCGCAAAAATGAGAGGCAGTGCTTCATCGGTTCTTTCGCAAAGGTTCAGATTGACGGGGGCTCGGCGCCTGGGAGCGCGATTCGGATCACTGCGAGCGGGCGAGCAGTTCGAAGTGCTCTACCACGGGGGGCGCGGCGAAGAAGGGGCCGACAATGGCGCGCCACTGGGTGAACAGCTCGGACTGGCGAAACGCCACGGTGTGGTCCTCCAGCGTGTCCCAAAAAATCGTCAGCACGTAGCGCTCGGGCGATTCGATCCCACGGTTGACCTTGAAGCCGCGAAAGCCTTTGGCCTGGGAAATGACGGTGTTCAAGCCACGCTGGATCGCTTCGTCAAAGGCGGCTTGCTGGCCGGGCGTGATTCGGATGTCGGCAATTTCAAGAATCATGGATGTCTTTCGGTGGGTGAGCGGGGGATAGGCACGGGGGCGGCGAAGCTCAAGCTCAGCGTTGAATCAGCTCGATCTTGTAGCCGTCAGGATCGGTCACAAAGGCGATGAGCGTGCTGCCACCCTTGACCGGCCCGGGTTCGCGGCTGACCACGCCGCCGGCGGCGCGTACCTGGTTGCAGGTGGCCACCACGTCCGGCACGCCCAGGGCGATGTGGCCGAAGGCGTTGCCCAGGTCATAGGACGCGACGCCGTAGTTGTAGGTCAGTTCGAGCTCCGCATGCTCGGGGTTCTTTCCGTAACCGACGAAGGCCAGCGTGTACTTCTGCTCGGGTCGGTCGGTGGTGCGCAGCAGCGTCATGCCGAGCGCCTGGGTGTAGAAATCGATGGAGCGTTGCAGCTCGCCAACGCGAAGCATGGTGTGTAGGAGGTTCATGCCCCTGATTGTGGCGCAATCGGGAACACCCTGCGGGTCGTGCTGGAGCGGGCCTGGAGCGGTCGGTTCGCGCCGAGCAGGCGGCGCACGGCGGCGGGGCCGGTCACGTTCTGGCGGACGCATCGGTGCGGGGCACGACAAGACGCGAATTGCGCCACAGCGCTCGCAGCGATGCCGCCTGACCCCAAGCAAAACGGCCTGCAAAAAGCAGGCCGTTTTGGCTTTCAAACTCTCAAATACCGAGGCTCACGCCCCGGACTTTGGATGCGCCGAACTTATCGACCCGAGCCGCGCGAGTTGCCACCGCCCGAGCGTCCACCGCCACCACCACCGTAGCCGCCGCCGCCGGAGCGGGCGCCGGCGTAGCCGCCACCACCACCACCGCCGCTGCGATTGCCGCCGAAGCCGCCGCGTCCGCTGCGCTGCGACATCATGTCCACGCTGGTGCGCATCGGATCCGGTTGACCCTGGCCGGTGCGTTGCGGTTGACCGCCACCCACGCCGCCCAGATGGGCGCCGGGCGCGGGCTGCTGGTCGTCGCTGTAGCCGCCACCGCCACCACCCGAGCGTGCACGACCCTGAGGCGCACGGTCACCCTGGGGACGCGGTCCCTGGGCGGGACGCGGTCCTTGTGCGGAGCGGGGACCGGCGCCGCCGGCCGGGCCGCGCGGCGCGCCAGCCCTTGGGCCGCCGCGTCCACCACCACCACCGCCGCCATTGCCACCGCGCCCACCGGCGCGGTTTTCGCTCACACGCTGCATCATCTCGGTGCGCGCGGCACGACCTGCGGCGGCCATCACGTCGCGGCTGGGCGGGCTGCCCAATCCACCCCAGATGGTCTGGCGGCCCATGGCCAGGGGCTCGGCCTTTTCGCCGGGTTCTGCGCCAAAGCCTTCGACTGTTCTGACTTCAATCTTCTGCTTGGTGAAGCGTTCGATGGCCTGCATGAAGCCTTCTTCGTCCAGGCACACCAGGTTGATGGCTGCGCCATCGGCGCCGGCGCGACCGGTGCGGCCAATGCGGTGCACGTAGTCTTCGCAGACGTTGGGGATTTCGTAGTTCACCACATGCGGCAGGTCGTCGATGTCGATGCCGCGGGCGGCGATGTCGGTGGCCACCAGGGCACGCACGTCGCCGCTCTTGAAGCCGGCCAGCGCCTGGGTGCGCGCCGTCTGGCTCTTGTTGCCGTGCAGCGCCATGGCGCTGATGCCGTTTTTTTCCAGGAATTCGGCCACCGAGTTGGCGCCGAACTTGGTGCGCGTGAAGACCAGCACCTGGCTCCAGTTGTGCTCCTGGATGATGTGCGCCAGCAGCGCCTTCTTCTTGCCCCGGCCCACCGGGTGGATCAGCTGCGTGATGCGCTGCACCGTGGTGTTGCGCGGCGTCACCTGGATGTGCAGCGGGTCTTTCAACAGGTTCTGCGCCAGGTCGCGGATTTCGTCGCTGAAGGTGGCCGAGAACAGCAGGCTCTGCTTTTCCCTGGGTACCACGGCCAGCACTTTCTTCACGTCGTGGATGAAACCCATGTCGAGCATGCGGTCGGCTTCGTCCAGCACCAGGATTTGCACCTGGCCCAGATCGAGCACGCCTTGCTGCAGCAGGTCGAGCAGACGCCCGGGTGTGGCCACCAGGATGTCCACGCCCTTTTTCACCTTGGCGATCTGCGGGTTCATGCCGACACCGCCAAAAATCACGGTGGAGCTCAGTTGCAGGTACTTGCCGTATTCGCGCGCCGACTCTTCCACCTGGGCGGCGAGTTCACGCGTCGGGGTCAGGATCAGGGCGCGGATGCCGTTGCCGCCGAACTTGTTCTGGACGCTGCGGCTCATGCTCAGCTTGTGCAGGATGGGCAGCATGAAGGCCGCCGTCTTGCCGGTGCCGGTCTGGGCGCCGCCCAGCAGGTCTTTGCCTTCAAGCACAGCCGGAATGGCCTGGGCCTGGATGGGGGTGGGGGTTTCATAGCCTTGCTCGTGCACGGCTTTCAAAATGGCAGGAGCCAGATTCAATTCATCAAAATTCATAGGAAGGCGCCCGTTCCGAAGCGCTGGGGGTATCGGCCTGTAGTGCTCTGGGAAAGAGCACACCAGTCAAAGGCAGATGGGATCAAAAGGCGGGCGCTCGACGAGAGTGTCTTGGCCCCAGCAAAGTGCTGACGTTGCGATCCACTGGAGTACCGCAACTGCGCCGATTGTCGCATGAACCGCAGGCCGGTGCTTTGGCGTGAAAGAACTAACTTTCATGACTCGGAGCGTTTCGCGGGCGAAGCTTGAAAGTTAGCGTCGATAATCGACGGTTGTCCGCCGGCTTCGGCGGCGTCCGTTCCGTCACATATCACCAGGTTAATCATGGCTCAATACGTATTTACGATGAACCGCGTCGGCAAGATCGTGCCGCCCAAGCGGCACATTCTCAAGGACATCTCGCTCAGCTTCTTCCCCGGCGCCAAGATCGGCGTGCTCGGCACCAATGGCTCGGGCAAGTCCACGCTGCTGAAAATCATGGCCGGCCTGGACAACGAAATCGAAGGCGAAGCCACGCCCATGGCCGGTCTGAACATCGGCTACCTGCCGCAGGAGCCGCAGTTGGACCCGACCCAGACCGTGCGCGAGAGCGTGGAAGCCGGCATGGGCGCGGTGTTTGCCGCCAAGGCGCGCCTGGAAGAGGTGTACACCGCCTACGGCGAAGAAGACGCTGACTTTGACAAGCTGGCACAGGAACAGGCCGAGCTCGAAGCCATCATCTCCACCGCCGGCACCGACACCGAGCACCAGTTGGAAATCGCTGCCGACGCGCTGCGCCTGCCGCCCTGGGATGCGGTCATTGGCGTGCTCTCCGGCGGTGAAAAGCGCCGCGTGGCGCTGTGCCGTTTGCTGCTCTCGCACCCCGACATGCTGCTGCTGGACGAGCCCACGAATCACTTGGACGCCGAATCGGTGGACTGGCTCGAGCAGTTCTTGCAGCGCTATTCGGGCACCGTGGTGGCCATCACCCACGATCGCTACTTCCTGGACAACGCGGCCGAATGGATTCTGGAACTCGACCGTGGCAACGGCATTCCGTACAAGGGCAATTACAGCGACTGGCTGACGCAGAAGCAGGAACGCCTGGTGCAGGAAAACAAGGGTGAAGAATCGCGTGCCAAGGCCTTGAAGAAGGAACTGGAATGGTCGCGCCAGAACCCGAAAGCGCGCCAGGCCAAGAGCAAGGCGCGTCTGGCGCGCTTTGAAGAGCTGTCCGACTTCGAATACCAGAAGCGCAACGAAACGAATGAGATCTTCATCCCCGTGGCCGAACGCCTGGGCCAGGAAGTGATCGAGTTCGTGGGCGTCACCAAGTCCTTTGGCGAGCGCGTGCTGATCGACAACCTGAGCTTCAAGGTGCCGCCAGGCGCCATCGTCGGCATCATCGGCCCGAATGGCGCGGGCAAGTCCACGCTGTTTCGCATGATCTCGGGCCAGCAACAGCCCGACTCCGGCGAAGTCAAGATCGGCCAGACCGTGAAGATGGCTTTCGTGGACCAGAACCGCGACGACCTGAGCAACGAAAAGACCGTGTGGGAAGACGTCTCCGGCGGCCTGGACATCCTCAACGTGGGCAAGTTCCAGATGGCCAGTCGCGCCTACTGCGGGCGCTTCAACTTCAACGGCGCGGACCAGCAAAAACGCGTCGGCACCTTGTCGGGCGGCGAGCGCGGACGCCTGCACCTGGCCAAGACGCTGATCGCCGGCGGCAACGTGCTGATGCTGGATGAGCCGTCCAACGATCTGGATGTGGAAACGCTGCGTGCGCTGGAAGACGCCTTGCTGGAGTTTGCCGGCTGCATCATGGTCATCAGCCACGATCGCTGGTTCCTGGACCGCATTGCGACCCACATCCTGGCTTGCGAAGGCGACAGCCAGTGGACCTTCTACAACGGCAACTACCAGGAGTACGAGGCCGACAAGAAGAAGCGCCTGGGCGAAGAGGGCGCGCGGCCGCATCGCATGCGTTTCAAGGCGCTGAAGTAAGCTTGCGTCATTGCGAGGAGCAACGCGACGTGGCAATCCATGGTGGCGCATCGGCATGGATTGCTTCGCTCCGCTCGCAATGACGAGCCATGTTGCGGCAGACCATGACTAAGACGCCATCGAAGAATCCCCTGCAGCACCTGCGCGCCTCTGATCTGAGGGGCATTGCGCAACTCGCCAGCGCCGCCACCAGCAGCGTGGCGCGTATCGCCGAAGGTGTGCATCAATCCGTGTGGGACACATTGGGTGTGGCGGGCAGGGCGCCGGGACAAACCGGCGGCATCACGGGATTCGTTTACCAGGCGGTGCAGGGCGTGACGCAGTTGCTGGGCCAGGGCGCGGACGCGCTGTTGGCCACGCTGCAAGCCAGGCTGGACGCAAAGCAGGGCAGCGAGCCCGCATCGCCGCAGCGCGAGGCCGCGTTGGCGGTGCTCAACGGCGTGATGGGCGACCGGCTGCTGGCCAGCAAGAACCCGCTGGCCACGCCGATGACGCTGCGCCATCAGGGTGTGGCGCTGAACTGGGCTGCACCCCCTGCGGGTCTCCAGCCCAAAGTGCTGCTGATGGTCCATGGCCTGTGCATGAACGACCTGCAGTGGAGCGCGCAACACCAGGGGCAGGCGGTGAATCATGGCGAGCTGCTGGCCTCGGCGCTGGGCTGTTCGCCGGTCTATCTGCGCTACAACTCGGGCCTGCACGTCTCGCAAAACGGTCACGATCTGTCGCGTCAGCTCGAACAGCTCACGGCGCACGGGAGCGTTGAGGAGCTCAGTGTGCTGGCGCACAGCATGGGTGGCTTGCTGATCCGCAGCGCGCTGCACATCGCCCGGCAGCAGGGATTGCGCTGGCCGGACAAGCTGCGCAACATCGTGTTTCTCGGCACGCCGCACCACGGCGCGCCGCTGGAGCGTGCCGGCAACTGGCTCGACACGCTGCTGGGCAGCACCCCTTACACCGCGCCGCTGGCGCAACTGGGCAAGTTGCGCAGTGCCGGCGTCACCGATCTGCGCTACGGCCTCGTGCTGGACCAGGATTGGCAGGGCCGCGACCGCTTCGAGCGCGCGCACGACCAACGTCAGCTGCTGCCACTGCCCGAAGGCGTGGCCTGTTACGCCGTGGCTGCGACTCTGGCGGGCAAGCGCAGCGCGCTGGCCGATCGGCTGATCGGGGACGGCCTGGTGCCGCTGCGCAGCGCCTTGGGCCAGCACGATGAGGCCCAGCGTTGCCTGCACTTTGCCAAGGATGCGCAGTGGATTGCCTACCGCAGCGGCCACCTGGAACTGCTCAGCCGCCCCGAAGTGACGCAGCAGTTGCTGCATTGGCTCACACACACGAACACTTGAGGCTGGGCGGCTGATCCCTGGTCTCGAACACAACTACCCGTGCAAAGACTTGGTACGATGCAGTAAAAGGGATAGGAAATTTATGGCCAAAAAAAACCTGCAACGATTTGTTCATCGTTGACAACAGCGATGACGACTGGAAAGTTCTGAACAACCTGGCCGAGTGGACTGAAGTCTCATCCCACTTTGATATTGCCACCGGCTACTTCGAGATTGGCTCCTTGCTGGCGCTGGACGGTAAGTGGCAAAAGCTCGACCAGATTCGTATTCTCATGGGTGACGAGGTCACCAAGCGAACCCACAGCGCGCTGGTGGACGGCATCGCGAGGGTCAAGAACTTGCTTGACGACAGCATTGAGAGTGAGAAGCAGAAAAACGACTTCCTGACCGGCGTACCAGCCATCGTCGAGGCCATCAACAGCGGCAAGATCAAGTGCCGTGTCTACACCAAAAAGAAATTCCACGCCAAGGCCTACATCACGCACAGCAAGCTGGCAGTCGTGGGGTCTTCGGCATTGGTAGGTTCCAGCAACTTCACTTATCCCGGTCTGACTGGCAATGTCGAACTCAATGTACAGCTCCGCCGAGAAGTTGAAGTACTACAGCAGTGGTACGAGGTGCATTGGAACGATGCAGAAGACGTATCTACCGATGTGCTCAAAGTCATTCCTGAAGAAATGCTGGAAGCTGCCACCGTGTTGGACCGAGACCAGTTCGACGTGCCACAAATCCTGTCCGAATCGCTGCAAGACCTGAACCAGTTGGCCGAATTCCTGAACGAGCTTCGCCAGTTCAAGCCCAGCCACGACGACAAACTGCGCGCCCTTATCCACTTGCTCAAGACCGACCCTGTACTCAAAAAGCACAAGGTCATGATCTTCAGCGAGTTCATGGCCACGGCGCGCTATCTGGCCACCGAGCTGGAGAAAGCCGGCATCAAGGGTATCGATCAAGTGGACTCTGCCACCAAGCGCAGCCGGGGCGACGTGATCCGCCAGTTCGCCCCGTACTACAACGGCATGACCAGCAAAGACTTGGCCGACAAGGGCCAGCCCGAAACCCGTGTGCTCATTGCCACCGATGTGCTCAGCGAAGGCCTCAACCTGCAGGACGCCACCCGCCTCATCAATTACGACCTGCACTGGAACCCTGTGCGTTTGATGCAGCGCATTGGTCGAGTAGACCGGCGCATGAATCCCGAGATCGAAAAGAAACTTATCAAAGACCGCCCTGACGTCAAAGCCATACGCGGCACCGTGGAGTACTGGAACTTCTTGCCCCCTGGCGAGCTGGACGAACTGTTGAACCTGTACAAAAAGGTGTCCAACAAGACCCTGCTCATCTCCAAGACCCTGGGCATCGAAGGCAAAAAACTCCTCCGCCCTGAGGACGACTTTGCGGCCCTGCGGGACTTTGACCACAGTTACGAGGGCGAGCCCACCGCACTGGAGACCATGCACCTGGAGTACCAGCGCCTATTGGCAGTCCACCCCGATTTGCCCGCCCGGCTGGAAGCATTGCCAGGCCGCGTGTTCAGCGGCAAGGCGCACGTTCGGCCCGACGCCCAGGCCGTGTTCTTTTGCTTTGGGTTGCCCGGCAAAGACAACTCCGGCACAGACCCAGCCACCGAGGCGCAGGCGTGGACTCTGACGGCTGGACGCACCGAATGGCTGCTGCTGGATCTGGAAACCGGCAAGGTGCATGAAGACGCCGCCGCCATTGACGCGTTGATCCACTGCGAGCCTGAAACCTCAAGGCGTTGCCAGATCGCACAGACCACGCTGGTTGAAGCGCGGGCCAAGGTCGAAAAACATTTGAAAAATGGCTACCTCCGCCAAGTGCAGGCACCCCTAGGCGTAGCGCCTGAGCTTATCGCGTGGTTGGAACTCAATTGATTTTCGCGTAGCAGGGTTTAGATCCATATAGATATAATTCACCATGTCTTCCGCCCACGATGAACCCAAGCCTCTGCGGTGGGTTGGCTCCTCCAAAAAAGACCTTCAGGCCATGCCGAGCGAGGTGCAGGATACGTTCGGTTATGCCTTGCATCTGGCTCAAGTCGGCGGCAAACATGCACAGGCAAAACCGTTGAAGGGTTTTGGCTCGGCGGGTGTACTGGAGGTTGTGGAAAGCGGGGCGGGCAGCACCTACCGGGCGGTATACACCGTGAAGATTGCCGGGGTTGTGTACGTGCTGCACTGCTTTCAGAAAAAGTCTAGCTCCGGCATTGCCACTCCCAAGCCCGATATTGACCTGGTGCGTGAGCGGCTCAAGGCCGCATTGGCCCACGCCGGGCAGTGAAAAGCGAACCCATTTTTTTTGCAGGAGTTTGATATGAGCACGATCACTATTGAAAAAGGCAGCGGCAACGTCTATGCAGACCTTGGCATGGCCGACGCGCAAGAGATGCTGGTCAAGGCCAAACTCGCCAGCAAGATTGGCGACATCATCAGACGCCAAAACCTGACTCAGCAACAAGCCGCCGAGCTACTGGCCATGCCGCAGCCCAAGGTGTCCATGCTGCTGCGCGGACAGTTCCGCGGCATCAGTGAGGCCAAGATGCTCGAATGCCTGGCGCGGTTGGGGCGCGACGTCGACATCGTGGTCAAACCCGCCCGCCGTCGCGCCGTGGCCGGTGCGGCTGGCCGGGTGAATGTGGTCTTTGCCTGAGTCATTCAAAACAAGTTAGAAAAATTGCAATGACCACGCTGTCCAAGACATTGGTTGACCCCCAAGCCGAAAAACTCCGCCAAATTCACACCATTCCCGCGCTGGTCAAGTACCTTGACGAAGAGCTTGGCTGGCCCGTGCAGGTGGACGATTGGGAAAACGCCGTTTACGACTGGCAACCGGAAGAGCTCAACCTCAAGGCCGAACACCAAATCGCCATCCACTCCATCAAGCAGTTGCGCCCGCTGGTCACCGGCCAGCCCTGGGGCATTTTCTTTGTGGACTTTGACAAGGGGCAACTGCCCATTGCGGTATTGCGTCGAATGCTCAATGGCCTGGTCATCAGGAGTCGCGTCAAGGGCAGTGGCCACCAGACCTAGTTGGCGCGTGACCTGCTGTTTGTCTCCAGCTTTGGCGAGGCCAACGCGCGTGAGATAGCCCTGGCCCATTTCACAGACGAGTCCGACTTGGGCGACCTGCCCACACTGCGCGTCCTCGGCTGGGACGAAGCCGACACTGCGGCCGAACTCGGCTATGCCGCGAGAACCCTCAAAGAAAAACTGTGCTGGCCCGCCCGCACTGCCACCAAGAGCGACCAGGATGCCTGGCGCGCCCAATGGGCCAGCGCCTTCAGCCTCAAATATCGGCAGGTCATCAACGACAGTAAAACTCTGGCCTTGGGTTTGGCTGAACTGGCCAAACGCATTCGCAGCCGCGTCAACACCGTGCTGGCACTGGAGAGCGACAAGGGCCACCTGCGCCAATTGCACAAGGCCTTCAAAGACAACCTCATTGCCGATTTGTCAGAGGATGCCTTTGCCGACATGTTCGCGCAGACCATCACTTACGGCTTGTTCACCGCCCGTGCCAGCCGCTCAAGCGGCGCGCTGGTGGCAGACAACCTCTCAGACATGGTGCCCAGCACCAACCCCTTCCTGAAAGAGTTGCTGGCCGATTTCTTGAGCGCTGCCGGCCGGGACAGACAAAAGAAAAAGCGTGTGGATTTTGACGAGCTGGGCATCAACGAAGTCGTCACCACCTTGCGCGACGTGCCCATCCGATCATCAATATTTTTGGTGGCACGGGGTAAGGAAAGGTGCATGGGTTGGCACGGGTGATGCGCTGTTTGAGGACGCTGGTGCATGGAACGACTTCAGTCAGCATTTCACGCAAGGGCACAACCGATTGGATGAATGGATAACGGTGTTGATGCCGCATCACGGCTCAGGTTCGGGCAAGAACTTCAACCCGGGTCTGCTGAAAGCGCGGCCGAAAATTGCGGTTTTTTCAGCGGGCGCATTCAACAAATATCAGCATCCGTCCCGTTCGATTTTGGACGCTGTTGCGGATGCGGGTGCGATGACCATGCTGGTGACCGAATACACCCGTCCAGGCTTTTGCGAACGGGTTGAGTTTTCACCCTGGGTATTCGACCCCGACAATCTGTCGGCACTTCTTTGAGATAGTGGGATGAAGACAACCTGGTTCGTTGATGAGGCAGGCGATACGACCTTGTTTGGTCGCTATGGCAAAGTGCTGGCGAGCACCGATGCCGTTTCACGCTTTTTCATGGTAGCTCGGCTCGAAGTGGTTGACATTGACGCTTTGCAATCGGATATGGATGCGTTGCGCCTCGAACTGCTCGCTGATCCCCTTCTCAAGACAGTGCCGTCCATGCAGGAATCGGCTGGCAAAACCGCTCTGTTCTTTCATGCCAAGGCTGACGGGCACGACATTTATGACGACCTGATTGCCAAGCTGTTTGGACGCTTTGGCGAGTTTGGTGTGCAACGTCACATCACGTTTGCCGTGCGCGGCAGCAAGCCGCGAACGGCTGCGTTGAAGACGGTACTGGACAACATTGACGAAGGCTTCAAAGGTGACTTTGGCTTTGCGCCGCATGGGCATACCACTGTGCACAGCGGCTACCCCAGCGCAAGCGCCGGTCTGCAAGCCTGCGACTATCTGCTTTGGGCGTTCCAGCGTTTTTATGAACGCGCTGAGGAGCGCTACCTGCACGCCATGTGGCCAAAATTTACGCAGGTTTTAGATCTGGATGCTCCTGCACCCAAGACCAAAGGCAAGCCGTTGCCAACTGGCGTGGCGTTCAATGAAAAACACCCGCTGACTCTGGAGAGCCGAGCGGGTGTCTGGAATAAGGATCGAGAGATATAGGATCTGGACTTGATCACCACACGACTTGAAGCCGACTTTTGTCTCTCGACGGTTTTATTTTAACCTGATACGGCGCCTTTGGATTTCACAACCTGCCGCTGGCGTTAATCTGAAAGAACGAACTTTCATGGTGCTGGGGCGCCTTGCGCACCAAGCATGAAAGTTAGGGCTGGACTGCCCCGCAAATTCCGAGGGTATCCACTAAGCCCTAAACTCGACTCTCCATGACCGACTTCGTTGACGTTTCCTATTTCCCGCGCGCCGCCAAGCCGCTCAGCAGTTACCGCAAGTACTGGGCCGCGCGCTTTGGCACGGCCAAATTCCTGCCCATGAGCCGCGCCGAGATGGAGGCCCTGGGCTGGGACTCCTGCGACGTGATCCTGGTCACGGGCGACGCCTATGTGGATCACCCCAGCTTTGGCATGGCGGTGATCGGGCGCATGCTGGAGAACCAGGGTTTTCGCGTCGGCATCATTGCCCAGCCCGACTGGCAAAGCGCCGATGCGTTCAAGGTCCTGGGCAAACCGAATCTGTTCTTCGGCGTGACCGCAGGCAACATGGATTCGATGATCAACCGCTACACGGCGGACCGCAAAATCCGCAGCGACGACGCCTACACCCCGGGCGACGTGGGTGGCAAGCGGCCCGACCGCGCCGCGCTGGTGTATTCGCAGCGCTGCCGCGAAGCCTTCAAGGACGTGCCGATCGTGCTCGGCGGCATCGAAGGCTCGCTGCGTCGCATCACGCATTACGACTACTGGTCGGACAAGGTGCGACGCTCCGTGCTGATCGACGCCAAGGCCGACCTGCTGCTGTACGGCAACGCCGAGCGCGCGATCGTCGAAATCGCGCACCGACTCGCCGCGCGCGAACCGGTGCAACAGATCACCGATGTGCGCGGCACCGCCTTCGTGCGGCGCAGCGACGACGAGAGCGGCCGCGGCTGGTTTGAAATCGACTCCACCAGCGTGGATGAGCCGGGCCGCGTCGAAGCCCACGTGAACCCCTACCAGACGACCTCGGAACAAGCGGCCGGGCAGGGCAGCAGTTGCGCCAAGGACGACGGCACACCCGATCCGGCCATGGACAGCGCCGCTACGAAATCGAATGTCCAGCCGCTGACCTTCTTCGCCAACCCGGCCTTGATGGGCAAGTTGAAGGTGCCGCCGCGCGAACGCTCGGTGATTCGCCTGCCTTCGTACGAGCAGGTGAAAAGCGACCCGGTGCTGTATGCGCACGCGAACCGCGTGCTGCACCTGGAGACCAATCCTGGCAATGCGCGCGCGCTGGTGCAGGCCCACGGCGCGGGCCCTACGGCGCGCGACGTGTGGATCAACCCGCCGCCGATTCCGTTGACCACGGCCGAGATGGACCTGGTGTTCGACCTGCCGTATGCGCGCTCGCCGCATCCGGCCTACGCGGACGAGAACGGCGGCCATGACGGCGTGACGAAAATTCCCGCCTGGGAGATGATCCGCTTTTCCATCAACATCATGCGCGGCTGCTTTGGCGGCTGCACCTTTTGCTCCATCACCGAGCACGAGGGCCGCATCATCCAGAGCCGCTCCGAAGACTCCGTGATCCGCGAGATCGAGGACATCCGCGACAAGGTCAAAGGCTTCACCGGCACCATCTCGGATCTGGGCGGGCCCACCGCCAACATGTACCGACTGGGCTGTAAGAGCCCCGAGATCGAAGCCGCATGCCGCAAGCCCAGCTGCGTCTATCCGGGCGTGTGCCAGAACCTGCACACCGACCACGCGCCGCTGATCCACATGTACCGGCGCGCTCGCGCGCTCAAGGGCGTGAAGAAGATCCTGATCGGCTCGGGCCTGCGCTACGACCTGGCCGTGCTGTCGCCCGAGTATGTGAAGGAACTGGTGACGCACCATGTCGGCGGCTACCTGAAGATCGCGCCCGAGCACACCGAGCAGGGGCCGCTGACCAAGATGATGAAGCCGGGCATCGGCGCCTACGACAAGTTCAAGACGCTGTTTGAGAAGTTCTCCCTTGAGGCCGGCAAGAAGCAGTTCCTGATTCCGTATTTCATCGCGGCGCATCCGGGCACCAGCGACGAGGACATGATGAACCTGGCGCTGTGGCTGAAGAAGAACGGCTTTCGCGCGGACCAGGTCCAGACCTTTTATCCCTCGCCCATGGCCAGCGCCACGGCCATGTACCACAGCGGCAAGAACCCGTTGCGCAAGGTCACGCGCGACTCGGAGACGGTGGACGTGGTGCGCGGCGAGCGCCGCCGACGCCTGCACAAGGCCTTCTTGCGCTACCACGACCCGAACAACTGGCCGCTGCTGCGCGAAGCGCTCAAGGCCATGGGCCGTGCCGACCTGATCGGCAACGGCAAGCTGCATCTGATACCGACCTTCCAGCCCTTGAACGACGGCAGTTACAGCAGCGCGCGGCGCAAAAACTCCACCGATGCCACCGTGAAGTCCGCGCCTGTGCTCAAGGGCCGCCTGTTGACCCAGCACACCGGCTTGCCGCCGCGTGCCAATGGCGCCAGCACCGGGCTGGCCAAGGCGCCGCGCAAAGCGCGCTGAGCGCGCCGACTACGGTGGCGGCGCGCTGGCGCCGGGCTCGCCGGCCATCTCTTGCAGTTGCCGCGCGATCTCCTGATCGGACAAGGGCGCTTCGGCGCTGATGGCCGCTGCGGGTGCATCCAGCAGATGCACTGCGGACGGCACTGCAAAAACGATCAGCGTCAGCGCCAACTGCGCCAGGATGAAGGGCCGCAGGGCGCGCACGAGACGCGCGCTGCTCACCTGCGCCAGGCCCGAGCGCGAGCGCGCCATCAGCACGGCGTAGCCCATGGGCGGGATCAGAAAGCTCAGCTGCAGCACCAGCAGCAACAGCACGGCCGCCTGCTGCGCGTCGCCCAGATGCATGATCAGCGGCGGCGCCAGCACCGGGATGATGACGAAGACCATCTCGAAGGCGTCCAGCACCCAGGCGCACAGCGCCACCAGCAGCAGCACCAGCGCCGCCGTGAGCTGCGGCGCGAGCGTGGAGCCCAGCACCAGCGCCGCGAACCAGCGGTCGGTGCCGAACAAGCGAAACACCAGGCTGAAACTCGTGGCACCCACGAGCAGCGCGAACAGGGCGCCACTCAGCGCCAGCGTGTTGCCCAGCACCTCGCTCCATTGCACCCGGTTCAAGGCGCGGCTCGTCAGCGTGCTGACGATGAGCAGCACACCGCCGCTGGCCGCGCCCTCGACGGCATAGATCTTTCCTGTGAAAACGCCGGCCAGCAAGACCAGGATCGCGCCCACGGCGAGCAGCGCCAGCGCCATCTCTGAGCGGCGCGGCGCCACGGGGGCGGCCTGGTGGCGCTCGCTGCGCCCCTGCCACCAGGCCACCAGCGCCCACAGCGCCAGCACGGCAGCGGCCGGCAGCAGCGCGGCGTGGAACAGGTCCTGGGTGTTGATGATGCGTTGCGTTCCCAAGGTGAAGCCGGGCAGGTTGCTGGCCTCGGTGTGCGCGTTCAGCATGGCGTCGCCCAGCAGGATCAGCACCAGCGAGGGCGGCACCACCACGCCGATGGTGGCCGACACGCTGATGAGCGCGGTGGCGCGCGCCGCATCGGCGCCACCGAGTCGCGGCGCCACGAGTCGCGCGAGCAGCGCCGAGCTTGACGCGACCGAGCCGTTCATCGGCGCGATCAGCGCGCCCACGCCCAGCGCGGCCAGGGATGGGCCCGCGCCGCTGCGGCGAAACAGGCGGCACAGCGAGGAGAACAGCGCATCGGCCACGCTCAAGCGCTGCAGCAGCACGCCGATGAACACATACAGCGGCAAGGCCTGCAGCAAGTCGTGCTCCAGCAGGCCGACCAGGCGCGTGGGCAGCGCCGCCAGAATGTTCAGATCGAACTGCCCGCCGAGCACGCCCAGCGCGGCGAAGGCGCTGGCCACGGCGCACAGCAGGGCCCAGACCGGCAAGCCGGTGCTGACCACCAGCACGGCCAAGGCCAGCAGCATCCAGGCGCCCGCTGCCGGACCGATGAGGCTCAAGGCCGGGGCTCCTTGCGTGGCACAAGCTGCAGCAGCGCCTGCGCCAGCACCAGCAACAGCAGCAGCACCAAGGCGAGCTTGACAAGGAAATAGCCGGGGGTCAGCGTCTCGCCGAATTTTTCCCAGTGACGCACGGACTCAAACACCATGGGCGCGCAGGCCCACAGCAGGAACAAGGCCCAGGGTGCCACGCACAGCAGCAGCGCCCAGCGCCGCCAGCGCGGCATCGAGACAGCGCTGCTGCGGCCCTTGTGCAGCGCCGCCAGATGCGTGCCTGCGGCCGAGGCGGCGCTGACGGCCACGGCCATGTAGAGCGCGAACAGGATTTGCGCCAGGTCATTGGCCTGACGCGAATAGGCTTGAATCAGTTCGCGCAGCGGCCACTGTGCAAACAGCAGCAGGGCCAGCGGCAGCGCCAAAAAACCGGTGAATCGCCGCAGTGCGCCCATCGGCTTCAGACTTTCTTCGTGCGTTTATCGGTCATCAGCCAAGGATACCGCGAGATGCAGGTTAGAATCCGGCCTCGTCGGGGCGTAGCGCAGCCTGGTAGCGCATCTGGTTTGGGACCAGAGGGTCGAAGGTTCGAATCCTTTCGCCCCGACCATTATTAAAAAGGCAAAGGCCGTCAGGGAATCGACCCTGGTGGCCTTTTTCATGTCCGCTTCAGGCAAGCGCATGGGCACGGCGCTGGCGCAATCGGGAGAGTGCAGCATGGATGAGGCATCCAAAACCAACCAGCTCAGAGGCGCGGACTTTGCCCCGTGCTATTTGCAGGGACGGGTCCTGGACATTGGTGCAGGCAAGGATGCCGTGTGCGCCTGGGCCGAGGTCTTTGACCAGCAGCATGGCGACGCCAACCATATCGGCGACTACTTTCCCGCCCAGTCCTTCGATGCCGTTCACAGCAGCCATTGCCTCGAGCATATGCACGACCCGGTGCAGGCGCTGGCGGGTTGGTGGTCCCTGGTCAAGACCGGTGGCTACCTGATTCTGGTGGTGCCGGATGAAGACCTGTATGAGCAGGGCATCTGGCCGAGCTTTTTCAATGCCGACCACAAGGCGACTTTCCGCCTGGACCGAGCCACCTCATGGTCGCCGGTGTCGCACGAACTCCGGTCGCTGTGTGAGTCTTTGCCGGACGCTGAGATCATCAGTGCTGAAGTCCACAGTCAGGGCTATGACCAGGCCCTGAATTTCCTGGGCAGGCGCGACCCGTTGCGCATCGGCTACCCGAAAAAATGGTGGCTGAAGTTGGCGAAGAAGATTCCGTTGGTCGGCGCCGACTGGCGCGCGGCCATGCTGCGGCGCTGGGTGCCTCTGGGTTATCCCATGGACCAAACCCACGGTGCGGCTCTGGCTCAGATCCAGATCATCCTGCGCAGGAAATAAGCGTTCGCATTTTGAATTCAGGCGCGCTCGGCCAAAACTTGGCGCGTGGTGCAGCCGGGTTCCGCTCCGAGAAAGAGGCAGTGCAAACCGACTTGCGCGGCCTGGCGCAGTTGCAGGTATTCGTTAAACACCTGTTGCGCCGGGATGTCCGAGACGCTGGCCGGCGCGTGCAGTGCGGTGGCGCACTCCGAGGCGCAGAAGCGCATCAACGGGTGGATGGGGCCGGCGAGCAAGGCCAGGATGGGCGTCTGGCTGGCTCGGCCCAGATGCATCAAGCCGCCATCCGCGCACACCAGCAGCGCGGCGTCGCGGATTCGGGCAAACACTTCGGGAATGCTTTGCGTTGCGACCTCGTTGACGATGCGCTGGCTCGGGGCAAACTTGCGCGCCAGGTCATCGGCCAGCGCGCGCCCGTTGGCCGAGCCGATCAGCACGATGTGCGTGCCGGGCTCGCGCCGTAGCACCAGCGCGATGAATTCTTCCCAGTGCGCGTAGGTCCGGTATGCGGCGACGCCGCCCACCACCAGCGCCACCGTGCGCTGCTCTCGCTGCTCGGCGCCGTGGTCCAGTTGCAGATTGAAGACCGGTCTGATCGGGCCGGGGCTCACGGCGGCTGAGCCACCGTAGTGGGCAACGGCGTTGTAGCCGAACTCCAGCCGGTTGAACTCGGGGCCGTAGTAGAAGCCCTGCAGCGCCAGAAATTTCTGCTCGGGCAGATGGCGCGCCTTGAACCGCATGCACTTCCAGGACAGCGCCTCGAGCAGCACGAAATCGTATCGACTGAAGTCCAGCGCAGCGGCGTCAGAGTAGGTGGCGCCGAAGAACGGATCGCCCCGGTACCAGGCCGCGATGGGTTCAACCGAGTACAGATCCACCTTGAAATGGGCCGCAGAGAAGCGCAGCCGGGCCGACAGATCCATGATCGAGTCGCCCAGTTGCGGCATGCCAAGATAGACCCACAGGATGCGCTGCGTCGGCGCAGGAATCGTCGGCGCCAGGCGCTGGCGCTGGCCCGTGAGGCGCAGATAAAGCGCCCTTTTCAGGCGGTGAAAAAAGAGTTTTGCAAGGGGTTTTCGCAGCAGGAAATCCGGCCAGTTCGAGTGCAGCGTTCCCGGCACCGAGGGCAAGAAGACCGCGCTCGCATAGCAAGCCAAGCGCGCGTGCAGGCGCGCCAGAGCGCCGGCCAGCGTCATTGCGTGCCGAAAATCCGGTCGCCCGCGTCACCCAGTCCGGGCAGGATGTAGCCGTGCTCGTTCAGTTGGCGGTCGATGGCCGCAGTGAAGATGTCCACGTCCGGGTGCGCGGCCTGCATCGCGGCGATGCCTTCGGGGCAACTCACCAGGCAGGCGAGCTTGATCGACTTGGGTTTGAGCGCCTTCACGCGCTCGATCGCGGCGATGGCCGAGTTGCCGGTGGCCAGCATGGGATCGACCACGATCACGTCGCGCTCGTCCATCTCCTTGGGCATCTTGAAGTAGTACTCTACCGGATGCAGCGTTTGCGGGTCGCGGTACAGGCCGATGTGGCCCACGCGCGCACCCGGGATCACGCTCAGCATGCCTTCGAGAATGCCGTTGCCCGCGCGCAGGATCGACACCAGCACCAGCTTCTTGCCGTCGATGACATGGCCCGTCATCTTTTCCAGCGGCGTCTCGATTTCAATTTCCTGCAGCGCCACATCGCGCGTGATCTCGTAGGCCATCAGCATGCTCAACTCGTTGAGCAGATGGCGAAAGGTGTTGGTCGAAGCGTCCTTCTTGCGCATCAGCGTGAGCTTGTGCTGCACCAGCGGATGGTCTAAAACGTGAACTTGGCTCATGGTGTGCCGCCTTGGTCGAAAAGTACAATCAAGCCTTAGTGTAGGCAATAAATCGGGAGTCGTTCGTGGCAGGTCATTCCAAATGGGCAAATATTCAGCACCGCAAGGGTCGGCAGGACGAGAAGCGGGGCAAGGTCTGGACCCGCATCATCCGTGAAATCACCGTCGCGGCGCGCCAAGGTGGCGGCGACCTGAGTGCCAATCCGCGCCTGCGCCTGGCGGTGGACCGGGCCAAGGCGGCGAACATGCCGGCCGACCGCGTCAAGTACAACATCGACAAGGCCACGGGCAACCAGGAAGGCGTGACCTACGAGGAGATCCGCTACGAAGGCTATGGCATCGGCGGCGCGGCCATCATCATCGACACCATGACCGACAACAAGGTGCGCACCGTGGCCGAGGTGCGCCACGCCTTCAGCAGGAACGGCGGCAACATGGGCACCGAAGGGTCGGTGGCGTTTCAGTTCAAGCACTGCGGGCAACTCATCTTCGCGCCCGGGACGAGCGAGGACAAGGTGATGGAGATCGCGCTCGAAGCCGGTGCCGACGACGTCATCACCGATGCCGAAGGCGCGATCGAGGTGCTGAGTTCGGTGGCGCAATTCGAGGCAGTGAAGAATGCGCTCGAGGCCGCCGGGCTCAAGGCGGACATGGCCGAGGTGACGATGCGCGCGGAGAATCCGATCGAACTCACGGGCGAGGACGCCGTGCGCATGCAAAGGCTGCTCGATGTGCTGGAAGACCTGGACGACACGCAGGCGATCTACCACAACGCTGAAATCGACAGCGAGGCGCTATGAAAGTCCTCGTCATTGGCGGCGGCGGCCGCGAACATGCACTGGCCTGGAAACTGGCGCAGTCGCTCAAGGTGCAGACGGTGTACGTGGCACCGGGCAACGGCGGCACGGCGCTGGACAAGCACCTGGAGAACATCGCCATCACCGACGTCGTGGCCTTGCGCATCTGGGCCCAGGAGAACCACATTGCCCTGACCGTGGTCGGGCCCGAGCAGCCGCTGGCGGCGGGCGTGGTGGACGAATTTCGGGCCCACGGTTTGCGCGTTTTTGGTCCCACACAGGCGGCTGCACAGCTGGAAAGCTCGAAGGCTTTTTCCAAGGCCTTCATGCAGCGCCACGGCATTCCCACGGCCGAGTTTCAGACCTTCAGCGATGCCGCCCTGGCCCACGCCTATGTGGACCTCAAGGGCGCGCCCATCGTGGTCAAGGCCGACGGTCTGGCCGCAGGCAAGGGTGTGGTCGTGGCGCTGTCGATGGCCGAAGCGCATGCGGCCATCGACTTCATGCTGCTGGACAACAGCCTGGGCGTGGCGCACAACGAGGGTGGCGCACGCGTGGTGATCGAGGAATTTCTGGACGGCGAGGAAGCCAGCTTCATCGTCATGTGCGACGGCAAGAACGTGCTGGCGCTGGCCACCTCGCAGGACCACAAGCGCCTGCTCGATGGCGACGAGGGCCCCAACACCGGCGGCATGGGCGCCTACTCGCCCGCGCCCGTGGTCACGCCCCAGGTCCATGCCCGGGCCATGCGCGAGATCATCCTGCCCACGATTCGCGGCATGGAAAAGGACGGCATTCCCTTCACCGGTTTCCTCTATGCGGGGCTGATGATCGATGCCCAAGGCCAGGTGAAAACGCTGGAGTTCAACTGCCGCATGGGCGACCCGGAAACCCAGCCCATCATGATGCGGCTCAAGACCGATCTGGTGGACGTGCTCTGGGCCGCCACGGAAATCCCGGGCAAGCTCGATCAGATCGAATTGCAGTGGGACCGGCGCACGGCGCTGGGCGTGGTGCTGGCAGCGCACGGCTACCCGATGCAGCCGCGCAAGGGCGACGCCATCGCCGGGCTGCCGCAGGACGCGGACGACGCCATGGTGTTTCATGCCGGGACTCAACTGGCAGACGGTGTGCTGCGCAGCAGCGGCGGACGGGTGCTGTGCGTCACGGCGCTGGCTGAGACCGTCAAGGCGGCGCAAACCCGCGCCTACGAAGTGATCAACCTGATCCACTTCGACGGCATGCAGTATCGCCACGATATCGGCCACCGAGCGGTGCGCAACTGATGGCTCAGGCGGATCAGCCACGAGCGCCGCAGTGCGACTACCCGCAGCCGTTTGCGCTGCAGTTTCGCGGCAGCAAGCTGGCGCGCTGTCTGCTCGCGCGCTTTGGCTGGAGCGTGCATTTTGCGGGCTTCCCGGCCTTGCAAGGTCTGGTGGCGGTGTACCCGCACACCAGCAATTGGGACTTCGTGGTAATGATCCTTGCCAAGTGGGCCATGGGCGTTCCGGCCAGATTCTGGGGCAAGGATGCGCTGTTTCGCATTCCACTGTTTGGCGCCTGGCTGCGCTGGCTCGGTGGCGTTCCGGTGCAGCGGACCTCGGCGCGCGGCGTGGTGGGGCAGGCCGTGGACCTGTTCGCCCGCAGCAAGCGTCGCAACGAGTATTTCTGGCTGGGTCTGGCGCCCGAGGGCACGCGGCGCAAGATTCCCGGCTGGCGCAGCGGCTTTTATCGCACGGCGCTGCAGGCTCAGATCCCCCTGGGTCTGGCGCGTCTGGACTACCGTCGGCGCGAAGTGACGCTGCTCGACTTCATCGCACTCAGCGGCAACGAAGCGCAGGACATGGCGCGCATCGCCGCCGTGTACCAGGGCGTGCAGGGCCGCTGGCCCGAGAATGCGGCGCCGATTCAGTTGCTCGCGGCCGACGTGCCGCGCAGCGAGACCATCGTGAAATGAAGGAACAGAAATGACACCCGTGCAGCACCAGGTCAGGGCCTATCTGCTCGCTCTGCAGCAGGACATCACGCGCCGCATCCAGGAGCTCGACGGCACGCCCTTTGTCGTGGACCCGTGGGAGAAGGCGCCGGGCGAAGCGCTGCAGGGCAGTGGGCTGACCAAGATCCTCGAAGGCGGACCCTTGTTCGAGCGCGCGGGCTGCGGTTTTTCGCATGTCAGCGGCGCCAGGCTGCCGCCATCGGCCACGCAGCACCGGCCCGAACTGGCCGGCGCGCCGTTCGAGGCCATGGGGGTGTCGCTGGTGTTCCATCCGCGCAATCCTTACGTGCCCACGGTGCACATGAACGTGCGCATGCTCGCGGCGACGCTGCCGGGCCAGGCGCCGGTGTGCTGGTTTGGCGGCGGCATGGATCTGACGCCCTACTACGGTTTCGAGGAAGACGCGCAGCACTTTCACCGCAGCTGCCAGTCGGCGCTGGCGCCCTTCGGAGCCGACAAGTACCCGCGCTTCAAGACCTGGTGCGACGAGTATTTCTACCTGAAGCACCGCGACGAGCAGCGCGGCATTGGCGGCGTGTTCTTCGACGATTTTTCCGAAGGCGGCTTCGAGCAGAGTTTCGCGCTGATGCAGGCGCTGGGTTCGTCCTTCGTGCAAGCCTACCTGCCCATCGTCGAGCGCCGCAAAGACGCGGCCTATGGCGCGCGCGAGCGCGAGTTCCAGCTCTATCGGCGCGGGCGCTACGTCGAGTTCAATCTGGTGTGGGACCGCGGCACGCATTTCGGCCTGCAGTCCGGCGGGCGCACCGAGTCGATCCTGCTGTCCATGCCACCGCAGGCGAACTGGTCGTACCGCAGGGCGGAAGCGCCGGGCTCGCCCGAGCAGCGCCTGTACACCGACTTCTTGCCGCGCCGGGACTGGGTTTGACAGCCAAGCCGCCGCGTATCGGCGTCTTTGGTGGCGCCTTTGACCCGCCGCACAACGCCCATGTGGCGCTGGCGCAGCAGGCGCTGGCGCAGTTCGGACTCGACGAGCTCAGGGTTGTGCCAACCGGCGACGCCTGGCACAAGCCGCGCGCCCTGAGCCCCGCTGCGCAGCGCCTGGCGATGGCGCGTCTGGCCTTTGCCGGGCTCGACCGGGTGTGCGTCGATGAGCGCGAAATCCGCCGCGCCGGTCCGACCTACACGGTCGATACGCTGCTTGAACTGCAGGCCGAGCAGCCGGGTGCTGAGCTGTGGCTGATGCTGGGAGAAGACCAGGCGCGCGCGCTGCCCAGTTGGCATCGTTGGCAGGAGATTCTCCAGCTTGCTATAATATGTGTAGCTACACGCCACGCGGCAGCCGGGTCATTCGACGAATCGACGGCCTTTGCCGGGTTTCCTGGCGTGCTCGACGGGCACTTGCAGCCGTTGAAGCTCGCGCCCATGGATGTGGGTTCCACCCGGATTCGGGCGCTGGCAGCGGCGGGTCAGAGCATCGCCCCTCTGGTGCCTGCGGCCGTTGCACGTTATATTTCCCTCCATCACCTCTATCAGAACCCTTGATGACTACTTCCTCCCGCACGGACTCCACCGGTAAAAAAGACGTACAAAAACTCCAGCGCTGCATTGTCGATGGACTGGAAGACGTGAAGGCACAAGACATCCAGGTGTTCGACACCGAGCGCCTGTCCTCCTTGTTCGAGCGGGTGATCGTGGCATCAGGAACGTCCAACCGCCAGACCAAGGCGCTGGCCGCCAGCGTGCGCGACGCCGTGCGCGATGCCGGCTTCGGCAAGCCCCGCGTCGAAGGCGAGGAAAACGGCGAATGGATCATCGTGGACTGCGGCGCCGCCGTGGTGCACATCATGCAG
Source organism: uncultured beta proteobacterium (assembly GCA_903844215.1). Lineage (GTDB taxonomy): Bacteria > Pseudomonadota > Gammaproteobacteria > Burkholderiales > Burkholderiaceae_C > CAIKVZ01. Next base: position 3,211 of record CAIMSP010000099.1, on the reverse strand, counting down.
CCCGCGATTCGCCAGTACTACCATCTGGAAGAGCTGTGGGGCGAAAAGCCCGTGCGTCTGAAGCTGGGCACAGCCAAGCCCGCCGCACCGGTCAAGGTCGAAGCACCGGCAGCCAAGCCCGGCCCGAAGATCCCCAACATCAAGCGCTCCAGCGCCGCCAAGGCCGGTGCGCTGGAACTCAATCCGCCCAAGCCCAAGGCGCGCAAACCCGCCGCCAAGGCGGGGGCGAAGTCGGCCACGACCAAGCCCCGTGCGCCCGTGCGCAAGCCCGTGGCACCGGCACCCGTGGCCAAGGCGCCAGTGGCCAAGGTCGCCGCAGTCAAAGCGCCAGCGGCCAAGAGCCCGGCGCTGAAGACCGCGCCCAAGGCGGTGGTGCTCAAAAGCACGCCCGTCAAGGGCGCCGTGGCGAAGAAGGCCGCAGCCAAAAAGCTGCCGGCCAAGCGAGCCCCCAGCACACGAAGCTGATCCGCTGCTTCTATGAAGCTGCTGATCGTCGCGGTGGGTCAGCGCGTTCCGGACTGGGCCCAGGTGGCCTGGGACGATTACGCCAAGCGCTTCCCGTTCGAGCTCAAGGTCGAGTTGAAGGCCGTCAAGACCGAAGCGCGCGGCTCCAAGACGCTGGAAACGCTGGTCGCCGCCGAGCGCGAACGTATCGAGGCGGCGATTCCCCGGGGCAGCCGCATCGTGGCGTTGGACGAGCGCGGCACCTCCCTCACCACCCTGGCCCTGGCGTCCAAGCTCAAGGCCTGGCAACTGGCGAGCGATGATGTGGCGCTGGTCATCGGCGGGCCCGACGGACTGGATCCGGCGTTTCGCCAGGCCGCCCACGAACGCATCCGTTTGTCCGATCTGACACTGCCGCACGCCATGGCGCGCGTGCTGCTGATCGAACAGCTCTACCGCGCCTGGTCGATCAATGCCGGCCACCCGTACCATAGAGAATGAACGACTTCATCTATCTCGCGTCGCAAAGCCCACGCCGCAGCCAGTTGCTCGATCAATTGGGCGTGCGCCATGAACTGCTGCTGGCCGACGCGCAGGAAGACGCCGAAGGCCTGGAAGTCGTGCTCAGGGGCGAGTCGCCCAGTGGCTACGTGCAGCGCGTCACCGCACTCAAGCTCGACGCCGCCGTGCAGCGCCTGCAGCGTCGCGCTTTGCCCCAGGGCCTGGTGCTGTGTGCCGACACGACGGTGGCGTTGGGGCGCACGATTTACGGCAAGCCGGCCGACGCGCGCGACGCGCAGCGCATGCTGGGCGAGCTCGCCGGCAAGACGCATCGCGTGCTGACGGCCATCGCGGCGCAACGCGGGCGCCAGCGCGGCGTCGCGCTGAGCGTGTCGCGGGTTCGCTTCGCGCCCATGAGTGCGCGCCAGATCCGCGACTACGTGGCCAGCGGCGAGCCGCTGGGCAAGGCCGGCGCCTACGCGGTGCAGGGCCGGGCGGCGCAATTCATCGCCCACATCAGCGGCTCGTACAGTGGCATCATGGGGCTGCCGATGTTCGAGACGGCGCAATTGCTGCGCACCCTGGGTTTGAAAATCTAAGCGAACGGCTCTGCCATGCAACAAGACATTTTGATCAACTGGTCGCCGCAGGAAACGCGCGTGGCGGTGGTGGAGAGTGGCGCCGTGCAGGAGTTGCACATCGAGCGCGCGCTGGAGCGCGGCCTGGTGGGCAACGTCTATCTGGGCAAGGTGGCGCGGGTGCTGCCGGGCATGCAGTCGGCCTTCATCGACATCGGCCTGGAACGCGCCGCCTTCCTGCATGTGGCCGATTTGCTGGGCGGCTTCACCGGCGCCCGACCGACTGAAGCGGAGGCGACCGCGCGACCGCCCCAAGTGCCGATCGAGAAGCAGGTGTTCGAAGGCCAGTCCATGCTGGTGCAGGTGATCAAGGACCCGATCGGCTCCAAGGGCGCGCGGCTCTCGGCGCAGATCAGCATCGCCGGGCGCCTGCTGGTGTTCCTGCCGCAGGACGACCACATCGGTGTGTCGCAAAAGATCCCCTCCGATCAGCGCCAGGAGTTGCGTGCGCGCCTGCAGGCGCTGGCCGGTGACGCGGCCAGCGGGGGGGGGGGCGGCTTCATCCTGCGTACCAACGGCGAGGACGCCAGCGACGCCGAGTTGGCCGAGGACATCGCCTATCTGCGCAAAGCCTGGGCGCGCATCAAGGCCGCCGCGCTGCGCCTGCCCGCCAAGTCCTTGCTGCACCAGGACCTGAATCTGCTGCAGCGCGTGCTGCGCGATCTGAGCGGCGACGAGACGCAGTCGATCCGCATCGATTCACGCGAACAGTTCGAGGCGCTGCGGGTGTTTGCGCGGGAGTTCACCCCGGCGGCAGCGGAAAAACTGCAGCACTACAAGGGCGAGCGCCCGATCTTTGATTTGTTCTCGATTGACGAGGAAGTGGCCAAGGCGCTGGGGCGCCGGGTGGAACTGAAGTCGGGCGGCTATTTGATCGTGGACCAGACCGAAGCGCTGACCACGGTGGACGTGAACACCGGCGGCTACGTCGGCGCGCGCAACTTTGACGACACCATCTTCAAGACCAATCTGGAAGCGGCGCAGGCGATTGCCCGCCAGCTGCGCCTGCGCAACCTGGGCGGCATCATCGTGGCGGACTTCATCGACATGGTGAAGGAAGAGCACAAGGACGCGGTGCTGGCGGAGTTTCGAAAACAACTGGCACGGGATCGCGTGAAGACCATGGCCGGAGGCTTTTCGCATCTGGGCCTGGTGGAGATGACGCGCAAGCGCACGCGTGAATCGCTCACCCACCTGCTGTGCGAGTCCTGCCCGGTGTGCGCGGGCAAGGGCACGGTGAAGACGGCGCGCAGCGTGGCCTACGACATCCTGCGTGAAATCCTGCGTGAGGCGCGTCAGTTCAGTCCGCGCGAATTCAGGGTGGTGGCCTCACCCAAGGTGATCGAGCTGTTTCTGGATGAGGAAAGCACGCACCTAGCGGGCTTGAGCGACTTCATCGGCAAGCCCATCGCGCTGCAGGCCGAGTCCGCCATGGGGCCGGAGCAATACGACATCGTGCTGCTGTAGCCTGCCGCAGGTCACGCATAGGCGGCCCGAGGGCTTGGGTGGTGTGGCCTACAGCGGCTCAGCGGCTGCGGTGCGGCCGGGCCGGCGGGGCACTCTGCTTCGTTCATGTCCCCCGACGTTGGCCTGACGGCCACCGCCTCCTCCTTGACTTCACTGCGCAG
>CAIMSP010000098.1 GCA_903844215.1 uncultured beta proteobacterium | reverse complement strand
CAGGCCGATGAAGGTGCCCAGCAAGCCCATGCCGACCAGCAAGCCGCCCAAAAACTGCGGCAGCGCATTGCGGCTATTGAGCCGCGTTCCGGCCTTGTGCAACTCATTTTCCAGCGCAATTTGTTCCTGGTGGGAAATGGAACGCCCTACCGAGGCCGCCACCATGCGCAGCACATAGGCGATATCGGCATCGCAATTCAGCGCCATCTGCTGCAAGGCTTCCTGATCGGCACCGGCGCGTTGCGCCTCGGTGAATTCTGAGAGCTTCTTGGCCTCGTACATCAGCTTGTTGATGCTCATGAGGATGAGCGCCCCGCCACCCAGAATGATCAGGAAGATCAAATAGTTCAGCTGCGGATGCGGATTGCTGGTGATCGTCTTGACGATCGCCTTGTAATAGAACATGGCGCCCAGCAGCAGCAAGATGAAGGGCAGTGCCGTGTACAGGTAGTAGATTCGTAGGCGTTTGTACATAATTTATTCTGTCCGTAAAAGCGGTTTATCGGGGGTCCCGGAACGCGCTGTCGCGAAAACGCAGCAGCGGCGAAAGCACATAGGAAAGCACGGTGCGCTGGCCCACAACGATGTCGGCCACGGCGGTCATGCCCGGCACCGTTGGCATCTGCTGGGACGTGCTGCTGTTGGCCTTGACAACGACCCGGTAGTAGCGGCCTTCGCGATCATCCAGCAGCGTGTCCGCGCTGACTTCGGCGACCCGTCCTTCAAGCGTGCCAAAAGTGGCGTAGTCGTAGGCGCCGATGCGCACGCGCGCCGGCAAGCCACTGCGCAAGTTGGCGCGGTCATTCGGTTTGGCCCGGGCCTCCACCAACACGCCCTTGTCGTCCGGTGTGATCTCCAGCAGCACTTCACCCGGCCGGACCACACCGCCCACGGTGGTCACCACCAATCGATTGATGAAACCGGAAACCGGTGCGCGCACCTGGTTGCGGTCGAGTCGATCTGCGCTGGTGCCGATTTCTAGCCCGGATTTTTCCAGGTCGGCGCGCACTTGCGTCAGTTCGGACGAGGCCTCGGCGTGGTAACGCGCCCAGACTTCGCTGATGCGCGACTCCGTCTCTGCGGTGGCGGCACGCAGCCGCGGAATCGCCGCCTCCGCCTCGGCAATTTGCGACGCGAGGCGCTGCACCCGCGACTGGCTGTCGAGCAACTCCAGGTTGGAGGCCGCACCATTGCGCTTGAGCCCTTCAAACACGCGGTATTGCTGCTGCGCCACTTCGAGCTCGGCCGTCAGGTTCTTGCGCCGGCTCTCGGCCTCGGCCATTTCGCCGCGCTTTTGCGCGCTTTGGTCGCGCAGCACCCGCACCTCTTCGGCCACCCGGTTGCGCCGCGCCGCAAAGGCCGCCGTCTCGGCGCGCTGCACATTCGCGTCGGCATGGCCGGCGGCAAAGGCGACACCACCGGCGCCACTCGACTCGGCCAACAAGCGGGCTTCGCGGCCGCGCAAGGCAGCGGACTTGGAGCGCTCCTGGTCCAGGTTGGAGCGCGCCTGAATATCTGAAAGCTCCATCAAGGGCTGCCCGGCCTGCACCACTTCGCCTTCCTGAACCAGAATGCTGCGCACGATGCCGCCTTCAAGGTGCTGCACGATCTGCGCTTTGCCCGCGGGCACGATCCGACCCTCGGTGCGCACGATGATGTCCACCTTGGCAATCGCGGCCCAAATCAGCGACACGCTGGCCGCGCCAACCACCAGCAGCACAAACACCGTGCGCGGATGCATTTCGGCCAGAAATTGACGCAATTTCCACATACTGCTCAGCGCGGCGACACCAGCACTTTGGCATTGTCGGCGCCGCTCTTGCCCTCGCGAATCGAGACTTCGATCTTGTCGGCCGCAACCTTCATCTCGATCAACTGGTTGCGCACCGCCATGGCCCGATAAAAGCCCAGCCGTTTGGCTTCAGAAAAGCCGGCCGGCACGAGCACCACGATCCGGGCCGAACCGCTGGCGGCGATCGACGCCAGCGAAGCACGCAGGGTTTGCGCCTCGGGCGCGCTCAGGGTCACGGCGTCCTGGACAAAGCTCACGATCACGCCGCCGCCGCTGGCCGTGAGTTTTTCCAGGTCCTTGTCGGGCTGCGGCAATGCGGACTTCGCCGTCACCACTTTTTGCGCGCCGCGAAGTTCGTTCTGCACCAGGGCCTGGCTTTTCAGACTTTCCAGCTCCTTGCGCAGCGCCTGGATCTCACCATCCTTGTTCACGATTTCCGCCGCTGGGTTGCCGATCGGTAGCTCGATCGCCGGCGTGGGCTTGTCGGCCTTGGCCCGACTCAATTGGAGCGCAAACATGAACACCGCCACGATCATGATCGTCAGCATGAACAGCAGATTGAGCACCAGGTTGGTGACGGCATCCACATAGCCCGGCCAGAAGATGTCCGAGCCGTCGTCAGCGCTTTCAACTGACATAAGCATCCCCCTGGCTGGTCGCCATCATTTCGTCAACCCGTTCGTGGAAGCGTTGTTCACGCTGACTTTCAGGTCCGAAGCAGGGGTGCCCAGCACCAGGCGCGAGATTTGCGCCACGGCGCCCATTTCCTGCACGTGCAGCGCCACAAGATGGGTGCGCGCCTGGTAGAAGCGGTCATAGACATCGAGCATGTCCAGCAGCGACTGGTTGCCCGAGATCATCCGGTTCGACATCGCCCTGGCGGCGGTCGCAATCGATTCCAGCTCGCGATAGCCGGTCGTGATGCGTTCGCGGGTGGCTTCGAGCGTGGCATATTGCGCCGACAAGGACTGCAGCAAGCGCCGGCGTTGGTCGTCCAGCTTGTAGCGCAGCTCCGAATAGCGCGCCGCTTTTTCCTGGCCGATCTTGAGGTCGCCACCGCCATTGAAGAGCGACCAGTTGAACACCAGCATCACGCGCTGATCGTGCTGGCTGCCGGGAGAGCCGCCCGCATGCAGGGCGTTGGTGTCCGAGAGTTCAAGGTTGACGCGCGGTGCGTAGCGATTCTTGGCGGCGGTCTGGTCGATGTCGGCGGCTTTCAACTCTGCCTGCAGTCCGGCGATTTCCGGGTTCGACTCCATGGCCATGGGCAGCGCTTGCTCCAGGCCCGGCGGCACCCGTGACATCCCCAGGTCTTCCAGATCAGGCAGGCGCAAACTGCGTGGCGCCAGATTCACCAGTCGAATGAACTCCACCCCGGCGGCGGCCTGCGCCGACTCCTGCTCGATGCGCGACGAGCGCACATTCAAGTTGCGGGCGCGCACCCGCTCCTTGTCGGACTCGCTCGCCGCCCCGGCCTGCGCACGCTGTTCCACGTACTTGAAGAGTTCCTGCAACTGGGCCTCGTAATCCAGCACCATATCGGCCTGCACCCGGCTGGAGATCAGCGCCAGATAGGCGGTCACGGTCGCCAGGTAGGCATCGCCGGCGCTGGAACGCTGGCCTTCGGCGCGCGATTTTTCCAGCAGCTCGCGCCGATTCCATTCCTGCAGACTGGGAAGATCGAACAAGGTCTGCTTGAGCGAGATCGATCGGTCAGAGCGCGAGTGGTTGCTGCTGAGCATCGGCTTGCCGGTGATCGGATCAATCTGTACGCCGGGCGTCGAGTTTTCCCGCCCGCCGGCCATGTTCAGCAGCAAAGACGGCAGCAAAAAGGCCCTTGCCTGCCCGGTCTGGGCGTTGGCTTGATCGACCCGTGCCGCAGCCGCCAGCACATCGCGGCTGAACCCCAGGGAAGCCCGCACGGCCTGCGACAGATCGATCGCACTGATGGCCTCCACCGGCTCGGCGCCGTCCAGCATGGCGCCGGCCACACCGGCGGCATAGACACCCCGGGCATCAATCACCACCGGCACTTCGAACGCACCCACCAGGCCCACCAGGCTGCGCTCCGACGGGGTGGCAAAGCGACCCGAGAAGCCGCCCGAAGCGGGGGTCGGCGGCGTTGCCAAAGGCGGTTCAGGAGTCGGTCGCAGCGGCTGCGCCGCTTGGCTCGCCAGCGCAGCCGCAGGGGCGTTGGCTGACGGCACTTCAGCTGGCACGACTGGCGCTGGCGCAGCAGCGGCATTGATGGCCACCGGCAGGATTCTTTGCGAGGGCGGCAAGATCGCGTTGATCGCGTCCACCGCCGTTGCCGCTGCGGCCGCCGCAGCGCTGGCGGCCGCAGCCGCCGCGTTCGCTGCATTCACGGCCGAGTTGGCGGCTCTGGCGGCAGCAGAAAGCGTGGTGCTGGGAGTCGGGGCAGCCAGCGGCGCGACATCCTCTGCGGCTGCCGCCGCCAGACTCAGGGTATTGAGCACGGCGACAAACAGCAGCCGGTAGCGATGCCGGTTGTGAACGCTCGCCTTAGCGCTGGGACTGGTCTTTGGACGCATGAATTCGAGGCATCTTGTTATGCTTTTAAAATGTTTTTTTGAGCACCGGGATTATCGCCTAGCCTAGCAAAGGCTGGCTCAGCTAAAAGCCGGAAAAACGGGAGAAATCCAGACCGGGGTGGGGCTATGACTTGCTCTGCCCGGGCGGACCACGCGCCAGCGCTATGGAAACGTTTCAAAAAGGTCCTGCAGTTTATCCTGAAAGCCCCGCTTCTCACTCGCAGCGATGAAGCTGGCCTCAAAGCTATTGTGTGACAAGCTGTAAGCGTGCTCGGCGCGCAAACCGGTGGCGGCAAAGGTCTGGACCAGGTTGTCGTTGAGGTAACCGCCAAAGTAGGCCGGGTCATCGGAGTTGACCGTGGCGACGATTCCGGCGTCGAGCAACTGGCCCAGCTTGTGCTCGGCCAGGCTGGCGCACACACCCAGGCGATGATTGGAGAGTGGACACACGGTAAGCGGGATGCGATCCCGCGCCAGGCGCTGCATCAGCAGCGCATCCTGCACGCAGCGCACGCCGTGGTCGATGCGCTCCACTTTCAGCACGTCAAGCGCGCTCCAGATGTAGCTCGGCGGCCCCTCCTCGCCGGCGTGCGCGACCAACCTCAAGCCCAGTTCACGGCAGCGCGCAAACACGCGGGAGAAGTTTTCCGGCGGATGTCCCAATTCGCTTGAATCCAGACCCACGCCGATGAACTTGTCGCGTAGGGGAAGCGCCTGCTCCAGGGTGGCAAAGGCGTCCTGCTCGCTCAGGTGGCGCAAAAAGCACAGGATGAGCGAGGCGCTGATCCCGGTCTGGGCGCGCGCATCGACGCAGGCGCGGTGCAGGCCGTTGATGACGCTGTCCATGGCCACGCCGCGCGCGGTGTGCGTCTGCGGGTCGAAGAAGATCTCCGTGTGCAGCACGTTGTCGGCGGCGGCGCGCCGCAAATAGGCGCGTGCCATGTCGTAGAAGTCCTGTTCCTGGACCAGCACGCTGGCGCCAGCGTAGTAGATGTCCAAAAAGCTCTGCAGATTGCTGAAGGCGTAGGCTCGGCGCAGGGCCTGCACGTCGGCATAGGGCAGGCTCAGGCCATTGCGCTGCGCCAGCGCAAATATCAGTTCGGGCTCGAGCGAACCCTCGATGTGGATGTGCAACTCGGCCTTGGGCATGAGGCGCAACAAGGCCGGCAGGCGATCGGGAGCGATGGGTTTCAAGACGGCACTCCATGTAAAACAATTCGCACGTCAAACGCCCTCGCCCTCGCCCTGGCACTCGGGGCCGAGGGCTGGGATGAGGGGGGAACTGCGGCGCTTACTCCTTGATGTCCACGCCGTAGAAGGTGTGACGACCAAAGGGGCTGAGCTTGAAGTCGATCACTTCCTTGCGCACCGGGGCGAGTTGCACTGCGTGCGCGATGGTGAACCAGGGCGCCTGTTCCTTAAAGACCACCTGGGCCTGCATGTACAGCTTTTTGCGTTCCGCCGGATCGGCGCTGACCTTGGCCTTTTGCACCAGGTCTTCAAACGGCTTGTAGCACCACTTGGCGGTGTTGCCGCCGCCGGGTTTGGCCGCGTCGCAACCGAGCAGCGTATTCAAGAAATTGTCCGGGTCGCCGTTGTCGCCGGTCCAACCCAACATGCCCATCTGGTGCTCGCCCGCCTGCATGCGCTTGCGGTACTCACCCCACTCGAAGCTCTTGATCTCGGCCGTGACGCCGATCTTGGCCAGGTCGGCCTGCATCAATTCCGCAATCCGCTTGGCGTTCGGGTTGTAGGGGCGCTGCACCGGCATGGCCCACAGGTCGGTGCTGAAGCCGTTGGGCAGGCCGGCCGCGACCAGCAGCTTCTTGGCTGCGACCGGGTCAAAGGCATCGTCCTTGATGGCGTCGTTGTACGACCACTGCGTCGGCGGAATCGGATTTTTTGCCGCCACACCGGTGCCCAGATAGACCGCGTCAACGATGGCTTGCTTGTTGATCGCCATGTTGATGGCCTTGCGCACGCGCACGTCGTCAAACGGCTTCTTGGTGACGTTGTAGGCCAGGTAGCCGACGTTCAAACCGGGCTGCTCGAGCACCAGGATTTTCGGGTCGGCGCGCATCGCCGGCAGATCGGCCGGGCTCGGGTAGGGCATCACGTGGCACTCCCCTTTTTGCAGCTTGGCCCAACGCACCGAAGCGTCCGGTGTGATGGCAAACACCAGGTCGTCGATCTTGGCCTTGCCGGCGTAATAGTCGGGGAAGGCCTTGTAGCGAATCAGCGCATCCTTCTGGTACTGAACCAGCATGTACGGGCCGGTGCCAATCGGTTCCTGGTCGATCTTCTCGGGCGTACCCGCCTTGAGCATGGCGTCGGCGTACTCCTTGGACTGCACGCCGGCGTACTCCATGGCCCAACCCGAGAGGAACGGCGACTCGGGCCGGTTCAGCGTGATCTTGAGCGTCAGGTCGTTGATCTTCTCCACCGACTTGATGAGCTTGTCCATGCCCATGTCGTTGAAGTAGGAGTGGTTCGAACTCGTGACCTTGAAGTAGGGGTTGCTTTCCTTCCACTGGCGCTCGATGGCGAAGATGATGTCATCGGCGTTCATGTCGCGCGTGGGCTTGAAATTCTTGTTGCTGTGCCACTTCACGCCCTTGCGCAGGAAGAAGGTGTACTCCTTGGCGTCCTTGGAAATGGTCCAGCGCTCAGCCAGCCCCGGCACCACGGCCGTGCCGCCGCGCTCGAAGTCCACGAGCCGGCCGTAAATCTGCGAGTTCGCGTCAAACGAGGTGCCGGTGCTGTTGATGCCTGGATAGAAGTTTTCCGGGCTGCCCTCGGAGCAGTACACCAGGGTCTTGGCTGCGGCCGGCGTCAGCGCCAGCAGCGCCGGCAGCGCCAGCGCACACAGCAGTCGGGATTTTTTCGGGATCATCGCTTGGACTCCTCTGGGTTAACGCTGCTCAGCAGCGGGTTGAACAAATTTTTCAGCCTCATGGCAGGCGACCT
>CAIMSP010000097.1 GCA_903844215.1 uncultured beta proteobacterium | reverse complement strand
GTGAGCACCAGCGCGACCTTGTCCAGAATCGTCTGGCCCTGGGCGATCGCGTCGTCGGCCATGGCCTGCAGCTTGTCCCAGGCTTCCTTGCCGGTCTTGGTCATGACAAAGGGCGCGCCCATGGCGTTGAGCCCTTGCTCGATCATCGAGCGCGCCACGGCCGAGTCGTCGGCCGCCAGGATCACCGTGCCCGCAGGCAGCACCAGGGCCGGGCCCACGCTGGCCTTGTCGACCTTGTCGTTCTCGCTGGGCATGACGTCGCGCAGGATCTGCTCCACGTCCAGGATCTGCGCCAAGCGCGTCTGATCGGTGTTGCCGTCCAGGCGCGCCAGGCTGGTGATGAGGCCGCCCACGCCCGAGCCTTCGGCCGGGATGATCTGGTTCCATTCCAGGCGCACGATTTCATCCACCTCTTCCACCGCAAAGGCCTGGGTGGTGCGCGCGAACTCGGCCACGATCAGGATCGCCAGGCCGCGCTTGGGCGTGCAGCCCACGACCGCCGGCAGGTCGATCACCGGGATGATCTGGCCGCGGATATTGGCCACGCCCAGCACATGCTTGGGCGCGTTGGCGATGGCCGTGATGTTGGGCATGACCAGGATCTCGCGCACCTTGAACACGTTGATGCCGAACAGCTCGCGGTGATCGGAATGGGCCGTCTCTCCGAGCCGGAACAGCATCATCTCGAACTGGTTGTTGCCGGTCAGATTGGTGCGCGCGTCAACTTCTTGCTGGACTGAATGCTTCATGGGGTGGGTCCTTGCGAATTCCGTGGTAAACCAGATTGGAGCATAGCTCGAATTACGAGGTGAATTGCAGCGCCGCGAGGCGCGCATAGACGCCGTCGCGCGCGACCAGTTCGGCGTGCGTTCCCTGTTCGACGATCTGGCCATGGTCCAGTACCACGATGCGATCGGCCTTTTGCACCGTTGCCAGGCGGTGCGCAATCACCAGCGTGGTGCGGCCCTGCATCGCCGACTCCAACGCGGCTTGCACCATGCGCTCGCTTTGCGCGTCCAGCGCGCTGGTGGCTTCGTCCAGCAGCAGCAAGGGCGGATTCTTCAGCATCGCGCGTGCGATGGCGATGCGCTGGCGTTGGCCGCCGCTCAGGCGCACGCCGCGCTCGCCCAAAAAAGTGTCATAGCCCTGCGGCAGCTCCGCGATGAAATCGTGCGCGAACGCGGCCCGCGCCGCAGCGTGCACCTGTTCGTCGCTGGCGTCGGGTGCGCCGTAGCGGATGTTCTCCAGCGCGCTGGTGGAGAAGATCACCGCGTCCTGGGGCACGATGCCCACGCGCTCGCGCAAATCGCTCAGCGCCAAGTCGCGCGTGGCCACGCCGTTCAGGCGGATGCCGCCGGCCGACGCTGCATCGGGGTCGTAAAAGCGCAGCAGCAGCTGAAACACCGTGCTCTTGCCCGCGCCGCTGGAACCCACCAGGGCCACGGTTTCACCCGCCGCCACGTGCAGTGTGAAGTGGCTCAGCGCGGTTTGCAGAGGGCGCGATGGGTAATGGAAGCTCACGTCGTCAAAGTCCACGCGGCTGCCGCTGTGCACCAGCGGCAGGGCGACGGGTTGCGCGGGCGAGCCAATCGGCGAGCGACTGGCGAGCAGCTCCATCAAGCGTTCGGTGGCGCCGGCCGCGCGCTGCAAGTCGCCATAGACCTCGCCCAGCACGGCAAAGGCGCTGGCCAGAATGATGACGTAAACCACGGTCTGGCCCAGGTGCCCGGCGCTCAGGCGCCCGGCCATCACGGCCTGGGTTCCCTGGTACAGGCCCCACAGCAGGGCGGCGCTGGTGGCGATGATGATGAAGGCCACGAGCACCGAGCGCGCCCCGGTGCGGCGGATGGCGGTGGCAAAGGCGTCGTGCGTGGACGCGTCAAAGCGCGCCGACTCGCGGCCCTCGGCGGTATAGCTTTGCACCACCGGAATCGCGTTCAACACCTCGGCCGCGATGGCGCTGGAGTCCGCGACGCGGTCCTGGCTGGCGCGCGACAAACGCCGCACGCGCCGTCCAAACCACAGCGCCGGCAGCACGATCAGGATCAGCACGCCCAGCACCTGCAGCATGACGTAGGGGTTGGTCCAGACCAGAATCCCCAGCGCGCCCAGCCCCATGACCGCGTTGCGCAAGCCCATGGAGAGCGACGAGCCCACCACCGACTGCACCAGCGTGGTGTCGGTGGTCAGGCGCGACAGCACCTCGCCGGTCTGCGTGGTTTCAAAAAACTGCGGGCTCTGCTGGAGCACATGGCGATAGACGGCATTGCGCAGATCGGCCGTGACGCGCTCGCCCAGCCAGCTCACCAGATAAAAGCGCGCGGCGGAAAACACGCCCAGCGCGGTTGCCACGGCGAACAGTTCGAGAAAATGCTCGCGCAGCGCCATGGCCTGCGCGCCCTTGTCCGAGGGCGCCATGCCGCCGTCGATCAGGCTGCGCAGCGCCAGCGGAAACGCCAGCGTGGCCGCTGCGGCCAGCACCAGGAAGACCAGCGCCATGCCGATGCGCAGGCGGTAGGGCCGCAGGAAAGGCACAAGGCCGGAGAGCGATTTGGGGGGCGCGCTGGCGCGCTGGCCGGGAAGGGTACTCATGGGTGGGGCGCAATCGGGCGGTTGGGGGTGCAAGCTTAAACCGAATCGGGACTGGCGCCAGCGCGCTGTCTGTCCTCAGGCCACCCACTTCACCGTGCCGCTCCAGGCCGTGCCCAGCACCACCAGGCCGAAGGCGATGCGGTAATAGGCAAACGACACGAAGCTGTGCGTGGCCACATAGCGCAGCAGCCAGCGGATGCACAGCCAGGCGCTGATGAAGGACACCAGCAGCCCCACGCCAAACAGCGGCAGATCGGCCATGGAGAGCAACGCGCGCTCCTTGTACAGGCTGTACACGCCGGCGCCGATGAGTGTGGGGATGGCAAGGAAGAAGGAGAACTCCGTGGCCACCTGGCGGCTCAGTCCGAGCAGCATGCCGCCGATGATGGTGGCGCCGCTGCGGCTGGTTCCCGGAATCATTCCCAGGCACTGCACCAGGCCCACCTTGAACGCGTCCATCGGGCTCATGTCGTCGATGCTCTGGATGCGCGCTGTGAGCCGGGCCTTCTTCTCCACCCACAGGATGATGAAGGCGCCGACGATGAAGGCGGCTGCGACCACGGGGGCGTTGAACAGATGGGTCTTGATGGTCTTGTAGATCAGCAGGCCCAGCACGGCCGCAGGCAGGAAACCGATGAACACATTCAGGGCAAAGCGGCGCGCCTGCGGCTGCGTGGGCAGGGCCAGGACGGTGGCGCTGATCTTTTGCCAATAGACCAGGATCACGGCGAAGATGGCGCCGGACTGGATCGCGATGTCAAACACCTTGGACTTGTCGTCGTCGAAGCCCAGCAGCGCGCCGGTCAGAATCAGATGCCCGGTGGAGGAGACCGGAAGAAATTCGGTCAGACCTTCGACCACGCCCATGATGGCGGCTTTGATGAGCAATGCAGTATCCACAGAATCCCCAGAAGAAAAAAGAAGTTGGCAGCGGGTGTCGCCCGCAATGAAAGAGCAGGCGGGGTTTCAGGCGACGCGGGCGCGAATCACATGCGCTGCGGCCTGGATCGCGCTCAGCACGGCCGCAGGCGGCACGTCTTGAACGTCGATGATGTTGTAGGCCAGCTCGGCGCGGCTCTTGTTCATCATGTCGATCACGTTCACCTGGTGCTCGGCCAGGATGGACAGCACGTTGCCCAGCACGCCCGAGACGTTGTCGTTGGAGAAGGTGATGCGTGAGGTGCCGGGAACGCGCACCATGCTCACGGCGGGGAAGTTCACCGAGTTCGCGATGTTGCCGTTTTCCAGGTAGTCGATGAGCTGATTCGCCGCCATCACGGCGCAGTTCTCTTCCGACTCCTCGGTGCTGGCGCCGATGTGCGGCATGGCGATGATGTCGGCGCGTCCGAGCATCGCGGGTTCGGGGAAGTCGCAGACGTAGCGGCCCAGCCGGCCCTGGTCCAGGGCGCGCAGCACGGCCGCCGCATCGACGATGCTTTCGCGCGCGAAGTTCAACAGGATCGCGCCCTGCTTCACCGCACCCAGCGCGTCTTCGTTGATCATGTGGCGCGTCGCGTCCATGGCCGGAACGTGCAGGCTGATGTAGTCGGAGCGCGCCAGCAGCGCGGGCAGATTTTCCATGCGCGTGACGGCATTGGACAAACGCCAGGCGGCGTCGATGGACAGTGCCGGATCGAAGCCGAGCACTTTCATGCCCAGGGCCAGCGCCATGTCGGCGACCATGGAGCCGATGGCGCCCAGGCCGACGATGCCCAGCGTCTTGCCCTTGAGTTCGCCCCCGGCAAAGCGCGCTTTTTCCTTCTCCAGCAGCGCCGACATCTCGGCCGCATCGCTCAGGTGGGTGAGGGTCTGCACATAGGCCAATCCGGGAAGAATGCCGCGCGTGGCCAGCAGCATGCCCGCCAGCACCAGTTCCTTGACCGCATTCGCATTCGCGCCCGGCGTGTTGAACACCACGATGCCTTGTCGGCTGTAGTCGGCCACCGGCAGATTGTTCACACCGGCCCCGGCCCGGGCCACGGCCAGCAGCGAGGGCGCAGCGGCCAGGTCATGCAGCTTGTGGCTGCGCAGCAAATAGGCATCGGGGTGACCGATGTCGCTGCCGACCTCGTAGCGCTGGCGGGGAAACTGTTCCAGTCCCTTGACCGAAATCTGGTTGTAGGTGCGAACCTTGAACATGGCTTGGTGCTCGGCGTGGTGGCGCATCAGGCCTGGACTTGGCCGTAAGCCCAGCTCAGCCAGGGCAGCAGCGCCCGCAGGTCGGCAGACTCAATCGTGGCGCCGCACCAGATGCGCAGGCCGGCCGGCGCGTCCTTGTAGGCGCCGATGTCGTAGGCCACCCCTTCGGACTCGAGCAGCTTGGCCATCTTCTTGACCTGCTCGTCGGCGAGCTTCAGGGTCAGGCACACGCTGGTGTTGGAGCGCGTGGCCGGGTCTTTGGCCAAAAGATCAATCCAGTCGGTGTCGGCGACGAAGTCGGCAAGCACCTTCAGATTGGCCTCGCTGCGCGCCATGGTGGCCTGCACGCCGCCGATGTCGTCCACCCATTTGAGCGCGTCCAGGTAGTCCGACACGCACAGCATGGACGGCGTGTTGATGGTCTCGCCCTTGAACAGGCCTTCGGTGAGCTTGCCGCCCGAGGTCATGCGAAACAGTTTGGGCATGGGCCAGGCCGGCGTGTAGCTCTCCAGCCTTTGAACCGCGCGCGGGCTCAGGATCAGCATGCCGTGCGCGCCTTCGCCACCCAGCACTTTTTGCCAGGAGTAGGTGATGACGTCGAGCTTGTCCCAGGGCAGTTCCATCGCGAACACGGCCGAGGTGGCGTCGCAAATGGTCAGGCCGGCGCGCTCGGCGGGAATCCAGTCGCCATTCGGGACCTTCACGCCCGAGGTCGTGCCGTTCCAGGTGAAGACCACGTCGTGCTCGAAGTTGACTTGGCTGAAATCGCAGATCTCGCCGTAGGCCGCTTCCATCTTGCGCACGTTGGGCAGCTTGAGTTGCTTGACGATGTCGGTGACCCAGCCGGAACCGAACGATTCCCATGCCAGCACGTCCACGCCGCGCGGCCCCAGGAGCGACCACAGCGCCATCTCCACCGCACCGGTGTCGGAGCCTGCGACCACGGCCACGCGGTAGCCCTCGGGCAGGCCCAGGATGCGCGCCGTCTCGGAGCAGCACAGGCCCAGCGCCTTCTTGCCCAGTGCCGAGCGGTGCGAGCGGCCCAGCGTGTCGAGCTGCAGGGCGGCAACGTCGTAGCCCGGGCGCTTGCTGCAGGGGCCGGAGGAAAAATTGGGGTTCTGGGGTTTGACCGTGGGTTGCATAAGGGTGTCCGTCAACGTGATTTAGGGAGAATGAACCGTTGCTGCATCGTGCCTGCCCTACCGACGCGCAAGGGGGAGAACGCAAAACAATTGTAGCGAGCGACAGGCTGCTAGCGCTTGAGCACCACGGCGGGGAGTTCGAGCGCCTGGATCTGCCGCGCCGCGAACCGAGCGTCCGCCAGGCTCTGGTAGGGGCCGACGCGGATCAGCAGCAGCACGCCGGAGGCGCTCTGCAGCGTGCTGCTGTGCACCGGCAGTCCGGCCGCCTCCAGCTTGTCGTAGGCCCGACTGGCATTCTTCTCCTGCGCGAATTGGCCCACCGCGACGATGAATTTGCCGGTCTTGCTGGGGCTCACGGCGGCCACTGCGGCCGCCTTGGGCACACTGACTGCAGGAGCGGGAGCGGAGGCGCTCATCCGCGGCGCACTCGCCGCTGGCGTGGTCGCTGGCGCAGCCGCCGCGCTCGCGGGCGTGGCCGGGGCCGCGACGGCGCTGGCGGCGCGCACCGGGCCTTGCCGCGCCTGAACGGCTGCGGGTGGGCGGGCGCTGCTTGCCAGCACGCCGCTGGCGCTCACCAGCCACGCCACGATGGCCCCGTTCAGCAGCCAGACCGCGCCGCCCACGGCCAGCCCCAGCCCGGTGCGCCGCCAGCGGCTGGAATGGATCGAGAGTTGCGCGCAGGTCTCGCGGATGTCGCTCGCCTGCAGCAGCGCCAGCGTCACGCGCCGATTGCAGTGCCGGTAATACAGGGCATTCGCCCAGAGCGCGGGCAGCAGCGCCAGCGCCAGCAGGTACAGCGCCAGCGCCGACCAGAGCAAGACCGGCGAGCCCCCGTAGATCAGCGGCAGCAGGCCGAACAGCGCCAGGCCGGCCGCCAGTGCGAGCCCGGCAAAGGCCAGCGCCTCGGCCCACATGCGGCGAAACGCGAACCAGCCCAGCGTGGCAAACAAGGCCGGCCAGTGCCAGGTGAGGGCGGTCTTGCCCGCAGCGTCAAAGCGGGCGAAGTGTTGCAGGTAATAGTCGGTGTGCACCGGGCCGATCAATGCTTGGTAGAGCATCGCGGTCAGTGGCTGGTCGGCGGCGCCGCCGGGCTCGGGGCTCAGAGGAGAGTCCGGGTTGGTGGCAAGCGCGGCACGGCAAACCTGGCACGAGCTTGCCGGTTCCATGTTGTCGTTTCCACACTGAGGGCAGCGCATGCGCGAATCTCCTGTCGTCCGGTCTTGCCGTGGCGCATGTTACCCGAGGCGCATGCGCCACTGGCGCTGCATCCCGGTCGTTTGGCGCCGCCGCCGAGCGGTCTCGTCGCCTGGCGCTGGCGGCCGCCGCGCCGCTGCGGCACAGTGCGCCCATCACTGAACGCCAAAGGAAGTCAGCATGCTGAATCAAATTCTCTCCAACACGCCGCGCTGGGTCTGGGTGCTGTTGCTCGCCTTGCTCGGGCTGGGCCTGAGTCAGGCGGTCAAGCGCACCGCTTCGCTCAAACGCATCACGATCCTGCCGCTGGTCATGGTCGGCCTGTCGCTCTCGGGCACGCTGAGCGTGTTTGGCGCCGACCCGCAGTGGCTGCTGGTCTGGCTGGCGGCGGCGGCGCTGACGCTGGCGCTGTTGGCGCGCCGCGCACCGGCGCCCGGCACCCGCTACGACGCCGCTGCCCGCCGCTTCAGCTTGCCTGGAAGCTGGGTTCCAATGGCACTGATCCTGGGCCTCTTTTTGATCAAATATTTTGTCGGCGTCGCCACCGCGATGCAGCCCACGCTGGCGCACGACCCGGCGTTCGCCGCCTCCTTCAGCGCACTCTACGGCGCCTTCAGCGGCGTCTTTGTGGCGCGTGCGGCGCGCCTGTGGAAGTTGGCGCTGCGGCCGCAGAGCGCCAGTGCATCGCCCTTTGCCGCCTGAGTCATGCGGGTCGGGCCGCGTTGCAACGCCGCCCGCGCAGGCTTGGACGCCGTGGGGCCGTGCGGCGGCCTTTTTTCAGCGACACTTGATGCCCTGATCTGCCCAAAGGCCCCATCTTCCCAACCGGACTGTTCTCCTTGAATCTGACCCAAGCCTCTCGCTTCTCCTGGCGCGTCCTGGCGCACCATGGCGTGCAAAACCTGGGCATCAACACGCTCATCGCGGTGGTGCTGTGGGCCAGTTCGCCGCACGCTCATTTCGACGTGCAGTGGGTGTATTCGCAGGCCATCGGCTTGTCGATCTGGCTCATCATCGACAACGGCCGCTTTTTTGTGGACCGGGATTCGCCCATTGGCTGGCCGCGTGGCTGGAAGGGGCTGGCACTGGTGGCCTTTGGCATCGTCGTGGGCAGCGTGCTGGGAACGCTGATCGGCGACGCCTACGCGCACCAGCAAAGCTGGGTGCGCATGTTTGCCAACGGACAGTCGGCGGCACTGGTGTTCCTGATGTCCTTTGCCATCGGCGGCGTCATCTCCTACCACTACTACGTGCGCGGCAAGAGCGCCTACTACCAGTCCGAACTGGCGCTGATCCAGGGCCACGCGGCCGAGGCCCAGCTCAAGCTGCTGCAGTCGCAACTGGAGCCGCACATGTTGTTCAACACGCTGGCGAATCTGCGCATGCTGATCAACGCCGATCCGGCGCGCGCCACGCAGATGCTGGACCGGCTCATCGCCTACCTGCGCGCCACGCTCAGCGCCTCGCGCGCCACCAGCCATCCCTTGAGCGCCGAGTTCGAGCGCTTGCACGATTACCTGGAACTGATGACCGTGCGCATGGGGCCGCGCCTGCGCTTCACGCTGGAGCTGCCCGACGAACTCGGCGCGCTGGCCGTGCCGCCGCTGCTGCTGCAGCCGCTGGTGGAGAACAGCATCAAACATGGCCTGGAGCCCAGCGTCGCCGGCGGCAGCATCCGGGTGCAGGCGCAGCGCACGGGCGATAGCTTGGTGCTGGTGGTGAGCGACAGCGGCGTCGGCCTGGGCGATGGCCCGATACAGGAAACGGGCTTTGGCCTGACCCAGGTGCGCGAACGCCTGGCCACGGCCTATGGCGGCGCGGCGACGCTGGAGCTGCTCGCCGACGAGCCCGCCGGAAGCCTGGCGCGCATCACCCTGCCCTTGAAACCATGAATGCCGCAGCCACCGCGCTGATCGCCGAAGACGAGCCCTTGCTGGCGCAGGCGCTGCTGGCCGAGTTGGCGCAGGCCTGGCCCGAACTGCGCGTGCTGGCCGTGGTGGGCGACGGCGCCTCGGCCGTGGCCCACGCCTTGCGCCTGGCGCCGGACGTGCTGTTCTTTGACATCCGCATGCCGGGCCTGAGCGGCCTGGACGCGGCGGCCGCGTTGGCCGACGAATGGGACACCAGCGCCAAGCCGTTTCCGGCGCTGGTGTTTGCCACGGCCTACGACCAGTACGCGCTGCAGGCGTTTGAAGCCCAGGCCGTGGACTATTTGCTCAAACCGGTGCAAGCCGCACGCCTGGCCAAGACCGTGGCCAAACTGCAGGCGGCCTTGGCGCAACGCGCCGGTGGCGCTTCACAGGCGCAGCTCGAATTGACGCTGGCGCAACTGCGCGGCTTGTTGGGAGCGGCGGGCCCGGCCAGCGCCGTCGCGCCGCTGCAGTTGCTTCAGGCGAGCAGCAGCACGGCCGCTGGAACAACGATACGCATGGTGCCGCTGGCCGAGGTGCTGTACTTTGAAGCGGCCGACAAATACCTGCGCGTGCTCACGGCCGACCAGGAGTATCTGATCCGCACACCGCTGAAGGACTTGCTGCCGCAACTCGATGGCCAAGCCTTCTGGCAAATCCACCGTGGCACGGTGGTGCGCGCCAGCGCGATCGAAGCGGTGCTGCGCGACGAAGCCGGCAAGCTCAGCCTGAGCCTGCGCTCGCGCCCGGAGCGGCTGGCCGTGAGCCGGCTGTACGCCCATCTGTTCAAGGCGATGTAGGCCCGGTCACGCAAGACCGTGCTGCGGGCGCTTCGTGTATGGTGGAGCGCTCACCCACCTCACTTTCATGCCTGGTGCGCAAGGCGTGCCCGCAGCATGAACGTTCGTTTTTTCACATTCAGCCTATGAACATCACCGATTCCTTTTCCCCCAGCTACGCCCGCGCCCGCGCCAAATTTCTGCAGGCGGCCACGGCGGTGGGGGCGCGCATTCAGTCGCATCTGCATCCGCTGGCCGGACGCGACGGTGAAACGCTGGCCATGGACCTGGCGCTGGATGGGCCCGCAGATGCCGATCGCTTGCTCATCGTGAGCAGCGCCTGCCACGGCGCCGAGGGCTTTTGCGGCAGCGGTGTGCAGGTGTTCGCCTTGCGCGACGCCGCCTGGCGCGCCCAGGCCGCTGCGGCGGGCGTGGCCGTGCTCTACATCCACGCGCTCAACCCCTACGGCTTCTCGCACATCCGGCGCGTGACGCACGAAAACGTGGACATCAACCGCAACTTTCAGGACTTCAGCCAAGCGCTGCCGGCCAAGCCCGCCTACGCCGAATTGCAGGCGCTGCTGCTGCCCGAGGTGTGGCCGCCAAGCGCGGAAAATCAGGCCGCCATTGACGCCCAGATCGAGCGCATCGGCATGAAGGCGTTCCAGGCCGCAGTGACCTCGGGCCAGCACGAGTTTCCCCAGGGCCTGTTCTTTGGCGGAACCGAGCCGACCTGGAGCAACCTCACACTGCGCCAGGTGCTGCGCGACTACGGTTCCAAGGCCAGCCGCATCGCCTGGATCGACCTGCACACGGGCCTGGGCCCGAGCGGCCTGGGCGAGCGCATCTGTGCCTGCCGCGACGACCCGGTGGCGCTGGCGCGCGCCCGCGCCTGGTGGGGCAGCGCAGGCGCCACGCCCGTGACCTCGATCTACGACGGCACCTCCAGCTCGGCCCTGCTCACCGGTCTGATGTGGAACGCGATCTACGAGGAATGCCCGCAGGCCGAGTACACCGGCATCGCGCTGGAATATGGCACGGTGCCGATGGAGCGCGTGATCCCGGCGCTGCGCGCCGAGCAGTGGCTCACGCTGCACCCGCAGGCACCGCAGTCACAGGCGCAGGCCATCAAACAGGAATTGCTGGACGTTTTCTACACCGACACCGACGCCTGGAAAACCCAGATCATCGAGCAGGCCCGCGCGTCGCTGGCGCAGGCGGTGCAGGGTTTGTGCGCTGCGTCCTGAGGCGCCTAAGCCAGCGCCACCGCAGCGGATGGCGCCTGGGCCACTTCCACCGACCCGCGTTGGCGCGACTTGACGCGGTAGAGTGCGGCATCGGCCTTGGCGATCCAGTGTTCGTGGTGTTCCATGTCGGCCTGCGCCAGGGCAATGCCAAAGCTCATGCCGCTGCGCGCAAAGCGCGCGTCGTCGTGGGCTAGGAGGGCGAAGGCGGCCTGCACGCGCCGCACAAATTCCAGCGCTTCGTCGCTGCCCGTGAACGGCAGCAGCAGCACAAATTCGTCGCCGCCAAAGCGCGCCACCACGTCCGCCCGGCGGGCCTGTTCGAGCAGCACTTTGCCCACTTGGCGAATCAGTTCGTCGCCCACGGTGTGGCCATGGGAATCGTTGATCAGCTTGAGATCGTCAATGTCCACCATCACCAGCGCGACCGTCTTGCCGTGGCGCTGAAAGCTGTCGAACTCCTGCGTGATGCGCTGCTCGAAAAAGCGCCGGCTGTAAACGCCGGTCAGGCCGTCGCGTTCGCTCAAGTAGCGCAAGGCCTCGCGCTGGCGGTCCAGATGCCGAAGCATTTGGTACATGTTGGAGCCGAACAGGATCGGGTACAGCAGCATCAGGGGCGCGCACAGGAGTTGCGCCGTGAGGCTCGGGCTCGGGTTGAACTGCCAGCCCCAGAACCAGCCGCCTACGACGCTGCCCGCAGCGCTGGCCAGCAGGCTCCTGAGCAGCAGCCCGCGCCCACCCACGCCCGCTGCATTCATGGTCGGCATGGCCAGCAGGGTCAGGCCGGGCAGAACTTGAAAGTGCATGGTGGCGAACCAGAACCCGGCCATGGCTGAATCGAACAGGCAATGCCGTTCCTCCGCCGCATTCGGGTCGGCCTGCGCGCTGGCCCAGCGGTAGGCGAGGTGCGGCCAGACGATGCCGTTGCACAGCATCACAAGCCAAACCCAGGGCGACGACTGAACGCCCAGCAGTGCGCCGCCCACGCAGACGGCCGACAACAACATGCCGACGACGCGCGGTCCATAAATCCGTTTCGCCAGTGTGAACTTGCGCTCGGTGGGTGGGGTGTGGGTCGGAGTCATCATGCAATGCAATTTGATAAGCCATCATAGTGGAAGGAGCCACCTGTGCTTTCTTCGCCCGCCACGCCGGCCCGCGCCCGCCGTTTGCGCCGCGCTAATTCGGCATCGGCATCGGCATCAGCACTGGCGCCGGCTTGGCGCTGGCGGCGATCTCGAGGCCGTTTTGCAACGCCGCCACTTCGTCGCTGAGGATGTGCACGGCTTCGAGCAGCAGCACGTCCTTGGCGTCTTTGGCCGCTTTTTCGCTGGCCAGTTCGTGCACCAGATTGCGCTCGTTGGCCTGCAGCCCATCGTCGCTGCGGGCCCGTCCCACGGCCGCGGCTGCGGCCCGCGCCGCGCCCTCTTGCGGCGTGAGCGTGCCGGCGTTGGCCGCGAGTTCGCGCGCCGCCACGCGCGCCTCCTGCTCCTCGCGTTCCTTGCGCCGTTCGGCCTCGTTCAGCGACACCAGGTTCTTCTTGCGCGCGAGCTGGAAACGCGCAATGTCTTCCTGCAGGTAGCCAAAGTCCCGGTCGTTCTTCACGCGCGCCGCGTGCCGCGTGGCCAGCAGCGGCAAGACGGCGTCGAGTTGGCCCAGCGGCGCATAGTTGGCGGCGCGGATCTGCGTCCAGGGCAGGGCGTTGGCAAAGCTCGACTCGCCAAATTCCGCAGGGTCTGAAGACTCGAGGAAGGCGATGTCGGGCACGACGCCGCGCAGTTGCGTGGTGCCGCCGTTGACGCGAAAGAACTGCGCCACCGTCATCTTCACTTCGCCCAGCAGCGGCTTGTCGTTCTTCACGATTTGATCGAGGTTGACCATGGTCTGCACCGTGCCCTTGCCAAAACTGGGCTCGCCCAGGATCAGGCCGCGCCCATAGTCCTGGATGGCGGCGGCAAAGATCTCCGACGCCGAGGCCGAACCCCGGTTGATCAGCACGCCCAGCGGCCCGTCCCAGACGATGCCGGCCCGTGGGTCGCGCTCCACCGAGATCTCGCCCTTGGCATTGCGCTGTTGCACCACCGGGCCCTTGCCCACGAACAGGCCGGTGAGTTCGACCGCTTCCACCAGGGAGCCGCCGCCGTTGTTGCGCAGATCCACCAGCACGCCGTCCACCTTGTCTTTCTTCAAGGCCTCCAGCAGCTTGAGCACATCGCGGGTGGCGCTTTTGTAGTCGGCCGCGCCGCGTTGTCGGGCGGCAAAATCTTCGTAGAACGAGGGCAGGGCGATCACGCCGATGCGCCGCGTGACGCCGCCGTCGCTGGTCGTGTGCACGCTCGATTTGGCCGACTGCTCCTGCAGCGTGATGGTCTTGCGCACCAGCGAAATCAGCTTGTGCTGGCCGTCGGGTCCGGCGTCGGCCGGGATCACGTCCAGGCGCACGACCGAGTCCTTGGCGCCACGAATCAGCGCCACGGTGTCGTCCAGGCGCCAACCCAGCACATCGGTCATGACGCCGTCCTCGCCCTGGGCCACGCCCACGACGCGGTCGCCGACCTTGAGCTGGTTTGACAGACTGGCAGGCCCGCCGGTGACCAACTCGCGAATGGTCGTGTACTCGTTCACCTCGGACAGCACGGCGCCGATGCCCACCAGCGAGAGCCGCATCGAAATGCTGAAGTCCTCGGCCGCCCTGGGGCCCATGTAGTTGGTGTGCGGCTCGAGCGCCATGGTGTAGGCGTTCATATAGGTTTGAAACGCGTCCGTGCTCTTGGTGCGGGCGATGCGTTTGAGGAAATTTTCGTAGCGCTTGTCCAGCGTGTCGGCGATGCCCTTGTCGTCCTTGCCGGCCAGCTTGAGGCGCAGCCAGTCGTTCTTCACGCGCTTGCGCCAGAGCTCGCGCACCTGCTCGTCGCTCGTGGCCCAGGCCTGCTTGTCGCGCGCGTACTGGTAGCTTTCCACGGCCGCAAAATCAAAGCCCTGCTGCAGCAAGGCGCGGGCGTCAACAAAACGTTCGACGGCGCGCTGTTCGTACAGGTTGAAGATGGCAAAGGGCGCGGTCAGATCCTCCTTGAGGATGGCGTCGCCCAGGCGGTTGCGGTGCAGCGACAGGCGGTCCACGTCGGACTGGATGAAGAACAGCTTTTCCGGGTCCAGGGTCTTGAGGTACTGGTCGAAAATTTTCCCCGAAAGCGCCTCATTCAGCGGCTGCGCCTTGTAGTGGTAGCGCGACAGCAATTCGGCCGTCAGGTGCGCCGCTTGAGCCTCCTGCTGCTCCGGTTTGAGTTCGATCGCATAGGGCGTGGCCGCGCTCGGTACCGCGCCTTGTGCCGCCAGGGCGAAGGCCAGAACTAACCAAAGCAGTTTGCGTTTCATGCGTGTCGTTTCCGAAGTAAGGTGGCGCTCAAAGCCAGGGTGTTGCCGGCGCTCCCTCGCCCGCTGTGGCGGGAGGGCGGGGTGAGGGGGATTTCAACACATCAATCGACGGATCCGCGCCATGCCAGGCAAAGCCTTGTAAACAACTGCATCAATCGGAAACTTAGAACGACCAGACCCCCATCAGGTAGGCCTGGCGGCGCGTCGGCAACTGCGCCAGCAGCGCGTTGGCCGGCCCGCCATAGACACGCGCGCCGCCCTGGAACTGCACGCGGTCGCCCTTCCACAGCAGCGCGGCGGTGTGCGTGCGGCCACCGTCCGCCGGGGTGTACAGCAGGTCCAGCGTGGGCTGCCAGGCATCGATATCCCAACTTGCCCGCAGGTACAGATTGCTGCGGCGCAGGCTGCCCGAGGCGTTGAAAGCGCCCGACTGCCAGGCCAGATTGCCGGCGGCCGCGCTGGCCGGCGCACCCAGAGTGGGCCAACGGGTCAGCAGCGCGTTGCGCGCGGCCCAGGAATTCCACTGGCTGTTGGACAGGGCCGTGCCATCCCACCAGGCTTCGGCCAGCACGCTGAGCTGGCTCTCATGGGTCCAGGTGCCGCCGATCAGCGCCTGCACCGGATGCGCCACGCTCGCCGTGCCCCAAGGGTCGGTGTGGACCAGACCGGTGGCGGCGCTGTGGAGCGCCAGCGTGTCGGCGCGTTCCATCCAGCGCGCCGAGGCGTGCAACTCCAGCGCGTCGCTGGCAACCCAGGCCAGGGCTGCGCCGGCGCTGGCGCCCGTATGAGCGCCCAGGCGTGCAAAGCCGTGCCAGTCCACGCTGCCCTGGCGCTGGTACACGCGCGCCGCCAACGCCGGCTCCTGGGCGCCGGTTTGAGCATGGGCCTTGGTCGGGTTCACCCAGACCCAGGACCAGGCGGTGTCGGCGTCAAAGTGCTCGGCCATCAGCACGGCGCGACCTTCATCGAGCGAGCTGACCAGCGTGCGGCGTGTCTCCTGCTGCACCACATCGTTGGGCCGAAAGGCGTAGCCCACATCCCAGGCCACGATCTTTTTGCCGGCGCTGAACTGCCAGGCGCCGGCGTCGTGCGTGGCCACCAGTTCGTTGAACCAGGCCCGGCTCTGGGTGGCCACACCCGGCTGGGTTTGCTGCTGCAGCGTGGCGCTGGCGTTCCAGCCCTTGCCGCTGCTGCGCAACTCGGTCGCCAGCGTGGCGCCGTCGCCGGGCAGGGCCACGGTGCCGGGCGCCAGCTTGTCGGCCGCAGCCAGCGGGCCGGCGCTATTCGCCTGGCGCTGGTCCCATTGCAGCCGGACCTGGCCGCTGAGGGGGGGCGTCGCGCCTTCGGTCTGCGCCGCCGCCGCACCGCTGATCAACAGGGCGACCGCGCCCCAAGTCAGGTGTCGCATGCTTCAATCCAATGGCGGGTTGCGCACCAGAAACATCGGGTTGAGCCACTCCTGCGGCACCACCCGCTCCTTGCGGCTCAGGTAGCGCACGTGCGTGGTCTTGTGGTTGCTCACCTGGTCGGACAGCACCATCTCGATCACCATGGTCGGGGCATTGGGCTTGTCCATGATGAAGCGCGCCTGCTTGGCCAGCTTGTCCGACAGCACATACAGGTCGGCACGCACCGGCTCGTGCCGCGTCTTGCCCATCCACAGCTCAATGCGCTGATAGGTCACGCCCTTGCGCAAGGCGGCCAGGCTCAGGTGCAGACAGGCCGGCTTCGCGGCGCTGGACTCTGCCGGGTCGCAGGGCTCCTCGCCCACCAGCTTGCCGCTGTAGTCCTCGGCCCAGCTCATGGTGGCGATGTCGCCGGTGGAGGCGTCGCCCAGCAGTTTTTGCATCGGCGTGATGCGCAAGGGGCGCTGGCTCTCGGGCATGAGCAGCCAGAAATCGTCCGCCAGCATCAGCACCTTCTGGCCCTTTTCGGCCGGGCTTTGCATCAGCACCAGCGACTGGCGCTTGGCCTGGGCAAAGACCTTGTAGCGGCGCTCCTTGTCGGGCGTGCCGTCGGCGTTGAGCACATTGATCTGGGTCTCCACCTGCAGGTTCTCCGCGCTCATGCGGAACTTGTCCGTCGCCTTGAGCAGCGCAGCCACGTCCTGGGCCTGGGCGCAAAGTGCCGTGAAGGCGAGGGCGGCGATGAGAATTTTTTGCAGCAATTTCATGTCATTCCTTGGTCTGGTTGATGTTCGCCTGCCGGTGCTTCCCCCTCACCCCCGCCCTCTCCCCCGGGTACGGGGGCGAGGGCGTGAAGTTGTAGCTCGGGTCAGCGCAGCGTGACCCGACATGGTTCAGGTTGGCAGGAAGTTGTCGGGTTACGCCCCGTGGGCTAACCCGACCTACGTCGGTCCTGCACGGTCTCATGTATGTGCCAATGCGTCTACGACGGCCATATGCACCGTTCTTCGTGCCACCCAGGCGCAGGCGCCCATGGTCAGGGCGATCATGCTGGCGATGGTCACCAGGTACATCAGCGGGTCGATGCTGATGTTCAGCGGGTAGCCCACCGAGCGCCCTGGCGGTGGCGGCATCTCCACGGGCACGATGTACAGGAAGACCGACACCGCCAGCGCGATCGCCGAGCCCGCCAGCGCACCGACACCCCCCAGCACCATGCCTTCGAGCGAGAGCGTGCGCAGCAACTGGCCCGGCAGCGTGCCCAGGGCGCGCAGCGTGCCGATCTCGCGGGTGCGCTCGATGATGGCCATGGACATGGCATTGGTCACGACGAAGACCACGATCACGCCGATGATGATGCCTAAGGCGCCAAAGATGCGGTTGTACAGGTCGCGCACCGACTTGTAGAAAAAGGCCTGGTCCTCCCAGGTCTGCAGCGTGAGTTTGGGATAGGCGCTGGCCAGGCGCGCCTGGCTAGGCAGCGTCTGTTCCATGCGCGCCAAAAAGATCCCCAGGCGCGACACCTTCTTCGTGTTCAGCAGTTTTTGCGCGGTTCCGATGTCGGTGTAAACCAGACGCTTGTCGATCTCCGGCGTGCCGGTGGCGAACACCGCTTTGACACGCACGTCCATGGCATTGAGCGCGCCATCGGTGGTGCTGGCCAGCAGCGTCAGGCTGCTGCCGGGCTTGGCTTTCAGGTTGCGTGCCAAGGCCTCACCGAGCATCACTTCCGGCTCCGTCGCGCCGCCGCCCAACACCTCGCCGTCCTTGATCGTGAGGAACGGCCCCTTCACCGAAAACTCGCTGTCGGGCTCCACGCCCAGGCCGATCATCACCACCGATTTGTCGCCGTTGCTGATCAGGCCGCTGAACTCGACGCGCGGCAACACGGCGCGCACCGCCGGGTCGGCCAGCAGTTGGGTGCGCAGTGCGTCCGCATGCTCCAGGCCATGTTGCAAAGGTGTTTCTTCGTCCTTGCTGAACTGCTCGGGCTGGCCCATGACCAGATGCCCGGAGTCGCGCGCCGCCGCTTCGGCCAGCGCCTCGTAGGTGAACAGGGCAAAGCCCCCCGCCAGCAAAATGCCCGCCGTGCCCAGCGCCGCGATGGACACCGTCACGAGTGACCTGCGCCGATTCCGCAGCGTGTTGAGCAGCGCGAATTTGAGCCACATCATGTTCATATCAATCTCCCATCCAATAGCGCCAGCACGCGGTCGCAGCGGTTGGTCAAACGGCTGTCGTGGGTGGCAATGACAAAGGCGGCGCCCTCGGCGTGGCCGAGTTCGCGCATCAGGTCCAGCACCTGGTCGGCGGTGTGCGAGTCCAGGCTGGCCGTGGGTTCGTCGGCGATCACCAGGCGCGGTCGCTTCACCAGCGCACGGGCAATCGCCACGCGCTGGCGCTGACCGCCGGAGAGCGCGTCGGGGCGGTGCTGGGCGTGCTCCAGCAGACCCACGGCCTTGAGTTGCGCCGCCACGCGCGCGCGCCGTTCTGCGGCGGGGACACCGGCGATGAACAGCGGGTAGTCCACGTTCTCGGCCACGGTCATCACCGGCACCAGGTTGAAGTTCTGGAACACAAAGCCCAGCGCGTCGCGGCGCAGCAGCGTGCGTCCGATCTCGTCCAGGCCGTTGACCCTTTGGCCGCTCAAAACAATGTCACCCGAATCGGGCGTGTCGATGAGGCCGCACAGGTTCAGGATGGTGCTCTTGCCGCTGCCCGAAGGGCCGGTGAGCGCCAGCAGCTCGCCGCGCTGCACGGCCAGGTCCACGCCCTGCAGCGCGGGGATGACGTGCTCGCCCAGACGGTAGGTCTTGTGCACGCCGTGCAGCTCGACGACGGCGTTGGAACCGGAGGCGTTCATGATGGCAGCTTGGCGAGTTGGGCGCGCGCTGCCTCGGCCTGTGGCGCGTTCGCCTGGATCACCCGATTCAGGTATTTGCGCGCCTCGTCCAGATGCTTGTCATTGAGGGCGACGCTGGCGGACTTCATCCACACGTCGCCCCGGAAACCCAGCGACGCCAGGTTCAGCAGCGGGCTGGCCACCACCTCGCCCAGCAGCTTGGCGCCGCGCGCGCCCCGGTTCATGAAGCCGGGCACCGCGAGGAAGGTGTTGGCGGCAACGAAGCGCACTTCCAGCGCGGCCGGCACGCCGTGCTGCAGCACCGCGTCGTGGCTCGCATTCAGCAGCGCCAGCGCCTTGTCGAGCATGGCCATGCCGTCTTCGGCGTAGCTCATCTTCTTCCAGGGCAGCATCGTGGTGTTGGCCCGCATCGACGTGGCCGCACCTTCATAGGCCATCAGCACGAGATTGCCCGGCTCGGCCTTGAGCAGGACGGCGAAGGCCTCAACGGATTTGTCGATGGCCGATTCATTGCCGCTGTTGGCCTGCATGAACAGCTCGAACGCCGGTTGAAACTGCGCCTCGGGCGCGGCCCAGACGCTGCTGGCGAGCAGCAATGAGGCGATGGCGGTGGCGGCGCGACGGCCCATTTTGAAAGTGCGCATAGCTTGCATGAAAGACTCCTGTGAACGTTGAATAGGTTGCTGACGAAGCGAACTTTATTCAAGCGGGTGGGAGTGCGCAGCCGGTCTGAGATGAAATGCCATGGAGCGGCGCGAAACGCCGCTCCATCCGCGTGAAATGAAGCCGCCCTGTGCCAACGGTGCGGCAAACCGTGGCGTCGGATGTTCCCGGGCACCACGAAATCGGGGGGCGGGGCGCGCTTGCCAGCGCGCCCCGCCCCCCGATGCTGAACAGGGCTGCGGCTCAGTCTTTGCCGTAGTTCGGCGAGCGCGGGCCGTACAGCACACCGTTGGGCGTGCCAGGAGACAGCAGGCGCGCGCTGGTCACGGCGGCAATCCGGTGGCCTTGGTCCGTGGTCGTTGCCATGATTTGCTTGACGATGGCCGTGATCAACAGACCCGCCAAGCCGCCTTGCGACTGGCTTTGCCCTTCCTCGCTGGAGGCCGTGGCGGCACCGGTCCACAGCAGCTTGCCGGTCTTCAAATCGACCAGCCTGGCCTCGGCCGAAACGACCGTGGCGCTGGCGATGACCTGATACGTCGTGCCGTACTTCGTGATGTTGATGTACAGCGCCGCATCCGCGCCAAAGATCTTCTGCAACTTGTCGGCCGGCGTGGCGTGCATGTCGGTTGGCTGCGTCATGCCATTTTCCTTGAAGGCTTCAGCCACCAAGGTCACGGGCAAGATGTAGTAACCGGCTTCGGCCAGCGGCACGGTGGCAAACGACAGCATGCTGTATGTCGCTTGCACTTCCGGCGAGTTGTTCACCGGCGGCAGCACCAGGATCGAGCGTGGCCGGCTGGCCTTGTAGTCCGTGTAGTCAAAAGGCGCACGTTTGGTTGCGCATCCGGTCATGACGACGAGCGCCATGACCACGCCCATGAGAGCGAAGAGTCGTTTGAAATTCATGGCGTCGCCTTTTGTTTATTGAAATTGCGCAGCAGGAAATCCATGAATGTTTCAGATTCCGGGTATTGCTTCTTTTCGGCCTGGATCTGCAGGGCAAACTGATCCGGCTTGCCCTGCTGCCCGTACAGCAGACCCAGGTGAGCGTTGAAACCCGGTGGCACCGTGCCGCCGCTGGCCCGTATCTTGCGCAGGTCTTCTTCCATGAGTTGGGTTTGCGCATCCGGGCTCAACTTGTCGCCCCGGAAGTAAGCGTCCACGTGACTCTGATAGCCCTGCCACTGGTACAGCGTGGCCGATGGTTTGGCGGCGCAGCCGCCCAGTGCCGCGCAGGCGAGCAGCAGCAAGGCCGTGTTGGATCGAAATGTGAACATGCGTTCTCCGTGAGTTAAGGGGCGCAGGTTCAAGGAGCAGGACGCCATGCGCCGCTGTCGATGCCCTGGACCAGGTGATTCACGGCGTCGCGAATGGCGAGTTCCAGAACCTTGCCGTTGAGCGTCGAGTCGTAGCCTGCGGTGCCGCCGAAACCGATGACTTCGCGTTCAGACAGGCTGAATTCGCCCGCGCCCTGGGACGAGAACACGACTTCCGATGTCAGTGAATTCACGATGTTCAGGTTCACCTTGGCGTAGGCAATTTGTGTCTTGCCGCGTCCCAGAATGCCAAACAACTGCTTGTCGCCGACGTCCCTGCGACCAAATTCGGAAACGTCACCGGTGACGACGAAGGCCGCACCCTTGAGTGTCTGCGCCTTCTTTTGCAGTGCGGCTTCTTCTTTGATTTCCGTCATATTGCTGCGGTCCAACACGCTGAAGCGGTTCGATTGCTGCAAGTGCGTGATCAAAATCGTCTGCGCTTGACCGCCCAGGCGATCGACATTGTCCGAGAACACGCCGCGCATGAAGGAGGAACGGTTTTCAAACTTGCCCAGCGACATGGAAACACGCTGGCCGTTATAGGCCTGGCTGGCTGTTTCCACTTTTTGAATTGCCAGGGTTCGCGACTCCTCTTGGTGGGCGCAGCCCACAAGCGACAAAAGCCCGGTGAATAACAAGGGCAGGTAGCTGTTGCGGTTGATCGTCAAGTCAATCTCCTTAAAAGCCTGCGTCGGATATTGAACGACTTGTCAAATTGGCCGCGCAAGGTGCCACACTCTAACAAATAAGCTCAGGGCCGCTTCGCATCGAGCGCCTCGGTGAAACCGCGTCGCTGCGCGGCACGGCTTTGCAGCGCCAGAATCAACTCAATTCAAGCAGCACCGGCTGGTGGTCGGAGGCGCGGGTTTGGCTGTTGACCTCGATGTGCTTCAGGCGTGGCTGCAGGTCGGCGCTGGCAAACACGAAGTCGCAGCACACGGGCTCGGGGCTGTAGCGCTTATCAAAGACGTGAAAGCTCGGGTCGTGCGGCGCCGCGCCGCGCAGCACGCGCCAGGCGTCCACTAAGGGCGTGGCGTCGGCCTGCGGTTGCTGCACGCAGGCGTACTCGGGCGCGTTGGGTGCGAAGTTGAAGTCGCCGCACAGCAAGGCGCTGGGCGTGTGCGGCTTGCTTTGAAACGGTCCGCCGCTGTGGTCGCTGCGGGGTGGCTGCGCCGCCTGGGCGCAGGCCTGGGCGTGCAGCTCGCGCAAGGCGTTCGCCTGCGCCAGGCGCTGGGGTTTGGAAAAATATTCCAGGTGCGTGGTCATGACGCGCAGCGGCCCGCCGGCCGTGAGCAGCGTGGCGCTGGTGCAGCTGCGCGGCATGGAGCTGACACCGGCGTCGGCCGGATAGGGCAGGGCGTGGTGCTGCACCTGGGCCACCGGCAGACGCGTGGCAATCAGGTTGCCAAAGCGCTGGCGTTGCCCGTCGGCTCCGAGCTCATCCACGGCCGCGCCAAAGAACACCTCGAAACCGGGCAGCAGTTGGCGCACGCGCTCGACCTGATCAAAGCCGGCGTCGCCTGCGAGCCGTGGGTAGTTGAGCGCCACCTCCTGCAGGCACAGCACGTCGAAGTCGGCCATGGCGCGGGCCTCGCTCAGCACGCGCTCCACGCTGACCACGCCGTCCAGGCCGCAGAACCATTGCACGTTCCAGGTGATGAGTTTCATGGGGTCAATCTCATTTGATGCCGGCGCGCATGAAGCTCTGCACGAACTGGCGTTGAAACAGCAAGAAGGCGATGAGCAGCGGCGCCGAGGTCATGAGCGTGGCGGCGGTGATGATGGACCAGTCCACGCCCTGATCGGTGGAGGAGAACACCTGCAGTCCCACCGTGAGCGGGCGCGAAGTCACGCTGTTGGTGATGATCACCGGCCAGAGAAAATTGTTCCAGTGAAAGCTCACCGACACCAGCGCGAAGGCGGTGTACACCGGCTTGGCCAGCGGCACATAGACGCGCCACAGAATCTGCAGCGCGCTGGCCCCCTCCACGCGCGCCGCCTCCACCAGCTCCTTGGGGATGCCGAGGAAGGTCTGGCGCAGCAGGAAGATGGCGAAGGCCGAGGCGAAGTAGGGCAGGCCCACGGCCAGCAGCGTGTCCACCAGGCCCAGGCGCGCCATGGTCTTGTAGTTCTCCACCAGCAGGATGTCGGGCATGACCATCAACTGCACCAGCACCAGCGCAAACAGCAGGCCCTTGCCGGGAAATTCGTAGCGCGCAAAGGCATAGGCCGCGAGCGTGCTGAGCAGCAACTGGCTGCACAGGATCAGCGTCACCAGCAGCGTGGTGTTGAAGAAATAGCGCGCAAACGGCGCGGCCTCCCAGGCGCGCGAGAAGTTGTCCAGCGTGAGCGGCGCCAGCAGCTCGAAGCGCGTGGAATACTCGCTCGGGTGAAAGGCGGTCCACACGGTATAGACCAGCGGCAGAATCCACAGCAGCGCCAGCAGCCAGGCGGCGAGGGTGTCGAGGCGCCCCGGGTCGTTGTACACCAGGCGTGTCGTGCTTGACTTCATTGGTAGTGCAGCTTGCGGTCGAGCACGAAGAACTGGAGCAGCGCCACGCTGGCCAGCACCGCCAGCAGCACCACCGTGAGGGCCGCGGCGTAGGCCGTGTCCCAGAACTTGAAGCCCACTTCGTACAGGTGGTACAGCAGCAGCGTGGAGGCGTTGTCGGGCCCGCCGCGCGTGAGCACCACCACGTGGTCCACCATGCGCACGGCGTTGATCACGGCATTGATCATCACGAACAGCGTCGTGGGCATGAGCAGCGGCCACTGCACGCGGCGAAAGAAATACCAGCGCGACGCGCCCTCAATCGCGGCGGCCTCGCGCAGGCTCGGGCTCAAACTTTGCAGCGCGGCCAGGTAGAAGATCATGAAGAAGCCGGCCTCTTTCCAGATCGCCACCAGCGTGATCGCGCCCAGCGCGGTGCTTTGGTCGCCCAGCCAGTTGTGCGAGGGCAGACCGAAGAAGCCGGTGATCTGCTCCAGCAAGCCGTAGCCCGGCGTGTAAAAAAACAGCCAGATGTTGGCCACGGCAATCATCGGCAGCACCGTGGGCGTGAAGTAG
This sequence comes from uncultured beta proteobacterium, assembly GCA_903844215.1. GTDB lineage: Bacteria > Pseudomonadota > Gammaproteobacteria > Burkholderiales > Burkholderiaceae_C > CAIKVZ01. The sequence continues at coordinate 9,479 of CAIMSP010000097.1, read as the reverse complement.
GCCATGCGCAGAAAGCCGCGCCCGGCGATGCGCTCGTTGACCCACAGCGCCATCACCAGCGCCAGGCCGATGGAGAAGGGAATCGTCGCCAGCGCGAACCACAGGTTGTTGCTCGCGGCTTTCCAGAACACCGGGTCGCCCACCATCATCTGGTAGTTCTCCAGCCCCACCCACACGCCGGGGCGACCGCCTCGGGGCGTGGAGTAAAAGCTGTCGATCAGCGTGGCAACAGCCGGGTAATGCGTGAACGCCACCAGCAACACCAGCGCCGGCAACAGCAGCAAATAGGCGTGCAGCGCGCGTGTGCCGGTGCTTGTGGAATTCATGCGAATTCACCCTCACCCCTGCCCTCTCCCGCAAGCGGGCGAGGGAGCCACTGCCGCGCTTTCGCAAGCGGGCGCAGGGGCCTGCCAAACTCCCTCGCCCCCGTACTCGAGGGCGGGGGTGAGGGGCAAGCGCAAACGCCCAACATGTTGGCCAACGGGCTTACTTGTAGCTTCTCAAAATGCGCTCGGCTTCCTTTTGCGCGTCGGCCATGGCGGCGGCGGGGGTCTTGGTGCCGGTGAGGGCGGCCTGCAGTCCGTCGTTCAGCGCCTTGGTCACGCGCTGGTTGTCGTGCGTGGAAAACTCGGCCACGGAGAACGGCAGTTGATCGCGCGCCACCAAAGCGGGCGCGAACTCGCTGCCATATTTGCGCAGCGCCTCCGTGGCGTAGGCCGCGGGCGACACGGCGACGTAGCCGGTCTCGATGCTCCAGCGCGCGGCGCGCTCGGGCTGCGTCACCCACTTGATGAACTTGAACGCGGCTTCCTGTTGCGTCGGCGTGGACTTCTTGAAGATGTAGAAGTTGCCGCCGCCGGTGGGCGAGCCCTTGCGCTTGCCGGCAGGCAGCATGGCCACGCCGAAATCAAACTTGGCGTTGTTCTTCACGTTGGTGAGGTTGCCGGTGGTGGTCCACATCATGGCGACCTTCTTCTCGAAGAAGTCCTTGGGCGTCGTGCCCCATTCGACCACGCCCGTGGGGTGCACGCCCTGCTTGCCCAGATCGACCCAGTATTGCAGCGCCTCGACCACCTTGGGGTCGTCGAACTTCACCGCGTTGCCCGCGTCGTTGGCCAGGATGGCGTCGTTCTCCACGGCCAGCGCCTGGAACAGCCAGTAGGGGAAGCCGCTGGACGGAATCTGCACGCCGTATTGCGTGACCTTGCCGGATGCGTCTTTCTTGGTGAGCTTCTTCGCGTAGTCGGCCATCTCGGCCCAGGTGGCCGGGCCCCGGTTGGCGTCCAGGCCCGCCGCCTTGAGCAGCTCCTTGTTGTAGTAGAGCACGATGGTGGAGCGCTGGAACGGCACGCCCCAGGTCTTGCCGCCGGTCTGGCTGTTGGCCATGAAGGCCTTGTAGAAGCCGCCCAGCCAGGCCTTGTCGTCGGCCGTCTTGACGAAGTTGTCGATGGGCACGATGGCGTCTTCGTCGATCAGCGTGAACATGTCGGTGGACAGCAGCACCGAGGTGACCGGCGGCGTGCCCGACTTGTGCGCCGTGAGGGCTTTGACGATGGTGTCCTGGTAGCTGCCGGCGTAGATCGGCGTGAGCTTGATGCCGGGGTTTTCTTTTGTGAACTCGGCCGCCAGATCGTCGATGTACTTGGCGATGGTGCCGCCCACGGCGACCGGGTAAAAGAAGGACACGTCGGTGGGCGCCTGCGCCATCGCGCCCATGCTGCCCAGGCCGAGGGTGGACGCGATGATGATCTGGTTGAAGGTTCTCTTTTGCATGCGGCTCTCCTGCTGCGGTTGGTGGTGGTTAGTGGACTCGGTTGCCCTGTGAATCGAAAAAGTGTTCGGCCTGCGCCGGCCAATGCAGCATGACCTGCGCGCCTGCGCCCAGATCGCACTGGCCGTCGGCGCGCACGGTGATGACTTCGGAGCCCACGGCGCAGCGCAGCACCAGGTCGGCGCCCAGGTATTCCAGGCTCTGCACCGTGGCCGGAATGTGGCCGCCCAGCGTCACCGCTTCGGGCCGCACGCCCAGCAGCGCACCGGGGTGTTGCACCGCCACCTGGCTGCCGGCGATGTGGCCGCCCTCCAGGCGCAGCAGGTTCATGGCGGGCGTGCCGATGAAGCGCGCGGCAAAGGTGCTGGCGGGGCTGGCGTACAGCACGCGCGGCGCGGCGTTCTGCTCGATGCGTCCCTGGTTCAGCAGCACCACCTGGTCGGCCATGCTCATGGCTTCGGTCTGGTCGTGCGTGACGTACACCACGGTCAGACCCAGGCGCTGCTGCAACTCGCGCAGCTCGCGCCGCATGTCCTGGCGCAGTTGCGCATCGAGGTTGGAGAGCGGCTCGTCCATCAAACAGACCTTGGCCTGCGCCACCAGCGCCCGGCCCAGCGCCACGCGCTGTTGCTGTCCGCCGGAGAGCTGTGAGGGTTTGCGCGCCAGCAGGTCTTGCAAGCCCAGCAGTTCCGCCGTGGACTTCAATCGCCGCGCCGCTTCGGTGGCCTCGACCTTGCGCACCGACAGGCCGAACGTGATGTTGTCGGCCACGCTCAGATGTGGAAACAGCGCGTAATTCTGGAACACCATGGCGATGCCGCGCCGCGCCGGCGGCTCGTTCGTCACGTCGCGGCCATCGACCAGCACCTGGCCGGCGCTGGCGGATTCGAGCCCGGCCATGATGCGCAGCGTGGTCGATTTGCCGCAGCCCGACGGCCCGAGCAGCACGCAAAAGCTGCCGGGTTCTATCGTGAGGTGGATGGCTTCAAGCGCCTTGGTGCCGCCCCAATCCTTGGACACGCCGACGAGCTGGATGGATGACATCGGCGCAGTATATGAACGAATGGTGACGTTTCTGTGACCGGGTTTGCCCGAGCTTGACCTGCCGGGCAAGCGCGCCGCCTAAAATCGCGTCCATGAGCGCCATCACCCCCACGACCACGGACACCCCCGCCACCAAGCCGAGCAACTTCCTGCGCCAGATCATCGAGCACGACCTGGCCGACGGCACCTATGCGTCGCGCCAATGGGCCGGCAGCCCGGGCGACGCCGCGCACCACGCCGCTGGCCCGAGCGACCCGGCCAAGATCCGCACGCGCTTTCCGCCCGAGCCCAACGGCTACCTGCACGTGGGCCACGCCAAAAGCATCTGCCTGAACTTCGGCCTGGCGCGCGACTATGGCGGTGTGTGCCACCTGCGCTTTGACGACACGAATCCCGAGAAGGAAGACCTGGAGTACGTCAACGCCATCAAGGACACGGTGCAGTGGCTGGGCTTTGACTGGAACGCCAATGGCACCAGCCACCTCTACCAGGCCAGCGACTACTTCGACTTCATGTACCGCGCCGCCGAGTACCTGGTCGAGGCCGGCCACGCCTATGTGGACGAGCAAAGCGCCGAAGCCATGCGCGAGAACCGCGGCGACTTTGGCAAGCCCGGCGTGGACAGCCCGTTCCGCGCCCGCACGCCGGCCGAGAACCTGGCGCGGTTTCGCGAGATGCAGGGCGGCGCGCACGAAGATGGCTCGATGGTGCTGCGCTCCAAAATCGACATGGCCAGCCCGAACATCAATCTGCGCGATCCGGCCATCTACCGCATCCGCCGCGCCACGCACCACAACACCGGCGACAAGTGGTGCATCTACCCGATGTACACCTTTGCGCACCCGATCGAGGACGCGCTGGAGCAGATCACGCACAGCATCTGCACGCTGGAGTTTGAAGACCAGCGCCCGTTTTATGACTGGCTGTTGGACCGTTTGTGCGAGATGACGACACTACCCGACGGGCGGGTCGTGGGCGGCCTGTTGGCACAACCGCACCCGCATCAGTACGAGTTTGCGCGCCTGAACCTCACCTACGTCATCACCAGCAAGCGCAAGCTCGCCGCGCTGGTGTACGACAAGCGCGTGAGCGGCTGGGACGACCCGCGCATGCCGACGATCGTGGGCCTGCGCCGGCGCGGCTACACGCCCGAGGCGATCCAGTTGTTTGCCGAGCGCATCGGCGTCACCAAGAGCGACTCCTGGATCGACTACAGCACGCTCGAGGGTTGCTTGCGCGAAACCCTGGACGTCAGCGCCCCGCGCGCCATGGCGGTGCTGGATCCGGTCAAGCTCGTGCTGACGAATTGGGACGCTGTCATGGAAAACAGCGGTCAAGCCGCTGTGGATGGGCGCTATCTGGACGACTGCTCCGCGCCCGTGCACCCGCACCTGCCCGAGCTGGGCAAGCGCCACTTCAAGATCGGCAAGGAAGTCTGGATCGAGCGCAGCGACTTCGAAGAGACGCCGCCAAAGGGCTTCTTCCGACTGTTCCCTCCGCGCGTGGACGCAAGCGGTGCCACGCTTGCGGGTAGCAAGACGCGCCTGAAATACGGTCACGTGATCGAATGCAGCGGCTGCGCCAAAGACGCCGCAGGCCGCATCACCGAAGTGCACGCCATGCTCATCCCCGACACCAAGAGCGGCACCCCGGGCAGCGACTCCGTCAAGGTCAAGGGCGTCATCACCTGGGTCGCCGTGGCCGACGGCATCCCGGCCGAAGTGCGCCTGTACGACCGCTTGTTCACCGACGCCCAGCCCGACGCCGGCGGCAAAGACTTCATCGAAAGCCTGAACCCCGACTCATTAAAGACCGTCACCGCCTATGTCGAGCCGTCACTGGCCACAGCCAAGGCAGACGACAAGTTTCAGTTTGAGCGGCATGGCTACTTCGTGGCGGACCGCAAGGACCACGCGGCGGGCAAGCTGGTGTTCAACCGGGCGGTGGGGTTGAAGGACAGTTGGGGGAAATGAAGACCACCCCCTCCACCAAGCCCAAGCAGCCCACCATCGTGGTGATTGCTGGGCCGAATGGTGCGGGCAAGTCCACCGCTGCGCCGTATTTGCTCAAGCAGGCGCTGGGTATTCTGGAGTTTGTCAATGCGGACCAGATAGCGGTTGGGCTGTCCGCCTACGCGCCTGAGACCGTGTCGTTTGAAGCGGGCCGCATCATGCTCAAGCGGCTCCACGAGTTGGCTGCGGCCAAGGTGAACTTTGCGTTTGAGTCCACTCTGTCCAGTCGCAGCTTCGCACTGTTTCTGACCAACTGCAAAGCGCAGGGCTACACCGTTCAGGTCTTCTACGTGGCGTTGCCCAGCGCCGTGCTTGCCGTCAACCGAGTGGCGCTGCGCGTCAAGCTCGGAGGGCACAACATACCGCAGGCCGATGTCGAGCGACGATTTCAGCGCAGTCTGCACAATCTGTTTGAGTTGTACCTGCCCTTGGCCGACCGCTGGACGGTGTTGGACAACGCATCTGGCACACTCAGGCCCATCGCCCGCGGAACAGCGCGCCGCACCTACGTAGAGGACACAGACAAATGGCTCAATCTAAAACACCTCGCACAGTAAAGAGCCGCGCCGACCGCCAGCCTGCGACCGCGCACGGCAAGGTGGCGTTAGCCCTGAAGCAAGCATCAACACAGGCTCACAAGCAGCTCGAAGCGCAGGGGTTGAAATTACCTACGCAGAGCTGGACTGGCGCTGCGGTCCGCAACCCGGCAGTCTGAAGACAGCAACCGCGCAAACGGCGCCATCGTTTGAAGTCTCAATATGTGACGTCAAGTGCCAGTTTGACAGACATGGAACCTCGTGAAGGAAGGGCTAAAGGCATATGAAGTCGTTGTTGGAGCATTACGAAAAAATGGACATTGACATGCAGCGGCTGATTCCGCTGCGTAAGGTGTACTGGCCTGCCTGAAGCGCTGCTAAGCATTGCGATTAAATTCGGCTTGATTGATATTCTGGCCATGAATATTTCACACGACAAAGCAAGCGACTCGCTCTACATCCACTTGGCCGCGCTCGCCTCAGTGGACTCGGTCGAAGTCGCCGATGGCGTGGTGCTTGACTTCGACGCCAGCGGCGCACTGGTCGGCATTGATGTGCAGCAGGCCAGCCACCGCGTGGATGTCAACAATCTGGCCGTGCAATGCCACGACTCAGAGAAGGACGACATCCTGCACGTTCGATTGTCAGACCAACCCATCGTGCGCGAAGTGTCGCCTGACTGGCGGACCCACATCAGCTATGCCGCCGATGGGACTATTGTCGAAATCGTGTTGCTCGACGCAAAAAAGAAGGCTTGATGCCGCTTGAGTTCAGGAAGGCGGCATGACGAGTGAACTGCTGACATTCGCAGGAAGCAGCAACCTCTTTCGTGACTTGGGCTTCCCTGAAGCCGAAGCAGCCCAGCGCGCAGGTATCACGCAGCCGCGCATGAACGATCTCATCAAAAATCGCACATATAAATTCACCCTGGATGCGCTCGTGAATGTGGCGGCGAAATTGGGCTATACCGTCAAGCTTTCATTGAAGAAGGCGGCCTGATGCGTCGCCATTCATCTGCGTCCCAGCCCGATGTCCACAGCGCCGCACGCCTCATTTTGTTGCAGAGGTCCGATGAAATGGATGAATCTAAAACACCTCGCACATTAACGAACCGCGTCGGCCGCCAGCCTGCGACCGCACATGGCAAGCTTGCTTTGGCCCTGAAGCAAGCAGCCACACAGGCTCAAAAACGGCTCGCAGCGCAGGGGTTGAAATGACCTACCCAGAGTTGGACCGGCGCTGCCGTGCGCAACCCCTACGTGCTGGCCAATATCAACCGCCACCGTGAAGCCATTGATGCAGCGTGACCCGCGCGCTGTCTTCAGCCGTGCGCGGCCTGCATCAGGGCCTGTTCAGCCCACTTATTCAGGCTTTGACCGCTACGCGCGCTGGCCTTGACGGCAGCGGCATGAACCTCCGGTTTGACGCGCAGCATCAGACGCCCACTGGCGGGCTTTTCAGCAGACTGTCCGAGCTGCTCACACGCGGCGATATAGCCATCCACCGCCGCGTGCAAAGCGGCCTCGAATTCCGCAACGGACGCGCCGTGAAACGTGATGATGTCGTCGATGTCGAGCACCCGACCGACAATGATTTTGTCCTCGGCGTCAAACTCCATTCGCGCCGTATAGCCTTTGTAGCTCATGTTGTTCATGCTCTTGCTCCGATCTTTTCCAGAAATTCCCGCACCGCCTTGACGCGGTACCGAAGGGCCTCTTTTCCGGGGTGCGGTCGGTGAAAATTGGCCCTGCGGCCAAGGTGTTCAAAAGTCACCGCCGATCCGGGCCCCTCAATCACGCGACACCCGAGCGCCACCAACAAGGCCTCAATCCGCACCCAATCAATGTTCCCATTGACAGGGTCATCAAACACCATCGCAAGGGTCTTTCTGTGCTTGCTGTTCATCCTTTAAATGATAGCATTTATCCGATAAAGTGCAAGCAATTCGAGAGGGCTTCAATCTGGTCTGAACAAGTGCGTGGGCTCACAGGCGTGCGATAGAACCCATTGTGGGTACGAAAACAATGGCTTCATCCTCGTCAGTCAGCATCGCGGCCGCCTTGTTCCCCAAGGTGCGTCAGCACGTGTCGATGCGAGAGTTAGGGGTCGGGTTTGGTCGGCGAGTCCGAGTCAGGCCGTGCCTGTTGCCAGGCCTGCAAGCAAACATCGTCACCGAGCACAGCACATGGAACCAACTGCAAAAACTCAGCCAAGCCGCCTGACACCCTCGCCCAAGGCCTTGCAACAGGCGTTGGAGAAATCGGCCAAGCAGGCCCAAAAGATGGCAGCTGCTTTTGGCCTGACGGTTCCGACCGTCAAACCCAAAATGAACAGCATGTCTCGCACAGGCGGTTAAGTACGCGCTCTTTGACGGGATGGTGTCGCGCAAACGCATAGACGACCAACGCCGTTAAACTCCAGCCCATGCACCCCGCCATCGCCCAACACCGCGCAGGCATTTCCGCCATCTGTCAGCGCTACCGCATTCGCCGCTTAGAGGTGTTTGGCTCTGCCGCGCGGGCAGACGATTTCAACGCCGAGAGCAGCGACGCTGACTTTTTGGTCGAGTTTGCTGCGGACGTGCAACCGGGGCTGGACAGCTTCTTCGGTGCCAAAGCTGCGCTGGAGGCTTTGCTTGGACGTGGCGTCGACCTGGTCGAACCCGGTGCCGTGCGCAACCCATATGTGCTGGCCAGCATCAACCGCCACCGTGAAGCCATTTATGCAGCGTGACCCGCGCGCCTTCCTGTGGGATGCACGTGAGGCTGCGTTGGCGATTCAATCGTTCACGGCAGGACTGGACGCTGCGGCCTACGCCAATAGCCCGATGACACAGGCCGCCGTGGAACGCAAGTTTGAAGTCATTGGTGAAGCGCTCAACCAGCTTACCAAGGTGGACGCAGCTTTGGCCGCCCGCATTCCAGACCTGTCGCAGATCGTGGCTTTCCGAAACCAACTCATCCACGGCGACGCCACGGTCAACGTGAGCACTGTCTGGAATATTGCTCAAACCGCACTGCCCACTTTGATAGACGCTGTGCAAACCCTGGCTGATGAGCTGAAGTAACTTTTGCCATGTTTTGCCAGCCCCGTGCAAAGTCCAAAGTCATGGAGGTCATGGGGTGAGGACTTGGCTTTTCCTACGGGGGCAGGCGCGTTGCATTCGGGTTTGGATGCCGGTTGGTCAAGGCGCGCCATGAAAATCTCACACAGCGAGGCAATCGACTCGCTCTACCTTCCCGTGACGATCGCCATCAACGACTGACCTCATACCCCTATCCTGGAACGAAATCAAATCCCGCGCGCTGACGTTCAGCCGCACTTGGGCGGACGCGGCCAATGAGGACAGCCAGGGCAAGCCGTTCTGGATCGACTTCTTTGAAATCTTCGGCATCACCGACAAGCGCGTCGCCACGTTCGAGCATGCGGTCAAGAAGCTGCCCGGCGCCAAGGCGCGCACCGATGGCTTTGTCGATCTGTTCTGGCCGGGCATGTTGCTGGTGGAGCAGAAGTCGCGCGGCAAGAATCTGGACGCGGCGCTGACGCAGGCGCTGTCCTACTTCCCCGGCATTGCCGAGCGCGACTTGCCGCAGCTTGTGGTGCTGTGCGACTTTGCGCGCTTTCGCGTGCACAAGCTCGCCAGCGGCGAGACGATCGAGTTTGCGCTCAAGGACTTGCACAAGCACATCCGGCTCTTTGGCTATCTCGCGGGCTACAAGGCGCTGCAGATCAAGCCGCAGGACCCCGTCAACATCAAGGCCGCCGAGCGCATGGGGCGCTTGCACGACGCGCTCAAAGCGTCGGGCTACACCGGCCATCCGCTGGAGGTGCTGCTGGTGCGGCTGCTGTTTTGCCTGTTTGCCGACGACACCGGCATCTTTCAGCCCGCGCAGTCGTTTCGCACCTTCATCGAAGAGCGCACCGCCAGCGACGGCTCGGACCTGGGCGCGCGGCTCGGGCAATTGTTTCAGGTGCTCAACACCGACGGCGCCCGGCGCAGCAAGGCGCTGGACGAGCAGGTGGCGGCCTTTCCCTACGTCAACGGCCGGCTGTTTGCTGAAGGCTTGCCGATGGCCGACTTCACCAGCGCCATGCGCGAGGCGCTGCTCGATGCCT
>CAIMSP010000096.1 GCA_903844215.1 uncultured beta proteobacterium | reverse complement strand
GCCAAGGTCTGTGCCTCGCTCAGGGCTTCCTGAAACTTGGTGGTGAGTTTTTCCATACGCATCGCGGTTCTCCAATCTGCTTTGCAGCTAAGGCCCATCCCGCGCATTTCAAGTGCACGGGCACAGGTCTAGAATAATCAACATGGACATTCGCCAACTTTCCGTCACCTACGTGGATGAGCACGACCGCATCTTGGTGCGCTTCAACACCAGCGCCGAAGAGGAACTGCGCCTGTGGCTGACGCGGCGCATGCTGTCGCGGGTGTGGGAGCCGCTGCAGGAATCGGTGGGCCACCTGGAGTCCAGAAAGACCCCTTTGTCCGACCGCAGCGAAGCCTCGCGGCGCATGCTGACCGACCTCCGGCGCGCCGAGGTGCTGGAGCAGTCCGACTTCGCCACGCCGTTCAAGGACGAGTCCGCCAAGCTGCCGCTGGGCTCGGAGCCCCTGGTGGTGACGCAAATGAACCTGAGCGTGCAAGACCAGGGCCAACTGCAGATCGGTTTTGAGGAGCGTCTGCCGCAGCAGCAGGAGCCGCGCGGATTTCAGGTGGCGATGGAGTCGGCCATGTTGCACGGCTTGGTCCACCTGCTGCAAGCCGCGCTGGTGAAAGCCCAGTGGAACTTGTCCGGCGCGGCGCAGGATGGCTCGCACCCGGGGAGCGCCGACGAGGGTCATGGCGCGGCCGGGACGCGCTACTTGCAATAAGCCCTTTCCAGCCGTCGCGGCAAGCGCAGGGCCCGGCCGACGCCCAGCCAGTCAGCCGTTGGCTGCCTTGATGCCCCAGCGCGCCAGCGCCTGATCGTCGCTGACCCGCGCATCGACCCAGCGCGCGCCCTGAGGCGTTTGCTCCTTCTTCCAAAAAGGCGCCTGGGTCTTGAGGTAGTCCATCAGAAATTCGCAGGCCTGGAAGCTCTCGCCCCGGTGGGCCGATGTCACCGCCACCAGCACGATCTGGTCCAGCGGCTGCAGCACACCGACGCGGTGCACGACGCGCGCGCCAAAGATGTCAAAGCGGGCCATGGCCAGGTCGATCATGGCATCGATCGCCTTTTCGGTCATGCCCGGGTAGTGCTCCAACTCCATGCTGCGGATGCTGCCCGCCTGGCCGGGGCTGCGGTCACGCACCGTGCCGATGAAGCTGCAGACCGCGCCCACGCGCTGGTCGCCCAGGCGCAGCGTCTGCAGCTCCTGGCTCAGGTCAAAGTCTTGGCTCTGAATCGAGACCCGGTGGCCCATCTTCAGCCCCCCGTCACCGGTGGAAAGAACGCCACCTCGCAGCCATCGAGCAGCAGCGCCGACTCGTCGCTCATGACCTGGTTCAAGGCCAGGCGCACCGCCTTGCCGCGCGCCAGCGCCTGGGTGTGCGCGCCCTGGCGCGACAGCAGGTCGTCGCGCAGCTCGCCCAGCGTGGCGGCGTTCGTCTCCAGCACCTCGCTGGAGGCGCCCATGGCCTCGCGGATCGAGGCGAAATACCTGAGCGTGACCTTCATGCCAAGAACTCCGCAAAAGAAATGAACTGGACCGCATCGCCTTGCGCGATGCGCCGTCCGGGCGGATTATCAACCAGCCCGTCGCCCCAGACGGCCGAGGTCAAGACGCCCGAGCTCTGATTGGCAAACAGCTCCAGCCCGCCTGCAGCGTTGCGCCGCACGCGCAGAAATTCGCGTCGCGGGTCGGCCCGCGGCCAATCGAAGTGGGCCGGCAAGGTCTGCGCCTGAGTCTGCAGCGCGCGCACGCCCTGCAGCTTGAGCAAAAACGGACGCACCAGCAGCAAGAAGGTGATGTAGCTGGAAACCGGGTTGCCCGGCAGCCCGATGAAATGTGTCGTCCCGACCCGGCCATAGGCAAAGGGCTTGCCCGGCTTGATCGCGATCTGCCACAGATTGAGCTCGCCCAGCGCCTGCACCGCCGGTTTGATATGGTCTTCCTCGCCGACCGAGACGCCGCCGCTGGTGAGAATCAAATCGTGACTGCGGGACGCATCACGCAGCGCTTGCTCCGTGGCCGCGCGCTGATCCGGCACGATGCCGTAGTCGCTGACCTCGCAGCCCAGGCGCTTCAGCAGGGCGCGCAGAAAGAAGCGGTTCGAGTTGTAGATCGCGCCCGGTCGCATCTGTTGGGGTGCAATGGCGCCCGGCATGACGAGTTCGTCGCCGGTAGAAAACAAGGCCACGCGCGGGGCTCGCGCCAGCACCAGGCGGTCCAGACCGATGCTCGCGGCCAAGCCCAGAGCGGCCGCTGTCAGGCGTGTGCCGGCGTGCAAAACGACCGCGCCGCGGCGCACGTCTTCACCGGCGCGGCGGATCCACTGACCGGGCTGAGGTCGGACCAGAATGCGCACCTGGTCCAGCGCGCCCGTTGCGCCCGTCGCCCCAGTCGAGCAAAAGGCTTCGCAGTCTTCCTGCATCACCACCGCGTCGGCGCCGGCGGGAATCGGTGCCCCGGTGAAGATGCGCGCCGCGCAGCCGCGCTCCAGGGCAAGGCCCGTACTGCCAGCAGGAATGCGCTGCGTCACCGTGAGCACCCCGCCTGCGCTGTCGAGGTCGGCGCAACACAAGGCGTAGCCATCCATGGAACTGTTGTCCTGCGGCGGCACCTGCAGCTCGGATCTCAGATCCTGCGCCAGCACCCGACCGTCGGCGTCGAAGGTGTCGAGTTCGACCGACCCCGGCAGCGGCAGCGCCTGCGCCAGCAGTTCCGCCAAGGCCTCGTCCAGGGATTTCAACGGCGGGCGGGTCGGTTTCATAGGTAGAGCTCGGCCTTGTAGTCAAAGCGCTCGCCCTGACTTAGCAGCCACACGGCAACCGCTTCGGCGTCGTTCAAGTCCAGCACCGGACGTTCGGTCGATTCCGGCAGCGCCTGGGGACTGTCGGTGGCGATGGCCACGACGAAGTCATCGTCCGGGTAGCGCGCCGGTTTGCCGCTGGCGTGGCGCCAGACCTCGATCTTGAGCAGATCGCTTTGCTTGAATCCTTCGACGATGACCCAATCCACCTGCGCGTACAGCTCGGCAATCAAATGGTGGGCCGAAAGCGCGCCCGGGCGTTCGAATTCGCGCATCAGCGCGAGCCGCTTGTCCGACGCCACCACGACCTCGAAAGCGCCCGCCTCGCGGTGCCGCCAGGTGTCCTTGCCGACCTGATCAATATCGAAATGATGGTGTGCGTGCTTCACCACGGAGACGCGCAGGCCACGGCGTTTCAGCGCCGGAATGAGCTGCTCCACGAGCGTCGTCTTGCCCGACCCCGAATAGCCCGCAATGCCCACCACGTTCATGGACAGCCCCCGCTTGCCTTGCCCGATGGATCGCCGCGCTTCACTGGCAGTGCTCGGTGATGTAGGTCTTGATCTGCGCCACGTCGGCCGCCATGCGCGTGACGCGCTTGGGCAGGGCTTCGATGCCGACGAAGCGCGCAGGCCGGTCCGGCTCACGGCCTAGCGCCTCGACGATGGTCTGGGCAAACTTGATCGGCAGCGCCGTTTCCAGCACGATCATCGGAACCCCCGGCTGCAGATGCTCGCGCGCCACTTTCAGGCCGTCGGCCGTGTGGGTGTCGATCATCAGACCCCAATCGTCATAGGTCTGCCGCATGCTCGCCAGACGGTCGGCGTGGCAGCTGGTGCCGCTGACGAAACCGTAGCGCTGCGCCGCGTCCTTGAAGGCCGGGTCGGCGCTCAAATCAAAAAAGCCCTGTTGGCTCAAGCGCGCGCCAAACAGATCCTGGGTCTTGGCCGCATCCCGCCCCAACAGGTCGAACACGAAGCGCTCGAAGTTGGACGCCTTGGAAATGTCCATGGACGGGCTCGAGGTCTCATGCGTGTCGGCGCTGCTGCGCACGCGATAGACACCGGTGCGAAAGAACTCGTCGAGCACATCGTTCTCGTTCGTCGCCACCACCAACTGCACCACGGGCAAGCCCATCATGCGCGCCACATGGCCGGCGCAGACGTTGCCGAAGTTGCCCGAGGGCACGGCAAAACTGACCTTCTGAGCAAGGCCACCCTCAGCCCCGCCCTGTTCCATAGAAAGAGGGGTTAAGCCCAAGTCGGTTGCGTCTGTTCCATCTCCCCGAGGGTGAGGGCTTGTTGCCTGGAAGTAGCCGGCGAAGTAGTACACCACCTGCGCCATGAGGCGCGCCCAGTTGATGGAGTTGACGGTGCCGATTTGGTACTGGCGCTTGAACGCGAGATCGTTGGACACGGCTTTCACCAGATCCTGGCAGTCGTCGAACACGCCGTCCACGGCGATGTTATGGATGTTCTCGTCCATCAGGCTGAACATCTGTGCCTGCTGGAACGGGCTCATGCGGCCATAGGGCGAGGTCATGAAGACGCGCACGCCCTTCTTGCCGCGCATGGCATATTCGGCCGCGCTGCCGGTGTCGCCGCTGGTCGCGCCCAGGATATTGAGCTCCTCGCCGCGCCGCGCCAGTTCGTACTCGAACAAGTTGCCCAGCAACTGCATCGCCATGTCCTTGAAGGCCAGCGTCGGGCCGTTGGACAGAGCTTCAAGGTACAGACCGGCTTGCAGCGGCTTGAGCGGAACGATTTCCTTCGAGCCAAAAACCGCCTGCGTGTAGGTCTTGCGGCAAATCGCGCGCAAATCCTCCGCCGGGATGTCGTCGATGTAGAGCGACAGCACCTCGAACGCCAGGTCGGCGTAGCCGCTGTCGCGGTACACCAAGCGCCAGCGCGCCAGGGTATCGGCGTCCACTTGCGGGTAGCTTTCGGGCAAGTACAGGCCGCCGTCGGGCGCCAGTCCTTCGAGCAGGATTTCGCAAAAGCGACGGCGTTCGGGATGGCCGCGGGTGGAGAAGTAGCGCATCAGGCGAGCTCTTCCTTGCGGATGCGCACGATGGGCGCGAGCACCGTGGGCAGCGCCTGCATCTGGGCCAGCGCCGCGTTCATGCGGGCTTCGACGCAGTCGTGCGTCAGGATGATGACGTCGGTTTGGGTGGAGCCCTCACCGCCGACCTCGTCCGCTTCGCGCTGCAGCACGGCGTCGATGCTGATGTCGGCCTGCGCCAGAATGCCCGTGACCTTGGCCAGCACGCCGGCCTGATCGGCCACGCGCAGCCGCAGGTAGTAGCTCGTCACCACCTCGCCCATGGCCAGCACCGGCGCTTCGCTCATGGCGTCGGGCTGGAAGGCCAGGTGCGGCACGCGGTGCTCGGCGTCGGCGGTGTGCAGCCGCGTGATGTCCACCAGGTCGGCGATGACGGCGCTGGCGGTCGGCTCGGAGCCCGCGCCCTTGCCGTAGTACAGCGTCGTGCCCACGGCGTCACCCTGCACCATCACGGCGTTCATTGCGCCTTCGACGTTGGCGATGAGGCGCTTGGCCGGCACCAGGCTGGGATGCACGCGCAGCTCGATGCCCTTGGCCGTCTGCTTGGTGATGCCCAACAGCTTGATGCGGTAGCCCAGCTGCTCGGCATAGCGAATGTCCTGCGCCGCCAATTGGCTGATGCCTTCGACATAGGCCTTGTCGAACTGCACCGGAATGCCAAAGGCGATGGCCGACATCAGCGTGACCTTGTGCGCCGCGTCCACCCCCTCGATGTCGAAGGTCGGATCGGCTTCGGCGTAGCCCAGCGCCTGTGCGTCCTTGAGCGCTGCCGCAAAGTCCAGGCCCTTGTCGCGCATCTCGCTCAGGATGAAATTGGTCGTGCCATTGATGATGCCCGCCACCCACTGGATGCGATTGGCCGTCAAGCCCTCGCGCAGCGCCTTGATGATCGGGATACCACCGGCCACAGCGGCTTCAAAGGCGACCATCACACCCTTCTTATGCGCCGCCGCAAAAATTTCCGTGCCATGCACGGCCAGCAAGGCCTTGTTGGCCGTGACCACATGCTTGCCGGCTTCGATGGCCTCGAGCACCAGCTTGCGCGCGATGCCATAGCCGCCGATCAGTTCGATCACGATGTCAATGTCGGGATTGGCGATGACGGCGCGCGCGTCGTTCACGACCTTGGTATCCGCTGCGACCAGCGACCGGGCCCGCGCCACATCCAGGTCAGCCACCATGCTGATCTCAATGCCGCGACCGGCACGGCGGCGAATCTCCTGTTGATTGCGCTGCAATACGTTGAACACGCCGCTGCCCACGGTGCCAATGCCCAGAAGGCCTACTTGAATCGGTTTCATGATTTCATTTTTCCTATTTTTGTGTCTTCACGCCTGCAGGCTCGATCACCCGGCTTACGTGGACGGGCAACTGCCACGCACCACCCACAAAACCACGGCATGCGCCATCAACGCCTTCATCAGCCAGGGTGAATCCCTGGCCGCTGAAGCGCCATGTCTGAGTATGCCAACAGTCACCCAGGCCACGCCCCTTCATGCCGTAATGCGCGGCACCGGTGGCCGGGTCGAATTCGCCACTGGCTTGCAGCAAGCGCGGGAGATAGGGGGCGTTGTCCGGCGCCAGCCAGAGCAGTTCCGTTTGGTTGTACGCACCCATCTCACACGTTTGGGTGAGCAGCAACAGGTGTTGCGTCAGCCGATAGGCCTTGGCCTGAAGTTCGCTGCTGCTGCAGTATTCGTAGTCGGACTTGGGGACGGCCTTGAGCAGCGCCTGGGTGATTGCGTTGCTCAATGGCCTTGTCGAAACCGGCACGACGGCACGAATCTGCGGCACCGGCAGTGGCGCCAGCACCTCGGCTTCGCTGCGTGTGCCTTTGCGAATCAGCGCGCCGGGTGTGCCCAAACGCCCCTGTGCTTCGTCCATTTTCAGCAAGACCGCATTCAGCCCCGCCAGTGACAGCGTCCAGCGCTGCGAGCCCACCTGAAACAGCGCCAAGTCGGCCTTGAAAAAGGCAGTCAAAGCCGCCTGCGTCTGCAACGCACTGAACTGTTTTGCGGCGCCGCCGTCGGGGGCTGACAAGGGCAAGTCCGTGAGTCGCAACGAACCCACCTGCATGCGCGCCGTGCCGGTGACGCCATCTTCAGCTTCCAGCCGCAGTTCCATTTGAATTGGCGTCGCCGCGCCTGCCGCACGCGTGATCTTGAGCGAGACCGGGCCGTCCGCCGTGTCTTCAGGCGCGTAGCCCGCCGCGCGACAGGTGCGCGTGTTGTCGCACTGCAGTTCCCAATCCTTGTGCAGCAGGCTGGCGGGTGGGGCAGCGGCGGCACCCAGCGCCGCACCCACCCAAGCCGTCATGCACGAGCGGCGCCACACCGACGCGACGCCCCGCAGCGCGACCGCCATCTCACACCGTTGCGCCATGGCGTTTTCGGTAATGTTCGAAGAACTTGGCCATGCGCCCAATGGCTTCACGCAACTCGTCCTCGTGTGGCAGGAAGACGATGCGAAAGTGGTCAGGCGTGGGCCAGTTGAAGCCCGTTCCCTGCACCAGCATGACCTTGGTCTCCTCCAGCAGCTCCAAAAAGAACTGCTGGTCGTCCTGGATCGGATAGACCTTGGGGTCGAGCTTGGGGAACATGTAGAGCGCGGCCGTGGGCTTGACGCAACTCACGCCGGGAATGGCCGTGATCAGCTCGTAGGCCAGGTCGCGCTGTTTGCGCAAGCGACCGCCCTCGCCCACGAGTTCGTTGATGCTCTGATAGCCACCCAGCGCCGTCTGAATCGCCCATTGGCCCGGCACATTCGCGCACAGCCGCATGTTGGAGAGCATGTTCAGGCCTTCGATGTAGTCGCGCGCCGCCTTCTTGTCCCCGGTGACGACCATCCAGCCGGCCCGGTAGCCGCAGGAGCGGTGGCTCTTGGACAGGCTGTTGAAGGTCAGTGTCAACACGTCTTCGCTCAACGAGGCGATCGGCGTGTGCTGCACGCCGTCATACAACACCTTGTCGTAGACCTCGTCGGCGAAGATCACCAGGTTGTGCTCGCGTGCCATCACGACGATGGCCTTGAGCAAGTCATCCGAATACAGCGCGCCCGTGGGATTGTTCGGGTTGATGACGACGATGCCCTTGGTGCGCGGCGTGATCTTCGCGGCGATGTCGTTCAGGTCGGGCATCCAGCCGCAGGCTTCATCGCACAGATAGTGCACCGGCGTGGCACCAGACAGACTCACGGCCGCCGTCCACAAGGGGTAGTCAGGCGCGGGCAGCAGCAGTTCGTCGCCGTCGTCGAGCAAGGCATTGGTGGCCATGACGATGAGCTCGCTGGCGCCGTTGCCAAGATAGATGTCTTCCAGCGTCACGCCCTTGATCCCCTGCTGCTGGGTGCTGTGCATCACCGCCTTGCGCGCCGCAAAGATGCCCTTGCTGTCGGAGTAGCCTGCGGAATTGGGCAGGTTGCGAATCATGTCCTGCTGAATTTCCTCGGGCGCGTCAAAGCCGAACACGGCCAGATTGCCGATATTGAGCTTGATGATCTTCTGCCCCTCTTCCTCCATCTGGCGGGCACGGTCCATGATGGGGCCGCGGATGTCGTAGCAGACGTTGGCTAACTTAGCAGATTTCAGAATAGGTTTCAAAGTCCCTCCGAGGGCGTTTCGCTGGTGAAAACCTATAATTGGACCACAGTTCCTTCGGACCAACCGACCCTGTCGGCGCAATTTGCCTAAGAGTGCCTGTAGCGGCCGATGGAACCCCTGCCCCGCCCCGACTCCGAAACGCCTTTCTAACGAGAAAACCAAAAGCATGAAACTGCAAGCCGACAAGTTGGATGGCCTGGTCGTCAGCGGCCTGGGCCCAGGGTGGATTGCGGTCAACGGCGAGAAGAAGACCGCCAGCATTTTGCTGAGTTCACGCGGCCTGTGCCTGGACTGGCCTTGTTCGCGCTTTGAAGATTTGACGCCATCCCATTTTGCCCAACTCGACGCGCTGGACGCGGAGCTGGTGCTTTTTGGCAGCGGCGCACGGCTGCGCTTTCCTCCGCCGCAATGGCTGCAGGGCTTGATGCAACGCCACATCGGCCTGGAAACCATGGACACGGCGGCGGCCTGCCGCACCTACAACATCCTGGCCAGCGAGGGCCGCCACGTCGTCGCCGCCCTGCTGGTGGAGCAGGCGTAGCCAGTTTGCGAACTGTGTGCGTTTTGCTGGTAAAATCGCAGGCTGCGGTTCGAGGCGAAAAAGATCTACCAGCGCAAATGCCTGAACCTTCCAACGAGCACATCCTGTCACAAAAGATTGAAGAAATATGGCGATCGTTGTCAACAAACCACTCCCTGAATTTGAAGCCAATGCCACCAGCGGCGTCAAGGTTTCCAACATTTCCCATCTCGGCACGCCGTTCATCTTGTACTTCTATCCGAAGGACAATACGCCCGGTTGCACCACCGAAGCCATGCAGTTCCGCGACAAGTTCAAGGACTTCGTGAAGGCCGGAGCGATCGTTTTTGGCGTGTCTCGCGACAACATGAAATCGCACGACGAGTTCAAGGCCAAATTGGAGCTCCAGTTTGAACTGATCGCCGACACGGAAGAAAAAATGTGCCACATGTTCGGCGTGGTCAAGAACAAAATCATGTATGGCAAGAAGGTCAAGGGCATCGAACGCAGCACCTTTTTGATCGGCGCCGACGGCCTGGTCAAGCAGGAATGGCGTGGCCTGAAGGTGCCAGGGCACGTTGAAGAAGTGCTCAAGGCGGTCAAGGCCCTGAAGAAGGCCGCCGCGCTGGCGTGATTGCGCCCTGCGGAGAAGCGTCACCGCTCCCGTGCATAATGACCACATGCCGGTGCGGCCTGCACTGCACGAGGCAAAAAAGCCGCCCAGGCCACCGGGCGGCTTTTTTGTTTTCTGAACTCTGATTGAACCCCAAGCTCCATGCCTTTGCCACCTGCCCCCACCAAACGCGCCAGCCTGTTGTCCCAACTCAGCTACGAGGCGCCGGCGCACGATGCCCCGCCAGTGGTCCACTCCAGCGCCGAGATCAAGCCCTTGCGTGCGGTGCGTCCGCCGGTCGTGGCGCCTGTTGCGGCCTTGCCGGTGCGCACCGCGACACCGGCCGCACTCGTGCCACACCAGGCCGTCGCCGCCGAGCCCGTAGCTCAGCAGCCCCCGCGCAAAAAGGCGCCCGCGCTCAGCGCGCCCACCCCAGCGCGCAAGAAGCCGAGCACCGGACCGGCGAAACTGTTTGTGCTCGACACCAACGTGCTGCTGCACGACCCGATGTGCCTGTTCCGCTTCGAAGAGCACGACATCTTCCTGCCCATGATCGTGCTGGAAGAACTCGACGGCCACAAGAAGGGCATGACCGAAGTGGCGCGCAATGCGCGTCAGACCAGCCGCACGCTGGACGCGCTGGCCGTGGCCCAGAATGGCGACATCGTCGCGGGACTCCAACTGGACCACACGGGCCACACGCAAGCGCGTGGCAAATTGTTCTTTCAGACGCAGCCACTCAACTACACGCTGCCGCTGAGCCTGCCCCAGGGCAAGGCCGACAATCAGATCCTGGGCGTGGTGGCGGCGCTGCGCCAAGAACTGGCGCCACGCGAGGTGGTGCTGGTGTCCAAGGACATCAACATGCGCGTCAAGGCGCGCGCTTTGGGACTGCCTACCGAGGATTACCAAAACGACAAGACCCTGGAAGACGGCGACTTGTTGTACTGCGGCTGGCTCGCCCTTCCGAGCGACTTCTGGAGCGTTGTCGGCAACGCGGTGGAGAGCTGGCAGCAGGGCGTGCACACCTGTTATCGCATCGCCGGCCCCATCGTTCCGAGCATGATGATCAATCAGTTCGTCTATTTCGAAGCGCCCGGCGAGCCCAGCCTGTACGCCCGCGTCACCGAAATCCGCGGCAAAACGGCGGTGCTCAAAACGCTCAAGGACTACACGCATTTGAAGCACGCGGTCTGGGGCATTGCGGCGCGCAACCGGGAACAGAATTTCGCCTTGAACCTGCTGATGGACCCGGAAGTGGACTTCGTCACCCTCACCGGAACGGCCGGCAGCGGCAAGACCCTGATGGCGCTGGCTGCAGGGCTGACGCAGGTGCTGGACGACCGGCGCTACACCGAAATCATCATGACGCGGGCCACGGTCTCAGTCGGTGACGACATCGGTTTTCTTCCGGGCACCGAAGAAGAAAAAATGGGCCCGTGGATGGGCGCGCTGGACGACAACCTGGAAGCGCTGGCCAAGACGGATACCAACGCGGGCGAATGGGGACGCGCTGCGACCAACGACTTGATCCGCTCCCGCGTCAAGATCAAGAGCATGAACTTCATGCGCGGTCGCACCTTCCTGAACAAGTACCTCATCATCGACGAAGCGCAGAACCTGACGCCCAAACAGATGAAGACCCTGATCACGCGCGCGGGCCCCGGCACCAAGATCATTTGCATGGGCAACCTGGCGCAGATCGACACCCCTTACCTGACCGAAGGCTCGTCCGGACTGACCTTTGCCGTGGACAAGTTCAAGGGCTGGCCACACGGCGGCCACATCACGCTGGCACGCGGCGAACGCTCGCGGCTGGCCGACTTCGCCAGCGAAGTCTTGTAGGAATACGGACATTGGTAGGTCGGGTTAGTGTGAAAGAACGAACTTTCATGGTGCTGGCGCGCCTGGCGCACCAGGCATGAAAGTTAGCGCAAGGCCTCAGAAGTCCCCGCCGCCGCCGCCATGGGCCAGGCTCTCGAAGCGCGTGAGGTTCTTGATGAAGGCCAGCTTGACGGTTCCGGTGGGGCCGTTGCGCTGCTTGCCGATGATGATCTCGGTCACGCCGGGCTCCTTGCTTTCCTTGTTGTAGTAGTCGTCGCGGTAGATGAACATGATGACGTCGGCATCCTGCTCGATGGCGCCGGACTCGCGCAAATCGCTCATCATGGGACGCTTGTCGGTGCGGGTTTCAACGCTGCGGTTGAGCTGCGACAGCGCAATCACCGGGCACTGCAATTCCTTGGCGAGCATCTTCAGTCCGCGGGAAATTTCGCCCAGCTCGGTGGCGCGATTTTCACCATCGGCACTGGAGCCGCTCATGAGTTGCAAATAGTCCACCACGATCAGGCCGAGCTTGCCGCACTGGCGCGCCAGGCGCCGCGCATTGGCGCGCAGTTCACTCGTTGTCAAACCGGGGGTTTCATCGATATGCAATGAGACGTTGCGCAGCTTCTCGATCGCTTCGGTCAGGCGTGGCCATTCTTCGTCGGTGAGCTTGCCGGTGCGCAAATGCGTCTGGTCGATGCGGCCGATCGATCCCACGATACGCACCGCCAATTGCGAGGCACCCATTTCCATCGAAAACACCGCCACCGGCAGGCCTTCGTTCAGCGCCACGTGCTCGGCGATATTGATCGCCAGCGCCGTCTTGCCCATGGAGGGGCGCGCCGCCAGCACCACCATGTCGCCGGCCTGAAAGCCCGAGGTCATGCGGTCCAGGTCGTAGAAGCCCGTGGGCACGCCGGTGATGTCCATCGGGTTGTCGGCCATCTCTTGCACCCGGTCCAGCAGTTCGACCACCAGCGTGTCCATGCCCTGAAAGCCCTGCTTCATGCGCGAGCCTTCTTCACCGATGTTGAAGATCTTCTGCTCGGCCTCGTCCAGGATCTTGGCCACCGGCTTGCCCTGCGGGTTGAACGCGTTGGTGGCGATCTCATCGCTGGCGCTCACCAGCTTGCGCAGGATGGAGCGCTCGCGCACGATCTCGGCGTAGCGGCGGATATTGCTGGCGCTGGGAACGTACTGCGCGAGTGAATTCAGGTACGCCAGACCGCCCACTTCCTCGGCCTTGCCCAGGCTTTGCAATTGTTCGAAGACGGTGATGACGTCGGCGGGTTTGGACGCATTCACCAGCGTGCTGATGGCGCCGTAGACGACGCGGTGCTCGTAGCGGTAAAAATCGCGATCCACCAGCAAATCGCCGACCCGGTCCCAGGCCTGGTTGTCCAGCAGCAGGCCGCCGAGCACGCTCGACTCCGCCTCCACCGAGTGCGGCGGTATGCGCAATTGCGCCACCTGTCGGTCAGGGGTGAAATGGTCGTCGGAGGCTGAAAACACGGCAGACATGGCAATTCCTTGAAGCCTTCGATGCTACGCCGCCACGTGGGTGGCGTCCAGGGAAAGCCTGGGTACAAGCTTGGGGCAAGCTGTGGAAATCTCACCCAAAAACAATGGCCGCCAGCGCGAGCGCTGGCGGCCATGGAGCGGATGCGGGGGAAAGGGTCGCTTACGCGGTTTCGCCGTACACCGAAACAGTGATTTCAACCACCACGTCGGTATGCAGAGCCACATTGACCTTGCTTTCGCCAACCACCTTGATCGGGCCATTGGGCATGCGCACCTGGGCCTTGACCACGGCGTAGCCTTGCTTGTTCAGTTCTTCGGCAATGTCGAAGTTCGTGACCGAGCCAAACAACCGACCATCCACACCCGCCTTTTGCGTGAGCTTGATGGTGGCACCGGTGAGCTTCTCGCCCTGAGCCTGTGATTCGGCGAGCTTGGCAGCAGCGGCCTTTTCCAATTCGGCGCGCTTGACTTCAAACTCCTGTTTCGCCGTTTCCGTGGCGCGACGCGCGCGACCAGCGGGGATCAGGTAGTTGCGGGCGTAGCCGTCTTTGACGCGGACGATTTCGCCCAGGTTGCCGAGGTTGACAATTTTGTCGAGCAGAATGATTTGCATGTGTGAGCTCCTTAGATGCGGTGCTGGTCGCTGTACGGCACCATCGCGAGGAAGCGCGCACGCTTGATGGCGGTGTTGAGCTGACGCTGGAAAATGGCACGGGTGCCAGTCAGGCGAGCGGGAATGATCTTGCCGTTTTCGCCGATGAAGTCACGCAGGGTGTCCACATCTTTGTAGTCAATCTCTTCCACGCCAGTCACCGTGAAACGGCAAAAGCGCTTGCGCTTGAAAAGCAGGTTTTGTGCGGGGCGCTTGGGGCGCTTGTCTTTGTTCTTGAAACGACTGGGTCCGGCCATGATGGGCTCCTAAAGGGTGAAGGGCGGAGTCTGGACTCCGTCCGGCTTTTGATCTAAATCCTGTTCGAATTCCTGAATATGAAACACGACGGTCTTGCCTTTGATGGGGGTTGCGAGAAATCCCTTGAACTGCCAGACGCTGCCAATGCTTTGTCGAACCAGCCGTTCTGCCATGGCGCCAAAGGCCTGTGCCTTGATGGACGCTTTGACTTGCCTGGTTTGACCCGCTTGCTCGAGCACGGATTCGTGTTCAAGCTTGAGGTCAATCGCTGGCAAGCCCGCCGGGGTGTAGCGCAGGACATTCGTCTCCACGATACAGGCGCTCAGGACAAGCTGATTAGCAATGGGGAATCTTTCTCGCTCTCAAAAAAGTCAAGTCGCTGTCAAATCAGGACGCGTATTCGGAGGGCTGGCTCTTGCGCGACTCTTCGCGCTCGACCGTCTTCATCATCGACGAAGGACCCGTATCCGCCTTCTTCTTCAGCACCGTCAGGTGCCGCAGAACCGCGTCATTGAACTTGAAAGCATGCTCCAACTCGGCCATGACCGCTTGGTCGGCTTCGATGTTGACGCACAGGTAATGGGCCTTGGCCAATTTGTTGATCAGGTACATCAGCTGGCGCCGACCCCAATCTTCAACGCGGTGGATTTTTCCGCCGCCGGCAACGATCATGCCCTTGTAACGCTCCAGCATCGCCGGAACTTGCTCACTTTGATCCGGATGGATCAACAGTACGATTTCATAATGACGCATAAATTCTCCTTGTGGTTAAGAGTCGCCCACTGCGTCTGTAGTAGTGCGACAAGGCAAAGCCTAAGATTATAGACCATCAGCGCCGCGCACCGGCAAGGGCTGGCAGATCCTGGCTCAAGCGCCCGCCTGAGTGGCGATCCGATCCAGCACCCAGCTCGCAGCGCACATGCCAAAGGTCGCGGTGACACCCACCGAGGATCCGTAACCGTGGCAGTTCAGCGTTCCGTCCGACGGCATGGCGCAGTCGGCCGCTGGCTTGGCCACCGGCTCGCGACTGAACACGCAGGCGGTTCCGATCTTCTTTCCCAGGGCGGGTGCGCCATGCTCCTTGCGCAGGCGATAGCGCAACTGGGCCAGCAAGGGGTCATGCGTGGTGTGCGCCAGATCGTCGATATCCACCAGGTGGGCGTGGCGTTTTCCGCCGGCGGCGCCCACCGTGATGAACAGCACGTCAGCGCGGCGGGCCCACGCGGCCATGGCCGTCTTGGCCCTGACCTGGTCGCAGGCATCGATCACGGCGCCGACGCCTGGCGGCAAAATCCCGGGCCAGTTCTGGGCATCGACAAACTCCTCGACACAGTTCACTTCGCACTGCGGATTGATGAGCGCAATGCGATCGCGCATCGCCAACACCTTGGCCTGCCCCAGGCTGGGCTCGAGCGCGTGAATCTGTCGGTTCATGTTGGACTCGGCGATGTGGTCCAGGTCGATCAGCGTCAAGCGCCCGACGCCGCTGCGCGCCAGCGCCTCGGCGGACCAAGAACCCACGCCACCGATGCCCACCACCGCCACGTGAGTGGCCCGCACGCGGCTCGCCCCGCTGGCGCCGAAAAGTCGATCCAGGCCACCGAACCTACGCTGCGGGTCAATGCTCGTCATGGGAAATGCAATTCAAAGGGGGGCGCAGGACGGCACCGGGCGTGCCTGCAAAAACTCGCTGCCGTACAGGCACCGCGCGGCTTGGCATGCGGCTATTTCAGGCGCGCCAGCCGTTCCTTGGCCGCCGCCGCCGCATCCGACTGCGGGTAGGCCTTGAGCAATTCTTCCAGCGTCTTCTTGGCGCTACGGCCATCCTTGAGTTCCAGCTGGCAATTGGCGATCGACAGCAGCGCCTCGGGGGCGCGCAGGTGATTTGGCGCCTGGGCTACCAGCGCGCGAAAATTGATCACCGCCTCCTTGTAGTCGCGGGTCGCGTACTGCGCGTTGCCCAGCCAGAACAGCGCCGAATTCCGATATTCGCTTTGGCTGTAGCGCTTGATGAATTCCACGAACAGCGGCTGGGCCGCCTCAAACTCCCCCTTTTTCAAGCTCGCCAGCGCCGTCTCAAACTCGCGCTTTTCCGCCGGATCGGCGGCAAACTCCTGGCCGTCAACCGTCACCCGCGTGGGCTCCAGTTTTTGCAGGCGCTGCTCCCACGCCGCGGTGGCTTCGCGTTGGCGCTGTTGCGACTCGCTCAAGTCGCGCTGCAACTGCTCGCCCTGACCGCGCAGCTTGGCCAATTCGGAGCGCAAAGCTTCGATCTGGTTCTGCAACTCCACCAGGCTTCGCCGCCACTGAGTGCTCTCCTCGGCCGACTTTCGCGCCAGTTCGACCAGGCGCTCGTCCTGCGCTTGGCGCATGGTTTCCACGCGCTGGCGCAGTTCCAATATCGCCTTGCGGGCCTCGTCGTCTTCCAGCAGGCTGGCTTGGGCTGATCCAAAACCGAGCGCCAGCGTGACGCAGAGCAAGGCCTTCGCGGCCCGTCCACGCCGACTTGGCCGACTGCTGGAGGGAATGGATTGCAGGGTGGTTTTCATCATCGAATCCTCAGTTCAGCACGTCGGTTCTTGGCCATGGCCGCTTCATCGCTGCCGCTTGCTGCGGGCTTTTCCTTGCCAAAACTCACGGCTTCGAGCTGCGTCTCGTGCACCCCGAGCAAACTCAGCGCCTGGAGCACGGCTTGCGCGCGTTTCTGACCCAGCGCCAGGTTGTATTCGCGCCCGCCACGCTCATCCGTGTGGCCCTCGATCAGCAAGCGGCGTTGGCGATCCGCCAGCAAGAAACGCGCATTCGACTCGATCAGCGCTTGGAACTCCGGCTTGATCGAAAAACTGTCGTAGTCGAAGTACACCAGCTTGCCCTGCGCAATGGCGGCCGCCGAACTCTCGCTGCCCAGCGCGGCCACGGGCGCCACGGCGCTGCTGGCGGCTCCCGACTTGGCACCCAGCCCAGTCCCCTGCGCATTCAGCGCGGACGCCACCTTGTCCTCGACCGGGACATCGTTCAGCTTGACGCCTGAAGCACACCCCGCCAACAGCCACGCCAGGACGGCGGCAGAAAAGATCAAACGCATCAAAAGACTCCTTGAATTGACATCACTACTGCTTCTGGAACGGACCCCAGTCGGGTTCGCGAATGTCGCCGCCCTGCCCGGCCAGCTTGGCCTTGATCTTTCCATCCAGGGTCGTGGTCATCAAGGCTTCCTTGCCTTGCTGATGGGTGGCAAACACGAGCAGCCGGCTGTTGGGCGCAAAACTCGGGCTTTCGTCCGCCGTGCTGTCGGTGAGGGCCGTCACGGCGCCGCTGCTCAGCTCCATCAGGTGCAGCTTGAAGGCCCCACCGACGCGCGAGATATAGGCCAGCCAGCGCCCATCCGGACTCAGTGCCGGGGAAATGTTGTAGTTGCCGCTGAAAGTCACGCGTTCCACCGCCGCACCGCTGGGCGCCATTCGGTAGATCTGTGGCGCTCCGCCGCGGTCGCTGACAAAGTAGATGTAGCGGCCATCCGGGGAATACGCCGGCTCGGTGTCAATGCTGCCCGATTGCGTCAGGCGGCGCGCCTCGCCGCCGTTGGCGTCCAGCGCGTAGAGCTGCGAGGAGCCATCCCGGCTCAAGGTCACGGCAAGCGAACGCCCGTCCGGCGCCCAGGCCGGCGCACTGTTGGAACCCTTGAAGTTCGCCACCAGGCGGCGCTTTCCCGTTGCCACCTCGTGCACGTAAACGACGGGTTTGCGCGACTCGAACGACACATAGGCCAACTGAGCGCCGTTGGGCGACCAGGCCGGTGAAATGATGGGCTCCGGACTGGTGAGAGCCGATTGGGCGTTTTCGCCATCGGCATCCGCCACCCAAAGGTTGTAGTGTTGCGCCGCCTTGGTGACATAGGCAATGCGGGTGGAAAAAATGCCCTTGTCGCCGGTCAACCGCTCATAGACGAAATCGGCCACGCGGTGCGCCACCAGCCTCAAGTCCGCCTGAGGAATGACGTAGCTCTGACCGCCCACGTCCTGGCCCCGCACCACGTCCCAGAGCCGAAATCGGACGTCAAAGCGTCCATCGGCAAGACGTGCAATGCTGCCCGTGACAAGCGAGTCCGCGCCCTTTTGGCGCCACAGCGCGACATCGGGGCGGGTGCTTTCATCGTAGGCCAGCGCGCTCGCATCGACGAGCCTGAATTGGCCGCTGCGCTGCAAGTCCGACTGAACGATGCCGCCCATCTTCTGCGGCGCCTGATCGTCGCCGCGAAACGCCGCGACCGCGATCGGCAATTGCGTCAGGCCAACGCCTGAGACTTCCACCCTGAACTGTGCGAACGCGCCGACCGAAGCCAGCGCCAGCACGGACAGCGCGGCTCTTCGACATAACTGTGCAGTAAAGCCCATGAATACCTTTCTCTGGTCAACAAGTCAGCGCCCAAGCGATCAAGCTTAACGTGAAAGAAGCCACTTTCACGACCCGGGCGATTCGCGGCCCTTGCATGAAGGACCGCAGACTTGGAAAGCGCAGATTATGGAGCCTGCAAACCACCTGGTAAGGCGAGGGCCGGCGCGCACCCATTGAAACAATTGGCCCTTGGCCGGCGCCTACAGCAGCGCGGCACAAGCAGCTCCGGTTTCATGCGATAATCCAAGGCTTCGTGACAAGTGCTCCGGAATAGGCTGGTGCGGCTGTTGCAACTGAACTGAAAGAGAAGACCATGAAAGAAGGCATTCACCCCAATTACCGCGAAGTGTGTTTCGTGGACCTGTCCAACAACTTCAAATTTGTGACCCGTTCCTGCGCCAACGCCAAGGAAATGATCAAAATGGAAGACGGCCGCGAACTGCCGCTGTTCAAGTTGGACACCTCCAGCGAATCGCACCCGTTCTATACCGGTACGCAAAAATCCGTGGACACCATGGGCGGCCGCGTCGAGCGCTTCCGCAACCGCTTCGGCAAGACCGCTGCCGCTGCTGCGCCGGCGCCCGCCGCAGACTGATCGCTTCAGCACCCGCAAAAGGGCAGCACGGAATTCCGTGCTGCCCTTTTTTGTTCTAATGCGGGTCTGTCCCCGTGCTGACCCCTTGCCCATAGCCTGAAAGAACGTGCTTTCATGACTCGGGGCAGTTCGCAGCCCTTGCATGAAAGTCCGCTTGAACCAGCCCACACCCGCCATCGTCAGCCAGGACGCCGTGCGCCGCCTGCCGCGACCGGCCTTGCTGTTGCTGTGCCTGGCCTACGTTCTGCCGGGATTTATCGGGCGCGCACCCTGGAAAAATGCCGACCTGGCCGGCTTTGGCTACATGGCGGCCTTGGCGCGTGGCGCCACATCCTGGCTGCAGCCCCAACTGCTGGGGCAGGACGCACCTTCACTGTCCCTGCTGCCGTACTGGCTGGGCGCCTGGGCCATGCGCATGAGCCCGTCCTGGCTTGCGGCCGACTTCGCGGCACGTATTCCGTTCATGTTGCTGCTGGTGCTGACGC
Source organism: uncultured beta proteobacterium (assembly GCA_903844215.1). GTDB lineage: Bacteria > Pseudomonadota > Gammaproteobacteria > Burkholderiales > Burkholderiaceae_C > CAIKVZ01. The sequence continues at coordinate 28,139 of CAIMSP010000096.1, read as the reverse complement.
TCAGCGCAAGCTGGTATGCGGTGTACTACCTGGCGCGCAGCCCGCAGGCGCAGCCGCTGAGTTTTGCCTTTGGCGGCGAGGCCCGCCCCACCGACTACGCCCGCGCGATCGCCGACGCGGGCCTGCTTGCCCTGATCGCCTGCCTGGGTTTGCTGCAACTGTCGCATGAAACCACGCCGGCGCTGGCGCAACTGGGCTTTTTCGCACTCAGCTTCTTTGGCCTGGCGGCCCTGCCCTATCGCCCCATTGCGGCCGCCGCTGGCCTGCTAGGGGGCTTGGTCGGGTTGGCGCTGAGCGGCGCGCCGGCCTTGGCCGTGTTGCTCGGTCTGGGCGGCGCACTGGTGCAGCTGCATGCCGACAGCCGGGAACCACAGGCGCGGCCAGGCAGAGGCGGCGTCTGGCGTATTTTGGCAATCACACTGTTCACGGCGCTGGCCTCCTGGGCGCTGGGACTATGGCACTGGCGCGTGCAGTGGCCCGAAGCCAGTTGGAGCGAATGGCGCAGTCTGGGACGTTTGTGGCTGTGGTTCAGCTGGCCCGCAGGCCCACTGGCCCTGCTGACCCTGTGGCGCTGGCGCCGCCAGCGCTGGAGCCGGCACATGGCGCTGCCGCTGCTGTTCACGGCCGTCGGCTGCGCCGGGTCGATCAGCTCGGCGGGCTCGGACCGCGCGCTGCTGCTGACGCTGCCCGCCATCGCGGCCTTGGCGGCGTTTTCGCTGCCCACGCTCAGCCGCAGCCTGTCCGCGCTGATTGACTGGTTCACGCTGCTGTTTTTCAGCGCCTGTGCGCTGTTCTTCTGGGTTTACTGGGTCGCCGTGCAAACCGGTTTTCCGCGCGCCGCAGCGGCCAACATCACACGGCTTTATCCAGGTTTCATCCCCGGCTTCTCGCTGCCGCTGTTCCTGCTCGCCTGCGCTGCCACGCTGGCCTGGCTCTGGCTGGTACGCTGGCGCACCGGCCGCCAGCGCGCCGCCATCTGGAAAAGCCTGGTGCTACCAGCGGGCGGCACGGCGTTGAGCTGGTTGCTGGCCATGACGCTGTGGTTGCCGCTGGCAGACTACACGCGCAGCTACGTGCCACTGATGCGCGAGCTCAGCGCGCTCATCAGCCCCAAGGCTTGCGTTCAGGTACACGAATTGACGCGGGCGCAGATCGCCGCCTTGGAGTTTCACGCCGGACTGCAACTGGAGCCAGCCTCGGCGCAGTCGCTGTGTCCCTGGTTGCTGGTGAACACCGGCACCGAAACCCAGGGGAGCCTGGCTCAGGCCACGGACCTGCAGCAATGGAGGCCGGTGCAAATCCTTCAGCGCCCGGCCGACAAGCAAGAACGCGTCACGCTGTTCCGACGCCGTCCGAGCTGAGCGGAATTCAGGTTGCGGTCGGCCTCAGGCGCACCGCCGGGAAGCGAATCGCAAAACGCGACCCCCGCCCAGGCGTGCTCTCGATTTTTAATTCCGCACCATGGCGTTGCGCCACATGTTTGACGATCGCCAGGCCCAGTCCGGTGCCGCCGGTTTCACGCGCGCGACTGCGGTCAACCCGGTAAAAGCGCTCTGTGAGTCGCGGCAAATGCTCGGGCGCGATGCCCGGCCCGGTGTCTTGCACTGAGAATTCGGCCTGGCCGTCGGCCAGGGTGCGCCAAAGCACGTCGATGCGGCCGCCGGCGGGCGTGTAGCGCACGGCATTGCTCACCAGATTGGACATCGCGCTGAGCAGCTCGGAACTGGCTCCGGCCAATTCGGTCGCGCGGTCGCAGCGGAACTCGATCTCATGCGCCGGAACCGCCACGAGCTCCGACAAGGCCCGGGCCTCGCGCTCGCAATCGTCCAGCAATTCCCGCACCGCATGCCACTCTTCCAGCGGTGGCGGTGGACTGCCCTCCAGCCTCGAGAGCGTGAGCAAATCGCTGACCAGCAAATGCATGCGCTGCGCCTGCTGCGCCATCAGCGCCAGATAGCGTTGCTGTTCCTGGGGCTTGAGCGGCAGGGTTTGCAGGGTCTCGACAAATCCCCCCAGGACCGTCAAGGGCGTGCGGATCTCGTGCGACACATTGGCCACAAAGTCGCGCCGCATGGTCTCGGCCTGCTCCAGCGCCGTGACATCTCGCGACAGCAGCAGGCGGCGCCCGTCGCCATGGGCATGCAGGTCCACCGACAGCCGCACGGGGCGGCTCACGGTGCTGCGCGGCCCCGGAATGACCACGGCATGACTGTAATCGTGCGCGGCCTGGTAGGCGGCAAAGTCCGGGTCGCGCAACAGGTTGCCGATATGCTGACCCAGGTCACGCTGCGGGTCGAAGCCAAAATGCTCGGCTGCCGTGCGGTTGCACCACTCGATGCGACCCTGAGCGTCGAGCAAGACCACGCCATTGGGCGAAGTCTGAATCGCTGACAGAAATTCAGCCAGCCGGGTCTCGCTGTTTGCCAGCTGTTGATCGCGCTCCCGGAGCAGGGTGCGCGCCCGAGTTCCCGCTTCGCCCCAGAGGCCGGGCAGTTCCGGCAGCTGCGCCACCTCGCCCTGGCGCAGCCAGTGCAGCAAACGCATGCCCCGGCGCAGATCGATCAAGGCCCAGACCGTGCCGGCCAAAACCGAGCCCAGCACAGCGCCTTGCCAGGGCAGTTCCAAAGGCCACAGACCATAGCCCAAGGCTGCGCCCGCCGCCTGAAGCAAAAAGAATCGCAGCAGTCGCCAGAACATCGGCTCCGCGTCCTAGGCGCGCACGCTCTGGGTTGTCAAGCGGTAGCCGGCGCCGCGCACCGTCTCCACCATGGCACCCGCGTCACCCAGTGACTCACGCAGCCGCTTGACGTGCACATCCACGGTACGCTCCTCGATGAACACGTGGTCGCCCCAGACCTTGTCGAGCAACTGGCCTCGGCTGTGCACGCGCTCGGCGTGCTTCATCAGGTAATGCAGCAGCTTGAATTCGGTCGGCCCGAGCTTGAGGCTCTGACCCTGGTAGGACACGCGATGCGTGGCCCCGTCCAACACCAGCTCACCCATGGTGACGCTGTCGGCCACCTGCTCGGGAGCCCGGCGGCGCAGCACGGCGCGCATGCGCGCCAGCAACTCCTGGGTCGAAAATGGCTTGGTGATGTAGTCGTCCGCACCCGCATCCAGACCGGCCACCTTGTCCGGCTCATCGCTTCGGGCGGTCAGCATCAGGATCGGAACGCCCTTGGTGCGCGCGTCGGCGCGCCATCTCTTGGCCAGCGCCACGCCGCTTTGTCCGGGCAGCATCCAGTCCAGCAGAATCACGTCGGGCAACACCGCGTCGAGCTCGCGCTGCGCGGCCTCGCCGTCGCTGGCCCAGACCGGCGCGAAGCCGTTGTGCCGAAGGTTCACTGCAATCAACTCGGCAATGGCGGCTTCGTCTTCAACGATCAGCACTCGGGGCAGCTTTTTCATGGATTCACGACGGACTCGATGGTCTCCATGGTCGAGTGGCGGATGTCTTCGCCCTTGACCACATAGATGATGACCTCGGCGATGTTTTTCGCGTGGTCGCCGATGCGCTCGATCGCCTTGGCCAGGAACAGCAGGTTCAGGCTGGCCGAGATGGTGCGCGGATCCTCCATCATGTAGGTGATGAGCTTGCGCACAAAGCCGTCAAATTCGCGGTCAATGGCATCGTCCTCCTTCAGGATCGAGACCGCCGTCGTGGCGTCGAGCCGGGCGAAGGCGTCCAGCGCCTTGCGCAGCAGGCCCGAAGCCAGATCGGTGGCCAGGCGCAGCTCCGACGCCGGCAGCATGCGTGCCGAGCCGCTGTCGATGATGGCGCGCACCATGCGCGCCACCTTGGCCGCCTCGTCGCCCGCGCGTTCCAGGTTGGCGGTGATCTTGGAGATGGCGATCAGCAGGCGCAGGTCGCGCGCCGTGGGCTGGCGCCGCGCAATGATGGAGGACAGATCGCGGTCGATCTCCACCTCCATGGTGTTCACGCGCCGCTCGGCCTGCGTCACCTGATCGGCGAGCTCGGTGCTGAACTCGGCCAGCGCGTACACGGCCGTGCGGATCTGCGACTCGACGAGTCCGCCCATCTCCATCACGCGGGACGAGACTTCGCTCAGCTCGCTGTCAAACTGGCTGGAAAGATGTTTGTCACTCATGCTATATGTTTCCTTTTCTTGTCATGCTCGCGCCAACCGTGGGACGGTCTGAATTAACCGAATCGACCCGTGATGTAGTCTTCCGTTTCCTGCCGATTGGGCTTGAAGAACAACTGTTCCGTGGCACCAAATTCAACCAGATCACCCAGGTACATGTAGGCCGTGTAATCGCTGCAGCGCGCTGCCTGTTGCATGTTGTGCGTGACGATGACCACGGTGTAATCGCTCTTGAGCTCGACGATCAACTCCTCGATCTTAGCCGTGGAGATCGGGTCCAGCGCCGAGCAGGGCTCGTCCAGCAGCAACACCTCGGGCTTGATGGCGATGCCGCGCGCAATGCACAAGCGCTGCTGCTGGCCACCTGAGAGCCCGGAACCACTCTGGTTGAGCTTGTCCTTGACTTCGCCCCAAAGTGCCGCCTTGCGCAGCGCCGACTCGACACGTTCATCCATGTCGGAGCGGTTCAAATTTTCAAACAGCTTCACGCCAAACGCGATGTTGTCGTAGATCGACATCGGAAACGGCGTGGGCTTTTGGAACACCATGCCGACCTTGGCGCGCAACAGCGCCACGTCCTTCTTCGAGGTCAGCAGATTCTCGCCGTCGAGCATGATCTGACCTTCGGCGCGTTGCTCGGGATAGAGTTCGAACATGCGGTTGAAGACGCGCAACAGCGTGGACTTGCCGCAGCCCGAGGGGCCGATGAAGGCCGTCACCTTGTTCTGCGGGATCTCCAGGTTGATGCCCTTGAGCGCATGGAACTTTCCGTAAAAGAAGTTCAGATCCTTGACCGAAATCTTCGAGATCTCGTTGCTTAGCTTGAGATTTTCCATGGTTTCTTTTACCTTGTTCAATGCTTCTGGCGCGTCAGCACGCGGGCCAGGATATTCAGGCCGAGCACGGCCACGGTGATCAGGAACACGCCGGCCCAGGCCAGTTGCTGCCAGTTCTCATACGGGCTCATGGCGAATTTGAAGATCGTCACCGGCAGGCTGGCGATCGGTCCATCCAGATTGGCAGACCAGAACTGGTTGCTCAATGCGGTAAACAACAGCGGTGCGGTTTCACCGGCGATGCGCGCCACGGCCAGCAGGATGCCGGTCACCACGCCCGAGCGCGCGGCCTTCAGCGTGATGCCCAGGATCACCTTCCACTTGGGCGCACCCAGCGCATAAGCCGCCTCACGCAGACCGGCGGGAACCAGTTGCAGCATGTTCTCGGTGGTGCGTATCACCACCGGAATGACGATCAACGCCAGCGCAATGACACCGGCCCAGCCGGAAAATGTCTTGAAGCGCGCCACCACGATGGCATAAACGAACAAGCCGATGACGATCGACGGCGCGGACAGCAGGATGTCGTTGACGAAGCGCGTCACCGACGCCAGCCAGCCCTTGGGGTTGTACTCGGCCAGGTAGATGCCGGCCATGATGCCGATGGGCGCGCCCACCGTGGTGGCCAACACCACCATCAGGAAGGAGCCATAAATCGCGTTCGCCAAGCCGCCGACTTCGTTCGGCGGCGGCGTGCTCTGGGTGAAGGTGGTCATGACCAGACCGCCCACGCCCAGGCGCACGGTTTCCCAGAGGATCCAGGCCAGCCAGAACAGCCCGAACAGCATGGCGCCCAGGGACAGGCCGACGGCGACGTGGTTCATGAGCTTGCGCCGCGCGTACTTGGCTTCGCGCGGGTCCGCCTGGGCCACGCCCGCAGTGGATGCAACAGTGGCGTTCATGATTTGCTTCCCTCGCCTTTTCGCAGTTGCGACAACAGCAGCTTGGACAATGTGAGCACGACGAAGGTGATGAAGAACAGCACCAGTCCCAAATAGATCAGCGAGGCCTGATGCAGCCCTTCTCCCGCCTCGGCGAATTCATTCGCCAGAGCCGACGTGATGCTGTTGGCGGCCTGGAACAGCGAGAGCGAATTGAGCTGGTTCATGTTGCCGATGACAAAGGTCACGGCCATGGTCTCGCCTAAAGCCCGGCCCAAGCCGAGCATGATGCCGCCGACGACACCGGCCTTGGTATAGGGCAGAACCACGGTGGAGACCACCTCCCAGGTGGTGGCGCCCAGGCCGTAGGCCGATTCCTTGAGCAGCGGCGGTGTGACTTCAAACACGTCGCGCATCACGGCCGCGATGAAGGGGATGATCATGATGGCCAGGATGATGCCGGCCGACAAGATGCCGATGCCCACGGGCGGGCCGCCAAAGAAGGCGCCCAGGAAGGGCACGCCATGGAACAGGGCTTGCAGCGGCTTTTGCACATAGGTGGCCAAAATCGGTCCGAACACCAGCAGGCCCCACATGCCATACACGATGGAGGGCACGGCCGCCAGCAGTTCGATCGCCGTGCCCAGCGGGCGCTTGAGCCAGGAGGGCGACAACTCGGTCAGGAACAGCGCAATGCCAAAGCTCACCGGCACGGCGATCAGCAGCGCGATGAACGAGGTCATCAAGGTGCCGTAAATCATCACCAGGCCGCCGAAGTCTTCCTTCACCGGGTCCCAGGTGGTGCTCGTCAGAAAACCCAGTCCGTACTTGTGGATCGCCGGCCAGGCGCCCCAGACGAGCGAGCCCAGAATAGCGATCAGCAGGAACAGCGTGAGCAGCGCCGCACCCATGGCAAATCCGCCAAAGATGCGGTCGAGCAGCGGCCCGGTGCGGGGATTGCGGTTGGCAGTTGAAGTGGTCATGGTGCGTGCCGGGCCGCTCGATGCGAGATCGAACGGCCCGGTCTTGACAGAAAGAGTCGAGGACAAGGACGGCCCCTTGGGTGGACGTCAGCTGTGCTTACTTGAAGGCCACGGCCTTGCCGGAAGCGTCCTTGATCTCGGCCCAGGACTTTTCGATGTGCGTCTTCACGGCAGCAGGCATGGGCACGTAGTCCAGGTCGTCGGCCACCTTGTCGCCATTCTTGTAGGCCCAGTCAAAGAACTTCAGCGTGGTTGTGGCGTCAGCCGGCTTGTCCTGCAGCTTGTGCATGATGATGAAGGTCGCACCGGTCATGGGCCAGGAATCCTTGCCAGGCTGATTCGTCAGGATCTGGTAGAAGCTCTTGTTCCAGTCAGCGCCGGCGGCGGCCGCCTTGAAAGCGGTGTCGTCCGGAGAAACAAAGCTGCCGGCGCTGTTTTGCAGCAGCGTGTAGGTCATCTTGTTCTGCTTGACATAGGCGTACTCGACGTAGCCGATCGAATTGGGCAGGCGACCCACGTAAGCGCCGACGCCCTCATTGCCCTTGCCGCCGGCACCGACGGGCCAGTTCACGGCCGTGCCCTCGCCAACCTTGCTCTTCCACTCGGCGCTGACCTTGCTCAGGTAGTTGGTGAAGATGAAGCTGGTGCCCGAACCGTCGGCGCGTCGCACGACCGCGATGTCGGCGTCCGGCAAGGCCAGACCCGCGTTCAGCGCCTTGATCGCGGCGTCATTCCACTTGGTGATCTTGCCCAGAAAAATGTCGCCCAGCACCGGGCCCGTGAGCTTGAGCTGACCCGGCTTGATGCCGACGATGTTGATGACCGGAACCACACCACCGATGACGGTGGGGAACTGCAGCTGGCCCTTGGTCTTGAGGACTTCGTCGGTCAAGGGCATGTCGGAGGCGCCGAAGGCCACGGTCTTGGCGTCGATTTGCTTGATGCCGGCGCCGGAGCCAACCGACTGGTAGTTGATCTTGACACCGGTGGCCTTGTTGTAGTCGGCGGCCCATTTGGCGTACAGCGGTGCCGGGAAGGTGGCGCCGGCACCGGTCACGTCCTGCGCGCCGGCCACGTTGACGAAAGCCACGGCGACGGCGCCGATCAGGCTGGCAGCAAAGAACTTGCGAATCGATTTCATGGAGGAATCCTCGGGTTGGGTTGAACGATGAGCTGACTTTAAGAAAGTTTTATGACAAGCGCGTGACAAGCGCACCGCACTTTACCCTGCCATGGGCCGTCAGCGCGATTCAAGGTGTGATCCGCAACAGGTTCAGGCCCAAGCGATTCCCAGACGGGTCCCGAATCGATGTCATGAGTTTGAACGCCGTGGCCTGCACGCGATCGGGAAGTCGGACAAAGTTATTGGCCTGCACCAGGGCGTCACCGTTCATCAGCGCCCAAACAAAAAATTGCATTGCGGCCTGGGTCTGATCAGCTTTGAGCCCGACCCGCGGCAGCAGGACAAAGGTGCCCATGGTGATCGGCCACACGCCAACGCCCGCCATGTTGGTGAGGGTGCTGCCAAATTCGCCCTTGCTGACCCAGTCGCTGTGGTTCATCGCGGTTCGGAAAGCGTCGATCGAGGGCGACATGAAATCCCCTGCGGCGTTCTTCAGTTGCACCGGGTGCAGTTGGTTGTCTCGCACGTAGCCATAGTCCACGTAGCCGATCGCGCCCAGCGTCTCTTGCACCGCCTTGACCACGCCCTCGCTGCCCTTCACCGCCATGAACCCCGCAGGCCACGCCACCGTGGTCTTGACGCCGTATTTCTCTTTCCAGCCGGCATTCACCTTGGCCAGATAGTCAGCAAAGTTGTAGGTCGTTCCGGAGCCATCGCTGCGCACCACGACCTTGATCGCCAGGTCGGGCATGGCGACTCCGGGATTGAGCTGCACGATCTCCTGCGCGTTCCAGCGCGTGACCTCGCCCATAAAGATGCGCGCCAATGCATCGCTGCTGAGTCGAACCTGGGCCACCACCCCCTTGGGCAGGTGCACGACCGGCGTGATGCCGGTGATCGCAATCGGGAACAGCAGCAGTCCATCGCGCAGCAGTTCGGACGCCGGCGGAGCCACGTCGGAGGCGCCAAACCCGGTCTCGCCCGCTCGTATTTTCTTTAAACCGGCGGAAGATCCGATCGACTCGTAGCTCAAACTGACACCGCTTTGCTTCTTGTATTCGTCAGCCCAACTGCGGTAAATGGGCGCTGCTGCGGACGAGCCCGCGCCGGTGATGCTTGGATTTTCAGCTGCGTAGGCCGGCAGCGCCGCCATGGCGACAAACAGCGCCATCAAACCTGACTTCATGGTGAATTTCAACTTTCAATTGTTCTCTTCCGAGCGAGCATCGAGGCTGAAAGCGAAACATTTATGACAAACCCTTGGCGACGCCATGTTTTGTCACGCCAATGTCATTTTCCAAACCTACAGTCGGAACTCATTCAAACGATACCGCGCGATCGATGCCACGCCAGTTTGGGCTGCCTGGATACGAGGTCGATCAATAATCAGCCATGCAAAACGGTACCCTCCTCGCCGCCGTCGATCTCGGCTCCAACAGTTTTCGCCTGGAGATCGGGCGCTTTGAGCACGGCCAAATTCACCGCTGCGAGTACTTCAAGGAAACCGTGCGTCAGGGCAATGGGCTCGACGAAAATCGCAACCTCACGCCCGAGGCGATGCAGCGCGGCTGGGACTGCCTGGCGCGCTTTGGCGAGCGCCTGGCGGGCCTGAAGCCAGGACAGGTTCGGGCCGTGGCCACCCAAACCTTGCGCGAAGCGCGCAACCGCGATGAATTCCTGGCGCCAGCCCATCAGATTCTGGGATTCCCGATCGACGTGATTTCCGGCCGCGAAGAAGCGCGCCTGATTTACCAGGGGGTGGCCCACCTGCTGCCCCAATCCGACGAGCGCCGGCTGGTGGTGGACATCGGCGGACGCTCGACCGAACTGATCCTGGGCCACGGCTACGAAGCGCGTGTCATGGAGTCGTTTCGCGTGGGCAGCGTGGCCTGGTCGATGCGCTATTTCCCCGACGGTCAGCTCACGCCCCGGGCCTTCGAAGCGGCTGAGATCGCCGCCAAAGCGGTGCTGGACGAAGCCTTGAATGCCTACCGGCGCGACGCCTGGGACCTGGCCTACGGTTCCTCCGGAACCATCGGCGCGGTGGGCGACGTGCTGGGCGCTGCGGGCTGGCCGGCCGACCGGGTCACACGCGCCGGACTGGACTGGATGCTGGACCGCCTGATCAAGGCCCAGCGTTCGGATCGCGTGCGCCTGGAAGGCATGAGAGAAGACCGCCGCACGGTGATCGGCGGCGGCTTGAGCGTGTTGCGCGCGGTCTTTGACCTGCTCCAAATCGACGAAATGAGCGCGGCCCAAGGCGCGCTGCGCCACGGCGTGCTCTACGACATGCTGGACCGGGAACACGAGCAGACCGATCTGCGCTCGACCTCGGTGCAGCGCCTGGCCGAAAAGTTCGCCGTTGACGCCGAGCAAAGCCTGCGTGTGCAAAGGGTCGCGGCCCATCTTTTTCGTCAGTTGTTCGACGGCTCGCTGGGTTCGGTCGAGGACCGCAACCGGCACTTGCGCAAATTGAACTGGGGTGCCAGCCTGCACGAGATCGGCTGCCAGATTTCGCACAGCGAGCCGCACAAGCACGGCGCCTACATCCTCGAGAACACCGACGCGCCCGGCTTCGCTCAGCATGAACTGCATCGACTGGGCCTGCTGGTGCTGGGCCATCGCGGCAAATTGCGCAAGCTCGAAGCCGACTTTGAAGACCTCGACTTCGTGGCCCAACTGCTGTCCTTGCGCCTGGCCGTGGTGCTTTGCCACGCACGGCGCGACCCCGACCTGAAGGGCTTGCAGCTGCGCTGGAACCCCGCGACCGATAAACAGCTCAGCCTGCGCTGGCGCAACGGCTGGAGCCAGACCTTTCCGCAGTCGGCGCACTTGCTGCGCGAGGAAGTCCTGGCCTGGCAAAAGACGCTTTGGTCGCTGACCATTTCCGAGGGCTGAAACGCCCACCTCTTGCCCTTTCAAACCCAACGAAAATGAGCCTCATGAAAACCAAAGAACACCAGGACTATGAACGCCGGGTCCACGCCGAAATGCTGGACAGCTTTGATGAAGAGCTGGAGATGGAAATCGACGACGACCGCCTGGATGGGCTGGTCGAGGGTGCGGCCGGCACACGCGGCGGGGCCGATCTGGAGCGGCGCTTTTATTTCAAGGAACTGTTTCGACTGCAGGCCGAGCTGGTCAAATTGCAGGACTGGGTCGTGGCCCACAAGCTCAAGGTGGTCGTGTTGTTCGAAGGACGCGACGCCGCCGGCAAGGGCGGCGTCATCAAGCGCATCACGCAACGCCTGAATCCGCGCGTCTGCCGCGTGGCCGCGCTGCCCGCCCCGAGCGAACGCGAACGCAGCCAATGGTATTTCCAGCGCTACATCTCGCACCTTCCGGCGGGCGGAGAAATCGTGCTCTTCGACCGCAGTTGGTACAACCGCGCCGGCGTGGAAAAAGTCATGGGCTTTTGCAGCGAAGACGATGTTGAAGAGTTCTACCGCACCGTGCCCGAGTTCGAAAAGATGCTCACCAGTTCGGGCATCATCCTGATCAAATACTGGTTTTCCATCACCGACCAGGAGCAGCACCTGCGCTTCATGATGCGCATCCACGATCCACTCAAACAGTGGAAATTGAGCCCCATGGACATGGAGTCGCGCCGCCTGTGGGAAAGCTACACCAAGGCCAAAGAGGTCATGCTGGAGCGCACCCATATTCCAGAAGCACCCTGGTGGGTGATCGAGGCCGTGGACAAGAAGAAGGCGCGACTGAACTGCATTCATCACCTGCTGTCCCAGGTGCCGTACGCCGAGATCGAGCACGAAGCCGTTACACTGCCTAAGCGCATTCACCATCCGGACTACGAGCGCAACCCGGTCCCCAAGGAAATGATCGTTCCAACTGTTTGCTGAAAGCGCATGAGCAAGCCCGCCACCCGCACCTCAGGCCTGCAGGCCGCAGGCCCCTCCTATGGCTCCGACCCCTCGGGCCTGATCTGCGGCTACCTGTTCACCCCCGGCGCCGCAGCCCAGGCCCTGGACTGCAGTGCGGCATTGGACTGGCTTCGGGTCGAGCGTGAACCGAACAGCCAGGACTTCATCTGGCTGCACTTCAATCTGAGCAACCTGCAGTCGGAAAAATGGCTGGCCGAGCAGCTCAGCCTGCCCGAAGAATTTTTCGACACCTTGCAGGAGGGCCCGGGTTCGACCCGGGTGGAACATGCGGACGACAGCCTGATCGTCGTGGTGAATGACGTCACCTACGATTTCTCCTACGACGTCTCGGAAATCGCCACGCTTTGCATGTGCGTGCAGCGCAACTGCGTCGTGAGCGCGCGCCGCCATGCCTTGCGCAGCGTTGACCGACTGCGCGTGGCAGTCAAGGCCGGTGAGCGCTTCGAGTCGCCGATGTCGCTGCTGGTGCATCTGCTGCGCGATCAGGCCGACGTGCTGCAGCAAATACAGCGCGACGCCGCCATGCGGGTGGACGCCATCGAGGACACGCTGCTGTCGGGCCGAATGACCGCCAAGCGCGGCACCCTGGGCTCACTGCGGCGCGTTTTTGTGCGCTTGCGGCGTCTGCTGGCACCCGAGCCAGGAACACTGTTTCGGCTGCTGAACCGTCCACCCGACTGGTTCGAAGACGACGATGTGCAGGAACTGCGCGCCGCCACGGAAGAGTTCTCTGCGGTGCTCAATGACCTGGCCGCGCTGCAGGAGAGAACCAAATTGCTGCAGGAAGAAATCGTGGCCCACACCACCGAGCAAACCAATCGCAGCGTGTTCTTGCTGACCATCGCCACGGTCGTGGCCCTTCCCATCAACATCATCGCCGGCCTACTGGGCATGAATGTCGGCGGCATTCCCTGGTCCCAGGACCCCAACGGTTTCTGGATCGTTGTCGCCATCGTGGCCATCTTCATGCTCATCGCGGGCTGGTTTTCCTTCTTCAAGCAACGCGATTAGGCAGATCGATCGGCGCTGACGCCGAATGCGCGGTGGCCGCCTTGAGCCTGAAGTTCTCAGTGTTCCTTAGGGTCAGGCAAGGTACCCGCTTGCAGCGACAGGTCCATCAGCCGCCCCTTGCCCGCGTAGTAGCGGTCGAGACGCCATTCGCGAAGCACTTCCAGCGCCAGATGGAAATGCTCGAAATTCAACTGGTAGAGCTGGGAGATCGGAAAGTCTGCATCGGTCTCCAACGCAATCACCAATCGGGAAAGAAACTGAGCCGAGGGATCGGCCGGATTCGCCTCAATCAACTTTCGTGCTTCTCTAATTGCGCGCATGACATCACCTCAGGCTAGGTTGAACACCTTGTCTCCGCCGCCCAGTTTCATTGGCTTGAGCGATGGCACAAGGACCATTTTTTTCACTTGCATTGTAAGGCGTGCGCCAAGGACGATTTTCAATTCGAGTCACGAAGGGCCGCGCGGACTGGCTCGATGCATCGCGATCTAGGAGGCAAGCACACAACCTGAGGCCGCACGATTTTCTTCCTCAGCGCCGCGCCCCGTCGGCCTGGGCCGCAAGCCCGATGTCTGGCTAGGTTTAGAAGCGACCCGCGACGATTCCGTGGATTACTCAATGCGGCGCCGTCTCGTTCAGCCATGCGGCAATGCGCGCCTGCGTTTGCGCCAACCTGGGCAAGCTCTTGTGATTCGTGCCCGCCACCGTGCCCAGGTGCTGCAAGTTGCGCAAGGACGAGGCCAAGAGAAAACTGTTCTTGTGCGGTACCCGCTGATCCTTGCTGGCGAGCAAAATCAGCGTCTCCGCCTTGACCTGGCGAGCATCGCCGGTGCAGTCAAAGTTTTGATGGAGCAGCCAGCACATGGAGTTCAAGGGAATGCGCTGGCGAACCAGCGAACGCACGCTGTCAAACGGTGACAGCAGCACCAGTTGGCTGATGTCGCGCTGGCTCGCCACCGAGATCGCCATGGCCGTGCCCAGGCTTCGTCCCATCACGGCGGGAGCGCGCGCGCCCTCCCCTTCCAGGCGCCGGATCTCATCCAGAATTTTCAACGCATCGGCTTTGGCATGGAGCTCGGACGGCTTGCCGCCGGAAGCGCCAAAGCCGCGGTAATTGAACGCGTAAACCGACCAGGGGCCGATGTAGCTGCTCATCCCCGCAGCCCAGCCCACGTGCTCATTGCGCCCACCAAAGTAAAGCAGCGTCTTGCCCGCGCCGCCGTGTTGCGGTCGAGCCACCCAGCCCTCGAGTTGGACGCCCGGGGCCACAGTCAACCACAAGGGGGTGACCGCGTGTTGGCCCGCCAACGGCCCTGCTTTGAGCACTCGGATGTTGCTGGTCCGGCCGAAGATCAGGCGCTTTTGGTTGGCCCAAAAAAGTGAGGACAGGGCCGCGTAACTGGAGACCGCCGTGAGTGCGAAAGCGCCCAGCGCCAGCGGCGTCATGACAGCTCAGCGGGTGCTCAAGTTGACTGGCTGCGGCACGCTCATGATGGGCAGCCACTTGATCGGCACCGACTCCGCGACAAAATAGCTCGGACAGGCATAGCGCTCAATATCGTACTGGTTGAGCGGGAAGGAACCGCAGTTGGAAAACCGGCGAAACGGCGAATGGTAGATTCCACATTGGTATTGCGTCTCGGAGCTCTGCTCCAGAAACACGCAACGCCGCTCCATGCAGCAGTTTCCGCATTGGACGCAGTGGCCCTGGATCTCGACCGGAACCGCGCTGACGTTGCCCATGACGTCTGAAAAGTAGTGGCTGGCCGGTCCCTCGCGCAGCGCCTGGATATGAACCAGCAGTTTCTTGACGGTGCGGACATATTCAAACAGATACTTCTTGCGCAGAAATACCAAGCTTGCCAGCAGCGGCATCAGCGGCAGAGAAAGGTAAAGACAAGCGAGGTAAGCCTGGGTCAGACCTCTAAGAAAATACGTGCGCAATGGGCTCTCCTTGAGTTGGCGTGAATGATCCCGGCGACAGCCGTTGGAGGCAAAACCCGGGTGGGCTCAGACCTTGGCTTGGTGAGCCGTGGGCGCCATCGGATCGAGGCGTTGGCCGCGCAACAGCGCCAACGGCGAGCGCCAGTAGATGACGACGTTGTGAAACGGGTCAGAGAGAATCTTGTAAGCCCAGGCCAAACCACACCGGGGGCCACGCAGGAAGAACAGATGCACGGTGCGCAGCGTCAGACCGCCGGCACCCAGGGCCAACCACATCAGACCGGTGTCGTGCACCAAGCCGCTGCTGCCGTGGCCAGGTTCAATCAGGCCGAACAGGCTCGGACTCAGGAACAGCAGCGCCGGTAGCGCAAGCCAGATGCCAATCAGGATCGCCTTGCGACGCATGTTGTAGCCCACCTTGATCGACTCCTTGTGCGCATCGGTCGCCTGATTCACCAGGTCATAGCAGCGCGGTTCAAAAAAGATGTGGCCTGACTGACGCGTCACCATGCCAACCAGCCAGCCGACGATGCCGGCCGCAGCCGGGTCGATGAACAGCAGCGCGTAGGCCAGCAGAAAGCTCAAGGCACTGATCAAGTGCAAGCTCTGGTTGATACGGCTTTGATGGTAATAGCGGTGGTCATCCCAACGCAGCACTTCCACTTGCTTGAAAAAATCAGACATGGGCACACTCCTTGTGTGCTCGACTGTAGAAACTTCCAATGACGAAATGATGACGTCGTTGATGACCGGCGGGTGACAGACCCGCACAGCAGCCCCTGGCGTGAAAGAGCGAACTTCCATGACTCGGGGCGCTGCGCCGTCCAAGCAAGAACTTAGTCGGCGTGGACGCTCTCGTCGTCTTGCGTTGACTCCAGACTTTCATTGTCCATCACGGCAACTTCCGCGTACTGCTGCCCATTAAGCTGATGGCGATAGGCCAAATAGCCATGGCGGGCATTGCTCTCCTCATCGTCCTCATCCGCAGCCGCAGCCGCAAGCAAATGGTATTTCGCGGCAGCGGCGAAGTGATGGGCCGCCAGGCGGTGCAACTCACCGGTGGTCTCAAGTTCATCGTCCAGTTCGTCTTCGTGCTGCTCCATTGGCAGCTCCGTGTCCGTTGCGGCGTGGATCAGTGGGTTCAGTTCGTTGGTCATGGTGTTCTCGCAAAAGGGTTTGCGGCGACATGCCGCAATCACAGCATCGAGCCGCCGCATGAAGGCTTGGTGACAAACACGAATCGCGTCTTAGCGCAGCTTCGCTCCCAGCAGTTGCGGCAGACCCGTGGCGAGCAGCGGCAGCCAGGAAATCGCCAGGGTGCCAAGGAAGATCGCGAGCAAGGCGGGCAGCACCGAAGCCGCCACATAGCGCACGGGTTTGCCGAACATGGCCGATGCGAAGTACAGGTTCATGCCCGCCGGTGGGCACAGAAAACCCATCTCCATATTGGCCAGGAAGATGATGCCAAAGTGCACTGGATCAACGCCGTAACTGAGCGCCACTGGCAGCAGCAAGGGCACCAGCACCACGATGGCGGCGAAGATTTCCATCAGGGCGCCGGCCACCAGCAGGAAGAGATTGAGGACCAGCAAAAACACCCACCGATTCGGAATCACGGCTTGCACCCATTCGATGGCCGCATTCGGGATGCCGGCATCAACCAGGTAGTTGGTCAGGCCCAGCGCCATGCCCAGGATCAGCATCACGCCACCAATCACCTGCGCCGCCTGGCTCAGACATTGGAGCAACAAGCGCAGACCCAGTTCGCGGTGCGCCACGGCCTGCGTCAGGACGGCGTAGGCCGCCGTCAAGGCCGCGCTTTCGGTGGGGGTGGCGATGCCGCTGACGAGCGAGCCGACGGCGACCACCGGCGCCAGGATTTCCCACTTGGCGGCCCAGGCTGCGATTCCCACCCGAGGTGCCGGTGCAACTGCGGGCGCGGGCGCACTTTGCGCTTTGCCGCCGCGCCTCAGGTAGCCGCCAAAGATCAGCAAAAACGCCACCATCACGACGGCGGGAACCAGGCCGGCGAGGAACATGGTGTTGATCGGCACGCGCGCGATGATGGCGTACATCAGCAACGGCACCGAGGGCGCCAGCAGCACACCCAGCGCGCTGGCGCTGGTCACCAGGCTGATGCCGCGCCGCTGCTCAAAGCCAGCCTGGCTCAGCAAGGGCAGCAACAGGCCGCCCAAGGCCAGAATCGTCACGCCACTGCCGCCGGTAAAGGCGGTGAAGAAGGAGCAGAGCACGGCCGCGGCGATGGCCGTGCCGCTGACGCCGCCGCCGAACAAGGCGGTGAACACGGCGCCCAGGCGCTGTGCGGCGCCGGTGCGCGCAAAGATCAGCCCGGCCAGGGTGAACAGCGGCAGGGCCGGCAGCGAGGGGTTGACGGTGATCTGGTAGTGCGACAGTGCCACCGAAGCCAGGGGCAGTCCATCCTGCCAGAACAGCGCCAGCGCCAAGCCCCCGAGCACGGCGAAGATCGGCGCCCCGGCCAGCAACACCGCCAGCAGCCACAACGCGATCGGCCACAAAGCCACGGCGCTGTCGTCCCAGGCCGCGCCCAGCGCCAGACCAAGCATCGGCAGCAGCGTGGCGCAAGCCAGGCGAGGCCAAAGCGCCACGGCACAGCGCGAGCCCAGCCGGAGCGCCAGCAGCAAAAAGCAAGCCGGCATCGTGGCCTGAACCCACCACACAGGCACGCCGTAGGCCAGCACCTGCGACGCCGACATTTCGCTCTGCACGAAGCGCCAACTCGCCCATGCCAACAGGGCGCAAATGAGCGCGGCACTTGCCCTGGCGAAGAGCGCAAACGCGGCTTGCAGGCGCGCCCCGCCCAGACTGCCAAGGCCGCTTCCCAAGGTCGTCAAGTGGCCGTGACGCTCGGCGGCCAAGGCACCGAACATCGCCAGCACCAAGCCCAGATGCTGGACCAGCACCGGCGCATTCGCCACGCCACGACCCAGCAGTGGACGCAACAGCATCTCGAGCAGCGGAATCAGCATCATCAGCGCCAGCGCCAGCGACGCCATGGCTTCGTCAAAGCGGCCAAGAATTCGACCCAGGCGCCCGCCTGTCAGCAGTCCGGCCATGGCTATTTGGCCTTGCCCGCGCGGTAGTCCTTCAGGTGCGCAAAGACTTCGTCAAAGGTGTCGGCCGGCACCAGCGTGCCACGGATGCGCGGATAAAGCTTTTCGGCGAGATCGTTCCATTCGCGCATTTGCTCTGGCGTGGGACGGCTCACCACCAGACCGCGCAGCTTCATCGCATCCACCGCTTGCGTGACCTCTTGGCGCGCCTGGCTTCGGATCTGCACACCGGATTTTTCGCCCGCGGCGCGCAGCGTCTGCTGCGCTGCGGGCGACATCTCGTCCCAGGCCTTGCGCGTGAGCACCAGCGCGCCGACGATAGGCGCCCAGTTGATCTCCAGCATATGGGGTGCGATGCTGTAGATCTGGCTGGCCAGCGCGAAGTACGGGGTCGATGGCACGACATTGATCATGCCGGTTTGAATCGCCGGCAAGATGTCGCTGGTTTCCAGTGGCACCGGGGTGTAGCCCAGGCTCTTCATGATTTCCTGTTGCTCGACCTCGGAGCCCCAGGCAAAGAACTTCATTTTCTTGTAGTCATTCGGGCGCACGGCGGGCTCTTTGGAAAAGAACCGCACCCAGCCCGCGTCGCCCCAGGCCAGCACGATGAAGCCCTTGTCAAAGAATTTCTTCTCCATCGCCGGACGCATTTTTTCCCGCACGTAGTCCACTTCTTCCCAGCTCTTGAACAGCAGCGGCATATTCTGCAGCGCGGCAATCGAGGGCTCGATCTCGCGCAAACCCACGACCGACAGCAGGGCGCCCTGCAATTGGCCGATGCGCATGCGCCTGGCCAATTCGGCTTCGCCGCCCTGGCTGCCGTCGGGATACACCAGGTACTTCGCGTTGCCGCCTTGGGCGCCGCGCCAGACTTCGCCCAGTTCCAGCAGTTGCCGGTGGTAGAGCGAGTTTTTCGGCGCCAACGTGCCAATGCGCAGTTGCTTGTCCGCCGCAGTGGCGCCGTGCAAGAAGAAGAGTGCCAACAGGCAAAGGCTGGCGCGGATGAGCTTTCGCATCGAATTCCTATCTATGAAGGGGGTTGGCGCGCGCGATCAGAACAGGTCGTCGGCGCTGTCAAGCAGCCACTGCGCCCTGGCGCGCATGACCTCGTTGGATAAATCGCTGCGCGCCGCAGCCGCCAGCAAGGCCTGGCGCAACAGCGACTCGAAGGCGGCACGGTCGCCCGAAGGCAAGGCCATGCCCTCGGCCTTGGCGACAAAGGCGCCGGCATTCTTGCCGCCGCCCAGTTCAATGGCCTGATCAAAGTAGCCCTGGGCCTTGACGCTGGAGCCACCCGGGCGCGCCAGCTCAAAACTGCCCATCAAGCTGGCCAGCGCGCCGCCCCCATAGTCAGGCCTGCCATGCCACGCCAGGCTCGCCAGCCGGACCGCCAACGGCAGGTCGGCCACGGTATCCGGGTCGTCCTTGGACAGGGAGATCAAGCCGCCCCAGGACGCCGCAGCCCAGTAGGCGACACCGATTTGCTCGGCCTGCAGCATCGGCCATTGCCTGGCGTCGGGATTCGCCAAGGCCTTGGCAAAGCCCGGCGTTTGCTGCTCCAGCGCCGCCAGCGCGTGGCGCTGCGCGCGCCGGTAGAGACGCGCCGCGCGTTCGCGCAGCACCTGTGCTTGCCGGGCATCTTTGGCTTCGATGCGGTCTGCTTCAAAGGCGACGAACGCATAGGCGTACTGCGTGAAGCCGCCGGCCACGGCCTGCGCCAAGGGCAGATGACCCGGCGTCTGGCGCAGCACGGATTCGGACAGCTTGAGGTAGAAGGCGCTGGATTCCCGCGCCAACAGCAAATCATTCTCCGAGGTCTGGTCCTGGCTGGCCAACTCGTCGGCCACGCCTTGGAGCAGCAGTTGTCGCGTTGAGCAGGCGCACAACAGCAGCGCCACCGCCGCCAGCAACAGGGCCTTCAAACTCTGCAAAAAGACAAACTCAGCGGTGCGACGCTGGCGATTCAAAAATGTCGTCATGGGTCAAATTTTGGTTTAGCCGCGGGGCGGGCCAAGGTCGCTGGCAATCAAGCCGAGTCGATACCGGTTGGCCGCGCTGGCACCGTTTTTAGCCCTGCGCCAGCGCTGCTTTGTGAACAGTATCGCCGTGTCATGTGGCGCTAATGTGACGCCGCGTCGGACGGTGATAGACCCGCCTTCCCGGCCTGTCACGCGACTGTCGCGAGGCTGTCTCCAGGCCGTCACACAAGCTGCGCAACATCGGCGTTTCGTGCCCAGCCGCCACGGCGCCGCGCCAAACGCGCGCAGCTCAAAGCCGTTGCCTGGGCGAATGCAAACCTGCGTTGAACTGCGTTCACCCTGGAGCCCAGACTATGAACATCACCATCATCGGTACCGGCTACGTTGGCCTTGTCACTGGCGCCTGCCTTGCGGATCTGGGCCACCATGTCTTCTGCCTGGATCTGGAGCAGCGCAAGATCGACCTGTTGAATCAGGGCGGCGTGCCGATCCATGAGGCCGGCCTGAAAGACCTGATCGCGCGCAACGTGCAATCGGGCCACCTCACCTTTTCCACCGATGTCGTGGCCAGCGTGGCGCACGGCAGCGTGCAGTTCATCGCCGTGGGAACACCGTCCGATGAAGACGGCAGCGCCGATCTGCAATACGTTCTGGCGGCAGCGCGCAACATCGGACGCCACATGACGGACTTCAAGGTCGTCGTGAACAAGTCCACCGTGCCCGTGGGTACGGCCGATCGGGTCAGCGCCGCGATCCAGGCCGAGTTGGTGGCGCGGCGCGCCTGCGCCACGGCCGTGGCGCCGGACCCCACCAGCGCGGTCGGCACCACACCCATGTTCAGCGTGGTGTCGAACCCGGAATTTCTCAAGGAAGGCGCCGCCGTCGAAGACTTTTCGCGCCCCGATCGCATCATCCTGGGCGTGGGCCAAGAGCCGGCCGACCAGTTGGCGCTGGCCAGCATGCGTTTGCTCTACGCCTCCTTCAATCGCAACCATGACCGCACCCTGGTGATGGACGTGAAGAGCGCGGAATTCACCAAGTACGCCGCCAACGCCATGCTGGCCACACGCATCAGTTTCATGAACGATCTGGCCACCTTGGCCGATCGCGTCGGCGTGGATATCGAGCACGTGCGCCAGGGCATGGGCTCGGATCCACGCATCGGCTACAGCTTTCTCTATGCCGGCACGGGCTACGGCGGCAGCTGCTTTCCCAAAGACTTGCGCGGCCTGATTTCCACCGCGCAGGAGCACGGCCACCAGCTGCGCGTGCTGGGCGCAGTGGAGGCGGTGAACAACGACCAGAAGTTTGTCCTGGTGAGCAAGATCCTGGGGCGCTTCGCGGGACAACTGGCGGGCAAGACGATTGCACTGTGGGGCCTGGCCTTCAAGCCCAATACCGACGACATGCGCGAGGCCCCGAGCCGGGTGATCGTGGCCGAGTTGCTGCGCGCCGGTGCGGTGGTGGTGGTGCACGATCCGGTGGCGATGCCGCAGGCGCGACAAGCGCTGGCGCACGACCTCGCGCAAAGCCCGGCGCTGCTGGATCAGTTGCGCTTCGTCGAGCGCCCCATGGACGCGGTGCAGGCTGCGGACGCGCTGGTGCTCGTGACCGAATGGAAGGCCTACCGCAGTCCCGACTGGGCGGAGTTGAAAGCCGCCATGCACGCGCCCATCGTGTTTGATGGGCGCAATCTGTTTGACCCCCAACAACTGGAACAGGAAGGATTCGAGCTGTTTGGCATCGGGCGCAGCAACCTGCGCGCCACGGATCACGCCGCGCAACCGCTGGCTGCGCAGCGGCATCCGCAGCCCTTGCTCGCCAGCGTCGAACTGTAGGAGCGCATGCCTCGCTCCTTTTATCTGGTGATCGCGGTCCAGTTCATTGCCGCGCTGGCGGACAACGCCTTGCTCATCGTGGCGATCGCACGCCTGGTGGAAATCGATGCCGCGCTGTGGATCATTCCCTTGCTCAAGCTCGGCTTCACTCTGAGCTACGTGTTTCTCGCCCCGTTCGTGGGCCCACTGGCCGATGCCTGGCCCAAGGGCCGCGTCATGTTCCTGGCCAACAGCCTGAAGGCCTGCGCCGTGCTGGCGCTGTTGTTCGGTGCCGACCCGATCCTGGTGATGGCGATTGCGGGTCTGGGTGCCGCCATTTACGGGCCGGCAAAGTATGGCCTCATCACCGAACTGCTGCGGCCGCAGTTGCTGGTGCGTGCCAATGGATTCATCGAGGCCAGCACCGTGTGCGCGGTGATACTGGGGACGGTGGCAGGCGGCGCCTTGATCAGCCCGGCCCTGCGCCACGATGGCTGGCCGCAGGGCTGGAGCGCCCTCAGCGGCATGAGCACCGCCCTGGTGCCGGGCATGCTGGTGTTGCTCGCGCTTTACGCGCTGGCGGCTTTGCTCAACACCGCCATTCCCGACAGCGGCGCGCGTTACCCCCAGCACCGGGTGCGCATCCGGCCCATGGTGCTGCGTTTCTTCAGCGAAAACCGCCTGCTCTGGCGCGACCCCATGGGCGGCCTGTCCATGGCCGTGACCACGCTGTTGTGGGGTATCGGTGCGACGCTGCAGTTGATCGTCTTGCGCTGGGCCCAGCAGTGCCTGGGGCTGTCGCTGGAACAGGCCGCCTATTTGCAGGGTGTGACGGCGTTGGGCGTGATCGCAGGCGCGGTGCTGGCGAGCCGCCACATCAGCCTGGACGCCGCGACGCGCGTGCTGCCTCTGGGCGTCATCATGGGGCTGCTGGTACCTTGCATGGTGTGGGTCAGCTCGCCGCTGCTCGCCGGCGGCCTGCTGATGACGTTCGGCGCGCTCGCAGGCTTCTTTGTCGTGCCGATGAACGCGCTGTTGCAGCATCGCGGACACCAGTTGCTCAGCGCCGGACGATCGATCGCGGTGCAGGGCTTCAATGAAAACGCCGGCATGCTGCTGATGCTCGCGCTCTACGCCGGCGCCACCGCCATGGACGTTTCGCTGGGGCTGCTGCTGTGCTGCTTTGGCCTGACGGTTGCCAGCGTCATGCTCGCCATCCTGTGGCGCCAGCATGAACTGACCAGCGCCGCGCCACCAAAGCCCGCTTGAGGACGACGGCTGTCGCACAACTGTCACCGAACCATCATCAATTTGCTATTTACCGTGGATATTCTCATGACTGTGAACAACACCCAAGACATCATGGTCGAATCCTTTGCAGTGCAGACAAAGAGCCTGCGCGTGGCCTTGGTCACAGAAACCTTTGCGCCCGAAGTCAACGGTGTCGCCATGACGCTGGGCCGCGTCGTGGGTGGTCTGCTGCAACGCGGGCACGAAGTCCAGGTGGTGCGGCCCAAGCAGGGACTTGAGGACCGCAGCCTGCCGCGCGTGGGCCTGGACGAGGTCCTGAGCAAAGGCGTGCCGATTCCGAATTACCCGGACCTGCATTTCGGCCTGCCCTTTGGCAACCGTCTGCTCAAGCTGTGGCAGCAAAGGCGGCCCGACATCGTGCATGTCGCCACCGAAGGGCCGCTGGGTTGGTCGGCCGTGAGCGCCGCGCGCAAGCTGCGCCTGCCGGTGACCAGTTCCTTTCACACCAACTTCGACAACTACGCCCAGCACTACGGCATCGGGCTGATCCGGGCGCCGATCGAGGCCTATTTGCGCAAGCTGCACAACCGCACGCTCGCCACCATGGTGCCCACGCAGAGCCTGTTGCAGCAGTTGCAGGCGCGCGGTTACCACAACCTCACGCTGATGTCGCGCGGCGTGGCGATCGAACAGTTCCGACCACAAGCACGATCCGAGGCGCTGCGCGCGCGCTGGGGCGTGGCGCCGCACGAGGTGGCCGTGCTCTACGTGGGACGCCTGGCCAAGGAAAAAAATCTGGGCGCTGTGCTGGCCGCCTTTGCTGCGCTGCAGGCGCGCCTGCCAAGCGCCAAGATGATTTTCGTGGGCGCCGGGCCGATGCAAAAAACGCTGCAGGCCGCCTGCGCCCAGGCTGTGTTTTGCGGGCTGCAGGAGGGCGAGGCGCTGGCCGAACACTACGCCTCGGGCGATCTGTTCCTGTTCCCCAGCGTCACCGAGACCTACGGCAATGTCGTGCCCGAGGCGCTGGCCAGCGGACTCGCCGTTCTCTCCTACGCGCACGCGGCCGCGGCCAATCTGATACGCGACGGCCACAACGGCGCGCTGGTGCCGCTTGGCGACGAGGCGGGCTTTATCACGGCGGCGGTCGCACTCGCCATCGACCCGCAGCGCTTGCAGGCGCTGCGCAGCCAGGCTCCGGCCAGCGTCGCGCACCTGGGCTGGGACACGGTGTTCGACCATTTCGTGCTGACCCTGCGCACCGCGATCGCGGGTCACGAGGCCGCTCTGGGCGCGCCGCGCAGCAACCAACCACTGGCAGTGTTCAGCCCACCCAGCGCATGAGGGGTCGGCCCATGCGTATGCCTGCGCCCTCGCTCACCTGCGCGCACAACTCAAAGCCCTTGGGTGCCAGCACGATGATGGTGGAGCCGTGTTGAAACCAGCCCATCTCCTGGCCTTTGGCGAAGCTCGCATCGCAGGTGACGACCTCGGGGCCGCGGTATTTCAGATGCAGCAGCACGTCCAGAAAGTGCAGTCGCAGGCTGGCCACGAGGATCGCGGCCACCGGCACGATGGCAACGTGCTGCCCACTGCATTGGCCGGTTCCGGTCAAGCGTGTCTTGATGAACGCGCGCTCGTTCTTGCAAAAGAGTTTTTCCACCCGGCGCAAGGCCACCGGGTTCACGTTCCAGGTGTCGCCGGAAAAATAGCGCAGCCGTTCCACGGCGCAATCGTGTAAGGCATGGAAGCGGTGATACATGGCCGACGTCAGGCGCAGGGTCACGAACTGGCCGTCGCGCCAATGCTGCAGACAAGCCTCGTCACCCAGCAGGTCTTCCAGCGTGTAGGGGAAGCCCTTGGCCTGAAACACCGACGTGCCCTCGATGCGGCCGCAGGCCCCGACGATCGCGTCGCAGGGACTGACCAGCAGCTCCGGGTCCAGGTCCAAGGGGCGAACCCCTTCCTTGAGCTCGCGCGTGAAGCAGTCGTGCATGCTGGTGAAGCGCTGCTTGCGCGCTTCGCTCAGGTCCAGGTTGGAGAAAAATTTCCACAGCCCGATCGACGCATCGCGCACCAGCGGCTGCTCGATCTTGCTGAACCAGGCCATGAACTGGGTCAGCCAACGGCGTGGCAATCGGTTCGTCAACAGAAAGTTCAAGTCTTCCTGGCGCAGCAGTTGCTGCAGGGAATTGCGAATGCTCATGGTGTTCGATCAGGTCTCAATTAACAAATGAAAGGAATGCGCTTGTGAATCAAACGCTCGATACTTTGGCGCTGTACGCCAGCGGCAGCGCAGCTGCTCTTTATGCAGCGGCTCGGCTCAAGACCCGACTGCAACTCTCCATGGCCAAGCACCGTTCGCTGGCCGGCCACCCACGCATGGCGCGCCGCATTGCCGCCCTGCTGCCCGGCTACCGCTACAGCGAGCAACAGGCCTTTGGCATTGACGGCGCGCCCGAGGCCGTGGTGGCCCAGCGCACGCGGGCGTTCGCGCAATTGAGCGCGACCTACCAAGCGCGCTTTGCCAAAAGTCTGCAGCAAACCCAGGAGGTCGAGGCGGGGCTTTCGGACCTGCAATTCATCAGCGCCTACCGCGTGCCGTTTCAGTTCCGTGAAATCGCCAGCGCCGCGCTGAAAACCGGCTCCTTCATGCGCGCCAGTGCGGGCGTGACGCTGACCGATCTGGACGGCAACGTGTTCTATGACCTGACCGGCTCCTATGGCGTGAACGTGCTGGGAAATGATTTTTACAAGGACTGTATTGCCCGTGGCAGCGCCATGGTGAGCGAACTGGGCCCGGTGCTGGGCTCCTACCATCCGATCGTGGCCGACAACGTGGCGCGCCTCAAGCAGGTCTCGGGCATGGACGAAGTCTCGTTCCACATGTCCGGCACCGAAGCCGTGATGCAGGCCGTGCGGCTGGCGCGCTACCACAGCAAGAAATCCCACCTGCTGCGGTTTTGCGGTTCCTATCACGGCTGGTGGGGCGACGTCCAACCCGGCATCGGCAACCCGCAGACCGCGCGCGACACCTACACGCTCAAGGAGATGGATGGCGACACGCTGCGTGTGCTGCGCCAACGCAAGGACATTGCCTGCGTGCTGGTGAATCCGCTGCAGGCCTTGCACCCCAACGTCGGCGCGCCAGGTGATGCGTCGCTGCTGGACAGTTCGCGCAAGGCCCAATTCGATCGCCCGGCCTACACCCTGTGGTTGCAGGAGCTGCGCAAGATCTGCAGCGAAAAGAACATCGCGTTGATTTTTGACGAGGTCTTCCTGGGTTTTCGTCTGGCACCCGGTGGGGCGCAGGCCTACTTCGGCGTCCAGGCCGACATGGTCACCTACGGCAAGACGCTGGGCGGCGGCCTGCCCGTGGGCGTGGTGTGCGGCAAGCGTGAATGGATGAAGCGCTTTCGGGACAACGCGCCGGCCGACATCTGCTTTGCCCGCGGAACCTTCAATGCCCACCCCTACGTCATGGGCTGCATGAACGTGTTCCTGCAGAGTCTGCAAACGGCACCGATCCAGGCGCTCTACCAGGACCTGGACGACACCTGGAAGCGGCGCGCGAGCGCGCTCAATGGGCGTCTGCTGGAAGCAGGATTGCCCATCCAGGTGGCGAACCTGTCGTCGATCTGGACCGTGCTCTACACCCAGCCCGCTTGCTTCAACTGGTTGTTCCAGCATTACCTGCGACTCGAAGGTGTGGCCTTGAGCTGGGTCGGCACCGGTCGCCTGGTGTTCAGCCTGAACTACACGGAGCAAGACTTTGAAGCGGTGGCCGAGGCCTTTGTGCGCGCCGGCGCCGCCATGAAGGCCGACGGCTGGTGGTGGAGTACGCCGGCGCTGAGCAACAAGTCCATTCGGCGCAGACTGCTGCGCGAGCTGCTGGCTCGGTTGTTCTGACTGTCGCTGCGCTTCAAAGGCCCTCACGCAGGGCTTTTGCCATGCGCGGGTTCGATCCACTCGCCGCGCATCAGCGCCAGCGGGGCCTTGTAGTACAGGGCGATGTCATGAAACGGATCGGTCAGGATCTTGGTCATCCAGACCAGACCGGACTGAACGTCGCGCAAGAAAAACAGGTGCACCGTGCGAAACAGCAGTCCACCGGCGCCCACGGCCAGCCAGAGTATTCCGGTGTGGTGCCAGTAGCCGGCAAAGTCGTGTGCGGCCTCAAACCACCCGAACAGGCTCGGGTCCACCAGCAGCCACAGGGGCGAAGCCACCCAGACGAGCATCAGCACGATCTTGCGACGCAGGTTGTAGCCCACCTTGATCTCTTCCTTGTGCTCGTGCGTCGCCTGGTTGGCCACGTCGTAGCCCCGGGGCTCAAAGAAGAAATGTCCGGCTTGACGGCTGGCCATGGAAACCAGCCAGGCGACCAGGGCCGCGCTGGCCGGGTCCTTGAACAGCAGCGCATAGGCGCAAAGAAAACTGATGGCGCTGAGCAGATGCAGCGACTGGTTGATGCGACTGTGGTGATAGTAGCGATGGTCGTCCCAACGCTGGATCTGGAGCTGCTTGAAGAATTCGGTCATGGGTGGTTTCCTTTTGCTCGGGAATGTAAACAGCAGCGATGACGAAATGGTGACAGCCATGGTGACATCAGGGTGAAAAATGGTGTGGTCGCGTCACAAAAGTGAAATCGTCCCGGGTCAGAATTTGCCGCATCGCATTGATTCGGGCTCTGAATGTACAAATACGACCACAACACCGTCTCCGACAGCGGCCTGCGCTACACGTCCAAGGAGACGGGATCGCCCTTTCAGGGCATGGGCGGAGCGGGCGAGACGCTGAGTTGCATCAAGTGTGGGCAGCACCGCCCCAGAAGAAACGGCGTGTTCAAACGCTATTTCAGCGCGTTGCTGTTCTTCTGCTTTGATTGCAAGCCGCTCAAGACGCAGCCGAATTCCATTGATCTGTAGCGCGCTGGGCGCGCAGGCACCGGCCTAGCAGCCTGTGGGCGCAGGCTTGACCCTCTTTCGATGCCCGAAGGCGCAAACCCCTCAAAAACTGCTGGCGCGAGCAAAAACCGACATCTTTTCGTCACATTGCCGGGCTGAGGTGCGCGCAACGAATAGGAGTCAGCATGATTACCGCCATCCATATCCATGCACTGAACAAGACCTTTCCCGGCGGCCGCCGCGCCCTGAATGACATCCATCTGGACATTCGCGCGGGCGAGATGGTGGCGTTGATTGGCGCCTCGGGCTC
>CAIMSP010000095.1 GCA_903844215.1 uncultured beta proteobacterium | reverse complement strand
GACGCTTTGCTGCTCAACCTGGAACAGCAACCCGAGTGCGGCATCAAGCGCAGTCTCAAGCCCGTGCACTTGCCGCAAGCGGCGTTGAGCTACCTCTCGCCGCGCAATCGCATCAGCTACTTTTTCGAGCAAGCCGTGAGGTCCGAGGGCCCTGCGGCACAGGCATGAGCGAAGTCGGCTGGCGTTCGCTGATCGAGGGCATGCTGGAAGGGGTATGGGTCCTGGACCCGGTGAGCTTGCAACTTCTTGGGGTCAATACCGCCGCCGCCAGCATGTTGGGCGTCGATGCCAGCAGCTTGGTGGGCAAGCCCGTGCTCGATCTGGCAGCCGCTCCCGAAGACATCTTCTTCTGGGAGGATGTCGCTGCCGGTTTGGCCGACAGCATTCAGTCCGAGACCTTGCTGCGCCACGCCGACGGCAGCACGCTGCATGTGGAGCGGCGTGTGCGCCGGGTCGGGTTCGATGCCGGACTCACGGTGTTCGTGGTCAGTGTGCGTGACCTGTCGGAAAAGCGTCGGGCCGAGCAGGAACTGGAGAATCTCGTTGCTGAACTGCGCGCCACGCTGGAGTCCACCGCCGAAGGCGTACTGGTGACGGACCTGGACGGTGGCGTGCGCAGTTTCAATCAGCGCTTTGCCTCGATCTGGGAACTGCCGCCCGAACTGCTGAACCGCCGCGACGACGCCGCGCTGTTGCGCCATATGCAGGGCTGCGTGTTGGACCTGAAGCACTATTCCCAGCGCCTGAGTGCCATGTTGGAGGCGCCGCTGCTGGAGGGCTCGGACCTGCTGCAACTGCGCTCCGGACAGCTGATTGAACGCGTGACACTGCCGCAGTACAGCCGCGGGCAGGCGATTGGCCGCGTGTACTCGTTTCGCGACATCACGCAACAGCGCGCCGACGCGGCGCGCCTGGAACTCGCCGCCAAAGTGTTCGAGTCCAGTCTGGATGCGATCTTCATCACCGACCCGGAGCATCGGCTGCTGGCCGTGAATCCGCACTTCAAGTCGATGACGCTGTGCGCCATCGATGGCTTGACGCAGCGTTCGGCAGACAGTTTCTTTTATGACCTGCAGGACGCGGTGCTGCCCGAGCGCATCGCTCAAGCGCTCAACCTTAAGGGTCAGTGGGAGGGCGAGGTCTGGTGCCGACGCGACGACGGCGCGGCCTGTCCGGTGCGCTTGTCCTGGGTCGCAGCGCGCGACAGCCTGGGGGTGATCACCAATACCATTGGAATTTTTCACGATCTTTCGGAAAAGCTGGCGGCGCATCGGCGCATCGAACAACTGGCCTACAGCGATGCACTCACTGGGGTATCCAATCGACTGGCGCTGGCGCAGCGCGTGGGTGTGTCCCTGAGTCTGGCGGAGCGGCGCGGCGGCAGCTTTGCGATCCTGTTCGTGGACCTGGATCGGTTCAAAAACATCAACGATTCCTACGGTCACCAGATGGGTGACGCGGTGCTGCGTGAGGTCGCTGAACGCATCCAGTTGCGCCTGCGTCAGGAAGACACGCTGTGCCGCCTGGGGGGCGACGAATTCGTGGTTTTTCTCAACGCTGCGCAAGCGCGCGGGGCCGAGAATATGGCCAGGCGCCTGCTCGATGCGCTGGCCCAGGCGTTCACCGTGAACCAGGAAACTTTCTCCGTCGGGTGCAGCATCGGCATCGCCATGTATCCCGCCGATGGAGGCTCGCTGGACGCGCTGATCAATTGCGCCGATACAGCGATGCATCGGGTCAAGGAGCGCGGACGCGGAAACTTTCGCTTTTATCAACCGCAAATGAACGTCGATTTGTTGGCGCGCATGAAGCTCGATCACGCCATGCGCCAGGCACTCGAGCAGGGGCTGTTCCGCCTGCACTATCAACCCAAGGTGCTGCTTGAAAGTGGCCGTATGGCCGGCGCGGAGGCGCTGCTGCGCTGGCGTGATGCGACGCTGGGCGACGTGTCACCGGGGGTCTTCATTCCCCTGGCCGAGGAGTCGGGATTCATCATCGCGCTGGGTTCGTGGGTGCTGGATGAGGCCGTGCGCCAGGCGGCCCAATGGCAGCACGCTGGCCGACCCGTGATGGTGGCCATCAATGTGTCGGCGCTGCAGTTCCAGCAGGTTGACTTCGTGCAGCGTGTGGCGCAGGCCTTGGCGCGCGAAAACCTGGCACCCCAACTGCTGGAACTGGAGCTGACCGAGTCGATCCTGGTGCAAGGCGTGGAAGAAGCCATGCAGCGACTGGACGCGCTCGCAGCGATGGGCGTGGGGCTGGCGATCGACGATTTCGGCGTGGGCTATTCGAGCTTGGCCTACCTGAAGAAATTTCCCATTCAGACGCTGAAGATTGATCGCTCCTTTGTCATGGGTTTGCCCGACAACGAAAGCGATTACGCCATCGTCAGTGCCATCATCAACCTGGGGCACGCGCTCAAGCTCAAGGTCGTCGCCGAGGGCGTGGAGACGCTGGAGCAGCGCGACGTGCTGCTGGCGCTGGGCTGCGATCAATACCAGGGATTCCTGTTTTCCAAGGGATTGCCGGCTGCGGAGTTTGAACGCCTGTTGGCGCCAGAGCGGGCACCGGGTTCAGCCGAGCAGGCTTAGCTCGCCAGGCCCTTGTACAGCATGCTTGCCGCCAGCACCATCAGCAGGCTGGCAAAGACGCGCTTGAGGCCTTGCACCGGCAGTGCGTGCGCCGCACGCACGCCCAGCGGAGCCGTGAGCACGCTGCAGGCGGCGATCAACGCCAAGGCCGGCAACCAGATATAGCCCAGCGACCCAACCGGCAATTGCACGGCGGACTGCCCGCTGATGACGTAGCCCACGACGTTCGCCAGAGCGACCGGAAAGCCCAGCGCCGCGCTCGTGGCCACAGCGTTGCGAATGTTCACATTGCAGCGCGTCATGAAGGGCACGCTGACGAAAGCGCCGCCGGCAGCAACCAGGCCACAGAGGAAACCGATCAAGCCCCCCACGGTGAGCAGACCCGCTGTGCCGGGCAGTTGGCGCGACGGCGACGGCTTGCGGTCCAAGAACATCCGGATCGCCGAGAAGCCCACGAACAGGCCAAAGAAGATCGCCAGCGCTGAGCCCTTGACGAGGGCGAAAACGCCCAGGCTGGCCGCCAGACCGCCGCTGACGATGCCGGGTGCCAGGCCGCGCACGATATCCCAGCGCACGGCGCCGCGCCGATGATGGGCGCGCACGCTGGAGAGTGACGTGAACAGGATCGTGGCCATGGACGTGGCGATCGCCATCTTCACCGTCAGGTCGGCGCTCACGCCGCGCCCGCTGAGCATGAAGCTGATGAAGGGCACCATGATCATGCCCCCGCCAATGCCCAGTAGCCCGGCCAGAAACCCGGTGCCCAAACCCAGCAGGCAAAGCTCAACAATCAGCTGTGGTTCGAGGTGCATGGGATGGAAAAAGGTGTCTGCAATGCCGCCGTGCCGTCATCCTGAACCGGGGTTCAGGTGGGCGAGGTCAGCCAAGGCTTTGGGTTCATCTGACGCGAGATGATCACGCATTCCCTGGCGATGTTCCAAGCCCGGTGCTACATGAGCATTGGTACAAGGAAATATAAAGCCCGGCGCGCATCACAGACAGGCCGATTGTAGGGCCTGGATCAAAGCAGGCGGCCGTCGTCACCCAGGGCCGCGTTCACCCGATCCAGCAGCGAAGCCAGTGCGGCATCGTGCGTGTCATCGACGACCGCAGCCGCAGCGCTGGTTTGGGGCGCACGCGCCACGCTCGCGTTGGCATGCTGAGTCAGATCCGAGAGTTCGAACGCCAGATTGAGTGCGGCCAGCACGGCAATCCGGTCCCGCGCCTTGACCTTGCCCGCGTCGCGGATGCGGCACATGGCGGCGTCCACGCGCTGCACGGCTTCGCGGAACTGCAACTCGCCGCCTTCAGGGCAGCCCAGCAGATAGCTCTGCCCCATGATCTGCACATCGAGTTGCTTCATGCCTGGCCTTTCGGGCTGTTCGCATTGCCGGGCAGACGCTCCAACAGCGCATCAACCCGCGCCCTGGCCGCGCTCAGCCGCGACTTGAGCGAGTCGCGCTCGTGGGTGAGCAAGGCCAACTGTTCGGCCAACAACGCGTTCGTGCGTTGCTGCTCCTGGTACCGTACGAGCAGGCGCTCGACGCGTTCGGTGATCAGTTCGATTTGAGTCAGAGTGGCCATGAATATTCGGTATGAGGCGTTCATTGTAAGGATACGCCCGCCGGGAAATGAATAAAATGCCAAGGTTGGTGCTCGCGGTGTGGTTCACATGCCGCAGTTCAACGGGAAGCAGGAAGGTGAGTCGTTGGCGCTGAGACAGGTCTCGCCGCCCACCGATGAGCCCCGCCTGCGCTGCCCCCGCAACGGTCAAACGGACGAGTCTTCGGCATGCGATGCCGCAGATTTCACTTTCATCAACAGCCACTGAGCGCCTTGAACAAGTGCTTGGGAAGGTGATGACAGCTGTGCCGCCAGCCCGGATACCGGCCAACACGGTGAGCTCGCGTGCGCGTGAGCTCGTATCGCTCATGCACTGGCGGGGAAGCCGGTGCAGGCAATCGTTGCTGGCATTCATCCATGAAATCACTTCCCTTCATTGCGCGCACTGCGGCGCTTTCTTGCGCTATTTTTTCCACCCTTTCGTGCCCGGCCCAATCGGTCTCTCTTGATCCGGTCGTGGTTTCGGCCAGTCGCTCCGAGCAGCGGGTGCAGGACGCGCTGCCGGCCACAACGCTGATCACCCGCGCCGACATCGATGCCGCCCAGCTTGCCGATTTGCCCAGCCTGCTGCGCACCGTTGCCGGGGTGCAAGTCACGCAAAACGGGGGCATGGGGACCCTGGCCAGCGTCTTCATGCGCGGCGCGGAGTCGCGCGACACGCTGCTGCTGATCGACGGCGTGGCGGTGAACAACCTGAACTTTGGCCGAGCGGCGCTGGAACAGTTGCCGCTGGACAATGTGGAGCGCATCGAGGTCGTGCGCGGCAACGTCTCCAGTCTGTACGGCAGCGCCGCCATCGGCGGCGTGATCCAGGTGTTTACGCGCCAGGGCGCAGCCACGCCGCAGCTCAGCCTGTCGGCGCTGGCGGGCTCCAATCGCTTGCACCAGCTCAACGCCAGCCTGTCAACCCCATTGGGTTCGTCCACGCGACTGAATGCCACGCTGGAGGCCATTGGAACCGCCGGATTCAACGCCACGAACCAGAACGAGCTCCCTGGCACCAACTCCGACCGCGACGGCTATGCGCGCCATGCCGCGTCGCTGGGTGTGACCCAGGATTTGGGCCCGCTCGGCGGCGCTGCGCAGGCGAGCAGCCTGGGCCTGCGCCTGCGTGACAGCCACGGCGTGACCCAGTACGACAGCCAGTATGGTCCGGCCAGCCAAGCCGACGCAGCGCAATACGCCGAGCGTGGCGCGGTGTTGGAAGGCAAGTTCTTTCTCGCCGGGGGCCTCAGCCTGAACGCGGCGTTGACACGCAGCGAGGACGAACTGGACGCGAACGTGACCGCCTACCCCTACTGGGTGAACTCTTCGAGCACCGGTGCGCAACTCGGACTGGAGTGGAAATTCTCCCCGGGCCAGCGCCTCACCAGCGGTGTCGAATCGACGTCTCAGCGCATCGCCAGCGATACCGTGTACACCCAGACTTCGCGCCAGCAAGACAGCCTGCGCTTGGGCTACCAGGCCGACGACGAGCAAAGCCAGGTGCAATTGAACTTGCGCCAGGACAAGTATTCCGACTTCGGCAGCGCCAACACCTACTACGCCGGCTATGCCTGGCGCATCACGCCGCAGTGGCGTGTGAATGTCTCCCATTCCACCGGCTTCAACGCCCCCAGCTTCAACGACTTGTACTATCCCTGGGGAGGCAATCCCTTGCTGCGACCCGAGCATGTGAAGTCCAGCGAACTGGGGCTGCAATACGCCCACAGTGGACAGGAACTGCGCGCCGTGCTGTTCGATAACCGCTACGCCGATCTGATCGCCAACGACGCCTTCTACAACCGCGTGAACGTCGGTGCTGCGCGCAACCAGGGCGTCGAGCTGAGCTACAGCGGCACGCTGGGCAACACCCGCGTGCGCGCCAGTGCCACGGCGCAGGACCCGATCGACCTGGGCACCGGGCAACGCCTGGCGCTGCGTGCCCACACGCTGGCGCAACTCGGGCTGGGGCGCGACTTTGGCCTCTGGAATCTGGATGCCAACTTGCGCTACAGCGGCGCGCGACCCGATGGCAGCCACACACTGGCGGCCTACAGCGTGCTCGACGGGAGTGGCCAGTACACCATCAACCGCGAACTCAAGGCCAGCGTGCGCCTGCAGAACCTGCTTGATCGCCATCACGAGACGGTGTTTGGCTACAACCAGGCGGGTCGCAGCTTGGCGCTGGGCCTGAACTGGCAGCCAAAGCTCTGATTGGAGCGTCGCTCATGCCGCCCCTGCGCCGTCTCGACTTCCTGCCTGCACTCGCAGCCCTGCTGCTGTGCGCGCTGGCGAGTGCGGCGCAGGCGCTGCAGGTCACCGACGACCGTGGTGTGACGCTGCGTTTTGACGTGGCGCCGCAGCGCATCGTGAGCTTGCTGCCGTCCCTGACCGAGAGCGTGTGCGCCTTGGGTGAATGCCAGCGCCTCGTCGGCGTGGACCGGTTTTCCAACTGGCCCGCTTCGGTGCGCAGCCTGCCCCAATTGGGCGGCCTGGATGACGCGCCGATCGAGGCCATCGTCGCCTTGAAGCCCGATGTGGTGCTGCTGGCGGCTTCGGCGCGCGTGAGCTCACGGCTGGAGTCGTTGGGCATCAAGGTGCTGGCACTGGAGCCGAAGAACTTCGCCGATGTGCAGCGGGTGCTGCTGCAGATCGGCAGGCTGCTCAACCTGCGCGATGCCGATCGGGTCTGGCGCGGCATTGACGCGGCCATGGCCAGCGCCGTGGCCGGGGTGCCGACGCGCGCACGCGGCGCCAAGGTGTATTTTGAAGTCAGTCGCGAACCCTATGCGGCGGGCGCCTCGTCCTTCATCGGCGAGATGCTCACGCGCCTGGGTCTGGGCAATATCGTGCCAGCGGCGCTGGGTCCGTTTCCACAGTTGAATCCGGAGTTTGTGGTGCGCGCCGACCCGGACCTGATCATGATCGGCGACGGCAGCGCCCAGGGCCTGGCGCAGCGTCCGGGCTGGTCCGGCATGCGCGCGCTGCGCGAGCAGCGTATCTGCGCCTTCCAGCCCGAACAGGCCGACATGCTGGTGCGACCCGGGCCGCGCATGGCCCAGGCCGCGCAACTGCTGGCGCAATGCGTGCGCGACAAATTGCCATGAACCAGGTCGTGAAGTATCAGCGCGTCGCGGTCGTCCTGGCATGGGCGCTGCTGCTCGCCAGCTGCGCCTTGCTGGTGCTGGGCGCGGGGGTGGGCAGCACCGGCTTTGAGCGCGTCTGGAGTGCCTGGCAGGACCCGGTGGCGTGGCAAATCGTCTGGGACATTCGGCTGCCGCGCACCCTGGGCGCCTGGGTGGCCGGCGCCTTGCTGGGGCTGGCTGGCGCCGTGGCGCAGGGCCTGTTCAGAAACCCTTTGGCTGACCCCTATCTGCTGGGCAGTGCCTCCGGCGCCACGCTGGGCGTGGCACTGGCACTGGCGTTGCTGGGGGGCGCCGGCATGGCCAGCAGCTGGTTGTTGCGGCTGGGCCTCACCGGTGCGGCCTTTGTCGGCGCCAGCGCGGCCGTGATGCTCACGCTGCTGCTGGCCAAAGGCCTGCAAAACAGTCTGCGCCTGCTGCTCGCCGGTGTGGTGGTGGGTGTGGTGCTGGGCGCCACGAGTTCGCTCGTGGTGCTGCTGGTGCCACAGATCTCGCAGACCATGCAGGCCTTCATGCTGGGCAGCACCGGTTACGTGAGCTGGAGCGCCTGCGTGCTGATGGCGGCGGTGTGGCTGGTGTGCGCCCTGGTGGCCTGGCTGTTGAGCCCGGTGCTTGATGGGCTGGCGCTGGGCGAGGCCACGGCGCACAGCCTGGGCCTGCCGCTGGCGCACATGCGTGCCGTGCTGGTGGCGGTGCTGGCGCTGGCCACCGGCACGGCGGTGGCGCAGACCGGTCTCATCGCCTTTGTCGGGCTGGCCGCGCCGCACTTGGTGCGCTCGGTGCTCAAGACCACGCACGACCGCCTGCTGCTGCTCTCCAGTCTGGCCGGTGGCGTGCTGCTGTTGTCGGCGGATATCCTGGCGCGCAGCCTCATGGCGCCGCAGGAGCTGCCGGTGGGCGTGCTCACGGCCGTGCTCGGTGGCGGCTATCTGCTGTGGCTCATGCGCCGCACGCAGGGGAGGGCGGCGACGTGAATGCCATGGCCTTGCAAGCGCGCCGCGTGTGCGCCACCCTGGGCTCGACCCAGGTCCTGCACGACATCGATCTGGAACTTCCCGCCGGCCGCTGGATCAGCGTCGTCGGGCCCAATGGCGCGGGTAAATCAACCCTGCTCAAGGTGCTGGCGCAACTGTTGCCGCACAGCGGCGAGGTCATGCTGCTGGGTCAGAACGCGGCGAAAGTTCCCCGGCGCCAGCGCGCGCAGCAACTCGCCTGGCTGGGCCAGCACGAGGCCAGCGCGGATGACTTGCTGGTGTACGACGTGGCCATGTTGGGACGCCTGCCGCATCAGAGCTGGCTGGTGGGCCCGACCTCGATCGACCACGAAGCCGTGCAGCAGGCGCTACGCGCAACCCAGGCCTGGGACTGGAGATCACGGGCGCTAGGTCAACTGTCGGCCGGCGAGCGGCAACGCGTGTTGTTGGCGCGCGCGCTGGCAGTACAGGCCCAGGTGCTGCTGATGGACGAGCCCTTGGCCAATCTAGATCCGCCGCACCAGGCCGACTGGCTGGCCCTGGTGCACTCCTTGGTGGCCTCGGGCAAGACCGTGGTCAGCGTGTTGCACGAGGTCTCGCTGGCGCTGCAGGCCGACGAGATGGTGATCCTGAGCCAGGGTCGGGTGCAGCATCAGGGCCCTTGTGCCGATCTGCGCACCCAGCGCGCGCTGGAGCGCGTGTTTGACGACCGGATCGGCGTGCACAGAATGCTCGGGCAAGCGGTGGTGCTGCTGAAGAAGTAGCTTCCGCGCCTGTGGCTCAGGGCGCAGGCGTCTTGTCCTTGAAGTCGCAAAAGCGCGCCACGCTGCACTGCCAGCACTTCGGGGTGCGCGCCAGGCAGACGTAGCGGCCGTGCAGGATCAGCCAGTGATGCGCATCCGCCAGATAGGCCTTGGGGATGCGCTGCAGCAGCCCCATCTCCACTTCCAGCGGCGTCTTGCCCGGGGCCATGCCGGTGCGGTTCGCGAGCCGAAAAATATGCGTGTCCACCGCCATGGTGGGCTCGCCAAAGGCGCAGTTCAACACCACGTTCGCGGTCTTGCGTCCCACGCCGGGCAAGGCCTGCAGCGCTGCGCGATCGCGCGGTACCTGGCCCTGATGGCGTTCCAGCAGCAATTGACAGGTCTGCATCAGGTGGCGCGCCTTGCTGTGGTACAGGCCGATGGTCTTGATGTGGCTCTCAAGGCCTTGCAGCCCCAGCGCCAGCATCTTCTGCGGCGTGTTCGCCAGCGCAAACAAGTGCCGCGTGGCCTTGTTCACGCTCACGTCGGTGGCCTGGGCGCTCAACAGCACGGCGACCAATAATTCAAACACGCTGCTGTATTCCAGCTCCGTCTGCGGTGCCGGATTGGCGCTCTGGAGTGTGGCGAAGAAGGCGCGGATCTGGTCTCGGGTCATGCTGTGCCGTGCTGCGGTGGTGAACGATGCCAAAGTGTGCCCTATAGTTGCCCCCTGGACCGACACCACAAGCCCAATGACCGACGATAAATTTGCTACCGCCGCCGCAGTCATGGACCTGCACGCCTGGCTGAAAACACCCGCCGGGCGCTACCTGCTCGACTGGGAGCAGGCGCAGTGCGACCGCGCCGTGAGCGATATCTTCGGCTTCAACGCTTTGCAACTGGGTTTGCCCGAATTGGACGGGCTGCAGGCCAACCGCATGCCGCAGCGCTGGCTGACCTGCGACGATGCACAACAGCGGCCGCCGCGCGCCGCCTTGCTCAGCGATTTTTCCGCCCTGCCTTTTCCCGCCGCCAGTCTGGACCTGGTGCTGCTGCCGCACGCGCTGGAGTTGCACCCGGATCCCCATGCCACGTTGCGCGAAGTCGAGCGCGTGCTGGTGCCCGAGGGCCGCGTCGTGATCTGCGGCTTCAACCCGACCGGACTGTGGGCCCTGCGCCAGCGGCGCGCGCGCTGGACCCGGCGCCTGGGCTTTGGCGAACGCTTCCTTCCCGATGTGGGTCAATGGATTGGCTATTGGCGCTTGCGCGACTGGTTGCGGCTGCTGAGTTTTGAGGTCGAGCAGCACCAGTTCGGCTGCTATCGACCGGCCATTCACAGTCTGGTCTGGCTGGAGCGCTGCGCCTGGATGGACCGGGTGGGCGCGCGCTGGTGGCCGATCTTTGGCTCAGCCTATTGCATCGTCGCCGTGAAGCGCGTGCGCGGCATGCGGCTGCTGGAGCCAGCCTGGAAGGCCGCGAGCCAAGTGGCTGCCGCACCGGTCTCGATTGCGAACCAGGTCGGCGCTTCCAAGCCCGCCCACTTCATCCAAAGAGAAAGCGAAACCACCCCTTGAATTCCATTGACATCTATACCGACGGCGCCTGCAAAGGCAATCCCGGACCGGGCGGCTGGGGCGCCTTGCTCAAGTCCGGCCAGACCGAGAAGACCCTGTTTGGCGGCGAACTGGAAACCACCAACAACCGCATGGAAATGACGGCGGTGATCGAGGCCTTGGCGGCATTGAAGCGCCCCTGCAAGGTCACATTGCACGTGGACAGCCAGTACGTTCTCAAGGGCATGACCGAATGGCTGGTCGGCTGGAAGGCCAAGGGCTGGAAGACGGCGGCCAAACAACCGGTGAAGAATGTCGATCTGTGGCAGCGGCTCGATGCCCTCGTGAGCGGCGGGTCGCATCACATCGAATGGCGCTGGGTCAAGGGACACGCGGGCGACCCCGGCAACGAACGCGCCGATGCGCTGGCCAATCTGGGCGTGGAGCAGGCCCTGTCCGGGGCGAGGGCCCAGTCGAGCAGGAAATGAATCCCGCGAACCTGGCCGCGACAGCAACCCAGACCATGCATCGGGCAGGCGCTGCGGGTCACGTCCATTGATTCCAATTTGAATACGATATAGTGCATCTGCGAGCCCGCCTTTGAGTTCATGGAAAAGGCGACGCTGACGGGGTTGGCCGAACAAAGGATGGGCAGCATGAGTGACAAGGAAAGGCGCCGACACAAGGGCGGGGCGGCGTCCCCCAACGATCCTGAGCGGCGCCGCGCTGCGGAATCGATGGCGCACGACGAACTCAGCCTGGTGCCGGCGAGCCTTGAGCCGATGTCCATCGATGCGACGCGCGCCATGCTGCATGAATTGCACGTGCACCAGATCGAGTTGGAGATGCAAAACGACGAGTTGCGGCGCACGCACATGGAGTTGGAAATCGAGCGCACGCGCTATTTCGACCTCTACGACCAGGCGCCCGTGGGTTACGTCACGCTCAGCAGCGAGGGCTTGATTCTGCAGGCGAACCTGACGGCCGCCGCGTTGCTGGCCGTGCCACGCACAGAACTGCTAAAGCAGCGCATTTCGCGCTTCATCCACGTCGAAGATCAGGATGCCTACTATTTGATGCGCCAGCGACTGCTGCATTTTGAGGAGCCTCAGTCATGCGAATTGCGCATGCTCAGGAGCGACGGCGCGCTGGCTTGGATGCAACTGGCGGCGACGCTGACGCGTGCCGAGGGTTCGGCGCCGACCCTGCGCGTGACCCTGGGCGATGTGACCGAGCGCCGACAGGACCAGGAAGATCTGCGCATCGCCGCCACGGCGTTCGAAGCGCAGGAGGGCATCCTGGTGACGGACGCGAACAACGTCATTCTCCGGGTGAATCGCGCCTTCACCAAGGCCACAGGCTACAGCGCGCACGAAGTCGTCGGCAAGACCCCGGCCATGCTGAAGTCGGCACGCCACGACAAGGGCTTTTATGCCGGGATGTGGAAATCGCTCAAATCGACAGGATCCTGGCAGGGCGACCTGTGGAATCGGCGCAAGAGCGGCGAAGAATTCCCCGAGCACCTGTCGATCACGGTGGTGAAAGACGAGCGCGGGAGGGTCACACACTACGTCGGCTATCTGGTCGATGCCACCAATTCCCTATTGCAGGAGCAGCAGCGCCTGCTCAACGAAGCCGCGCACCGCGACATGCTGGTGCGCGAAGTGCATCACCGCATCAAGAACAACCTGCAAGGCATCCTGGGCATTCTGCGCAAGTTTGCCAACAAGCACCCGGAAACCGCCGAGCCGATGCACCATGCCATCAGCCAGGTTCAGACCATCTCGGTGATTCACGGCTTGCAGGGGCGTCGCGTCGCCTCGCCGGTGTTGCTGTGCGAATTGGTCCGCGCCATCGCGCGCGAGATTGAAGGCTTGTGGCAAACCCCGATCACGCTGGACATGCCGGCTCAATGGCAGGCACACGTGATTTCCGAGGATGAATCCGTGCCCATCGCGCTGGTGCTGAATGAACTGGTGTTGAACGCGGTCAAACACGGCGGCCAGTCCCACGGGGGCGTGGGCATCACCATTCAGGCCGGGCAGGCACCGGGTGGCGTGCAGGTCAGGATGGTGAACCAAGGTCAATTCGCGCACGACGGCAACGCGTCGGCCTTGAATCGCAGTGGGCTGCACCTGATCTCGGCCCTGATGCCGAGCCGCGGTGCCCACATCCTCAGGGAGCAGCGGGGGCGGGACGTCGTCACCGTGCTCGAGCTTGAAGCACCGGTTATCTCTCAAAATTTATAGGAGTCAAAATGGCAACAGACAAAGCAGCAGCGGTACGAAAGCAACTTCTGGTGGTGGATGACGATCGGCTCGTCCTCTCCCTCATGGCCAGTGGGCTCACGGACGCGGGCTACGGGGTCACAACCGCCGATTCCGCCGAGGAGGCCGAAGCCTGGCTGGCCAGCGGGGAACGCCCCGACCTGGCCATTTTGGACGTGCGCATGCCCGGCCAGGGTGGCCTGTACCTGGCGCAACGACTGCGCGAACTCGATCACATTCCGTTCATGATGCTGAGTGCTTACAGCGAGGCCCAGATTGTCGAGAAAGCAACGCAATGTGGCGCCCTGGGCTATGCCGTCAAGCCGCTGGACATTCCGCAATTGATCCCCGCAGTGGAGGCCGCGCTGGCGCGCGCCAACGAACTTCAGGGGCTGCGGGAAACCCGCCAGCAACTGCAGCGCGCGCTGGATGCCGAGCGCAACATCAGTGTGGCCACCGGCATTTTCATGATCAAGCACCGACTGGCACGCCAGGAGGCGTTTGCGCTGCTGCGTGACACGGCGCGCAGCCAGCGACGCAAATTGGCCGATGTCGCCGACGACGTCGTGGGTGAACGCGAATCGGCCAAGCTCCCGCCACGCTAACTTGGCCCTCGGCGGCGCAGTGCCGCGCCTTGCGTCCTGGGGCTTATAGTCGCGGGGCTCGAAAGTCCGCGCCGTCTTCGGTGGTCACATGATTTGCAGTCTTCGCTACTTCCTCGTTTTGCTTGTCCTTGGCTGGGGCGCCGCCTGCACGGCCGGGCAGACGCTGGCGCCGTTTGAAGATTCGATGGCCCAGCGCCTTCTCGCCTGTACCGGCTGCCACGGCAAGCAGGGGCGCGCCGGACCGGATGGCTACTATCCGCGCCTGGCCGGCAAGCCGGCCGGCTATTTGTACAACCAGCTGCACAACTTTCAGAGCGATAGCCGCCACTATGCCTTGATGGTGAATCTGCTCGAACCGCTGTCGGACGCCTACTTGCGGGAAATCGCGGACTATTTTTCGGCGCTGGACGTGCCCTACTTGCCCGCGTTGCCTGCCACAGCAAGCGCGCTGGTGCTCGAGCGCGGCCACGCGTTGGCAAGCCGGGGCGACGTTGCGCGCAAGCTGCCGGCGTGCACGCGTTGCCACGGTGAATCGCTGATGGGTTTTGCGCCGAATGTTCCGAGCTTGCTGGGTCTGCCGCGCGCCTACTTGAATGCCCAGTTGGGTGCCTGGCGCTCGGGAGAACGCCGCGCCCAGGCGCCCGACTGCATGGCCGAGGTGGCCAAGCGTTTGACGCCGGACGACCTGACTTCCGTGGTCGCCTGGCTGGCCGCGCAGCCGCTGCCCAAGCCGTCAAAGGCCGTCATCAGTCTGCCCAAGGCGATGCCGCTGCAGTGCGGTTCCGCACCCGAGGCAAGGGCTGGCTCAACCGGCGTCAAACCATGATGCGGCGTTGGCTGGGCTTGGTCGCGCTGTTGCTGGCGGTGGCAGCTGTTTGGCTGCTGCGCAGCGCGGATGAAGGGAGCCCCCGGTTGACGCCTGCGGTGCTCGTCCAAGCGCCAGGTGATGCTCGGGAGCGCGGGGAATACCTGGCCCGCGCGGGCAACTGCATGCACTGCCACACCCAGCGCGGTGGTGCCGCCTACGCTGGCGGTCGAGCCATGGAGACCCCGTTTGGCACGGTCTACACCAGCAACCTCACGCCCGATGCCGATACCGGCATCGGGCGGTGGAGCGCGGATGACTTTTGGCAGGCCTTGCACCAGGGCCGTTCCAAGGACGGGCACTGGCTGTTGCCAGCCTTTCCCTATGGCAATTTCACGGCGGTGAGCCGGGCGGATGCCGACGCGCTTTACGCTTTCTTGCGCACGGTGGCCGGGGTGTCGCAAGCGAATCGCCCCCATGCCCTGGCTTGGCCCTTTGATTCGCAATGGGCTCTGGGTCTGTGGCGAGGCTTGTTCTTCAGAGCCCAGGAATTCAGTCCGGACGCGAATCGTTCGGCGCAGTGGAACCGCGGCGCCTACCTGGTGCAGGGCCTGGGGCACTGCAGCGCCTGCCACAGCCAACGCAACGCCCTGGGCGCCAGCGCTGACGCCAGCGCACTGGGCGGCGGCATGATCGCCATTCAAGACTGGTATGCACCCTCGCTGCTTTCGCTGCCACGGACGGGGGCACCGTCCGACGCCGAGGAAACGGTGCAACTGCTGCAAACCGGGGTATCCGAGCGCGCTGCGGTGTCGGGTCCCATGGCCGACGTGGTGCGGCACAGCACGCAATACCTTTGGCCATCCGACCTGCGAGCGATGGTCGGCTATCTGCAGGACCTGGCGCCAGCTCAGGTCGCCAGTAGACCCATCGGAAATGCCGTCAAGCCGGATCCCGGCGCCAACCCGAGCGGCGCCAACTTGTACAAGGAGCACTGCGCTTCATGCCATGGCGACGCAGGTCAGGGCGTGCCGCGCGCCTACCCGGCCCTGGCAGGCAGCGGCGGCGTGAACCTGTGGTCCCCGGTGAATCTGATTCAGATCGTTTTGCATGGCGGTTTTGCGCCGGTGACAAGCGCCAACCCACGGCCTTTCGGCATGCCGCCTTTTGCGCTCAGCCTGAGCGACCACGAGATTGCCACGGTGCTGAGCTTTGTTCGGTCCGCGTGGGGCAATCGCGCCCCCGAAGTGACGGCGCATGACGTGGATCGATTGCGTGGGCACGGCCAAAAACAATGAAGCCCCGGCCAGCGTAGCCAACCGGGGCTGACGGCGGGCTTGATGCTCATGCCGTCGGGCTTCGTCTAAGGCGAGAACTTCGTCGCCCTAGACGATGGAGGCAAGTGATTGCCTCCATGTTTGCCAAGACTGGGTACTTGGCTCCTGCCTGCATCACACAGGCAACTGCATGGTACGCCTGCGGCGGCTTTCGCGCAACTGCAAGGGCCTCAATTTTTCGCTCGACAAAGCCCATTTCGCGGCGGAAAATTATGGGCTCGTTAGCGCGTAGGGCGGTCGAATTCAGCGCACCGAGGCTTCGCTCAAGCAGGCTTCTTGGCGGGCGCGTACTTGCCCAATTCCCACTTGGCGATGGCGTTGCGATGCACCTCGTCGGGGCCATCGGCAAAGCGCAGCGTGCGCGCTCCGGCATAGGCGTAGGCCAAAGGGAAGTCGTCGCAGATGCCGCCGCCGCCATGCGCCTGAATGGCCCAGTCGATGACTTCGCAGGCCATGGTGGGGGCCACCACCTTGATCATGGCGATTTCGTTGCGCGCAAACTTGTTGCCTCCCATATCCATCATCCATGCCGCCTTGAGCGTGAGCAGCCGCGCCATGTCGATCTTGCAGCGCGCATTCGCAATCCGCTCCTGCGTCACCGTCTGCGCTGCGACCGGTTTGCCGAAGGCCACGCGCGCGGAGGAGCGCTTGCACATCAGTTCAAGCGCGCGCTCGGCCAAGCCGATGAGTCGCATGCAATGGTGGATGCGTCCCGGCCCAAGGCGGCCCTGGGCAATCTCGAAACCACGGCCTTCGCCCAGCAACACGTTGCTCACCGGCACGCGCACGTTCTCGAACAAGACTTCCATGTGGCCGTGCGGCGCGTCGTCGTAGCCGAACACATTCAGCGGGCGCACCACCGTCACGCCCGGCGTGTTGGCGGGAACGAGCACCATGCTTTGCTGTGAATGGCGCGCCGCCAGTGGGTCGGTCTTGCCCATGACGACGTAGATGGCGCAGCGCGGGTCGCCCGCGCCCGAGGTCCACCACTTGCGCCCGTTGATCACATAGTCGTCGCCATCGCGCTCGATGCGGGTTTCGATGTTGGTCGCGTCACTC
This sequence comes from uncultured beta proteobacterium, assembly GCA_903844215.1. Taxonomy (GTDB): domain Bacteria; phylum Pseudomonadota; class Gammaproteobacteria; order Burkholderiales; family Burkholderiaceae_C; genus CAIKVZ01. Next base: position 13,187 of record CAIMSP010000095.1, on the reverse strand, counting down.
GATGCGACGTCGGGCTCGGTCATGGCAAAGGCCGAGCGGAACTTGCCTTCGAGCAGGGGTTTGAGCCAACGTGTCTTGTTCTCTTCGGAGCCATAGCGCGCAATCGTCTCCATGTTGCCGGTGTCCGGCGCCGAGCAGTTGAAGACTTCGCTGGCCCATGGCACGCGCCCCATGATCTCCGCCAGCGGTGCGTACTCCTGATTCGTCAGACCCGCGCCTTCGTAACCCGAAGCGGCGGCGCTGTCCACCGGAAGAAACAGGTTCCACAGCCCCACGGCCTGCGCCTTGGGTTTGAGGCTTTCAATGGTCTGCAACGGAGTCCAGCGTTTTCCAGCGGCGGTGTTGGCCGCGATCTCGTCGAAGTAGGCCTGCTCTGCCGGATAAATGTGTTCGGCCATGAACTGGAGCAGCTTGGCTTGCAGTTCCTTGGTCTTGGGGGAGTAGTCAAAGTCCATGTTGTTCCTTCGAGGTTAGTGGTGTGTTTGTTGTGCGAATTTCCAGGCCATTTGCGCCAGCGGGCGGGCACCGGCAGCCGAGCTCACGGCCTGCGCGCTCGCGGCGGTGCCCATCTCGACCCGTTTGGCAATGCCTTGCAGGATGGCGGCGATGCGAAACAGGTTGTAGGCCATGTAAAAGTTCCAGTCGGCCTTGAGCGCCTCGGGCGTGGTCAGGCCGGTGCGCTCGCAGTAGCGCGCGATGTAGTCGTCTTCGGTCGGTATCCCCAGGCTGACGACATCGAGGCCGCCGATGCCGCGAAATGAACCGGGCGGAATGTGCCAGCCCATGCAGTGGTAGCTGAAGTCGGCCAGCGGATGGCCCAGCGTGGACAGTTCCCAATCCAACACCGCCAGGATGCGCGGCTCGGTCGGATGAAAGATCAGGTTGTCCAGCCGGTAGTCACCATGCACGATGCTGCTCAAACTCTCGTCGCGCGCCATCGCGGGAATGTGCTGCGGCAGCCAGGCCATGAGCTGGTCCATTTCGACAATCGGCTGGGTGATGGAGGCCACATACTGCTTGCTCCAGCGTCCGATCTGGCGTTCGAAATAGTTGCCAGGTTTGCCAAAACCGGCGAGACCTCGGTCGGCAAATTTGACGCGGTGCAGGGCGGCGATGACGCGGTTCATCTCGTCGTAGATTTCGCCGCGCTCAAGGGTCGTCATGCCGGGCAGGGCCTGGTCCCAGAGTACGCGCCCCTGCACGAACTCCATGATGTAGAAGGCGCGTCCGATCACGGACTCGTCCTCGCACAGGCAGTGCATCCTGGCCACGGGAACGTCGGTGCCGTACAGGCCGTTCATCACCGCAAATTCGCGCTCCACCGCGTGCGCCGAGGGCAGCAGTTTGGCCACGGGCCCGGGCTTGGCGCGCATGACATAGCTCATGCCCGGGGTGTTCAGTTTGTAGGTGGGATTGGACTGGCCGCCCTTGAACATTTCCAGCGTCAAGGGTCCCGCAAAACCGGGCAGGTGGGTCTGCAGCCAGGCGCTCAATGCGCCCACGTCAACGGCGTTGGCGTCGGACACGGCGCGCGTGCCCATGAAGTGGTTGAAATCGGTCATGGCGCTGGGGTATTCATTCTTCAACGATGCGCATCAGCAGGTCGCGGTCGCGTACCACCAGACCGCCTTGCTCGATGCGGATCGCCTCTTCGCGCTCCATCGCCTTGAGCTCTTGATTCACGCGTTGGCGCGAGGCGCCCAGCAGTTGCGCCAGTTCTTCCTGCGCCAACTGCAGGCCGATGCGGGTCTCGCCGCCATCGCTGAGCGAAGGCACGCCGTAGCTGCGCACCAGATGCAGCAGTTGTTTGGCCAGGCGCGCGCGCAGCGGCAAGGTGTTGAGGTCCTCGACCAGTCCGAAGAGCTGGCGTATGCGGCGTGCATGCAGGCGCAGCAAGGCTTCGTACAGTTCGACATGCAGCGCCAGGATCTTGCGCAGATCGGCGCGGGCCACGCACAGGATGGTGGTGCTGTCGTGGGCATAGGCATCGTGGGTGCGCCGGTCGCCATCGAAGATCGCCACGTCGCCAAACCAGATTCCCGGCTCGACATAGGTGAGCGTGATCTGCTTGCCCGACAGCGAGGTGGAGCTGACACGTACCGCACCGCGCGCACAGGCGATCCATTCTTCGGGCGCCTCGCCGCGGGCGGCGATCAGGTCGCCGTCCTTGAATCGTTTGACGTAGGCGCATCGAAGTATGTCGTGTCGTAGGGCTGGTGAGAGCGTGGAAAACCAGCGACCCGAATTGATCGCTGCGCGTTCATCGATGGTAAGAATGGGGTCGTCCATGGCCTGTCTTGTGTGTGACTGTGAAGGCGATCATTGTCGCTTGAGGGACGCAAGGCCGGGCGCACTGGGGTCGCATGGGTGTCTGCAGCCGTGCCGCAACATCAGTTGCGGCTGCGCTGCTTGGCAAAGAAGGCGTCAATTGCCTCACCCGCGTTGGCGTGGTGCAGGTTCGTCACGAAATGCTCGCGTTCGCTCTCGAGTTGTTCGGCCAGGCTGGCGTTGGCCCCGTCGTTCAGCAGCTCTTTGATGCTGGCCAGTGCGTTCGGCGCGCGGCCATTGAGTTGTTTGGCCAAGGCCAGGGCTTGGGTCAGCGCCTGGTCCGGTTCGCACACCAGATTGACCAGGCCCAGCTCATGCAGGCGCTGGGCACTCACCCTGTTGCCCAGCATCAGCAACTCGGTCGCCGCCTGGCGCGGCAGGGCGCGGCTCAGGTGCCAACTGGCGCCCGCGTCGGGTGACAGGGCGATGTTGCTGTAGGCCATCACGAACTTGGCATTGCGTGCCGCGACGATGAAGTCGCAGGCCAGCGCCAGCGAAAATCCAGCGCCCGCCGCCGCGCCTTCGACGGCCGCGAGCACGGGCTTGGGGCAGGTTCGTATGGCCTCGATCCAGTTGTGCAGACCTTCGAGTTGCTGCGCCATGAACTCGGCCGATTCGCTGCGATTGGACTGGAGTCGGTGCAGATTGCCGCCAGCGCTGAAGTTGCCTTGGGCGCCCACGATCACGATGCTACGCACTTCCGGGTTGGACTCGGCCGCGTTCAAGGCTTCGACGCCGGCGGCATACATTGCCGCCTCCAGCGCGTTGTGAAATCCGGGATTGCTCAGGGTCAGAATCATGGTCTGACCCTGGCTGGCGCTTTTGAGTTCAGCTGTCATGTTTGGGACGGGCAAAGTGGGCATTATTGCGTGACACTTGAACGCGCGCTGGCGCCTGCGCCCAAGGCACGTGCGACGACGGGGTCCTTCTTCACATTCAGATCGATTGGAAACACCTTCATGCTCCTGCAACTTTGCGGTTTCTCTGCCAGCAACTACTACAACAAGATCAAGCTGCAGCTCCTGGAAAAGGCGGTTCCTTTTGAGGAAGTACTGGCCTGGACGGGCCGGGGCGACCCCAAGGTGGTCAGCGCCTCACCGCTGGGCAAGGTGCCGTTTCTGAATACACCGCAAGGGCCGCTGTGCGAGTCCATCGCCTGCGCCGAATACATCGAGCAGGCCTATGCGCAACACCCCTTGCTGCCGGCTGAACCCTACGCCGCCGCGAAAGAGCGCGAGTTGATTTTGTTCCTGGAGTTGCATCTGGAATTGGTGGCGCGTGAACTCTATCCCGAGGCTTTTTTTGGCGCCAAGGTGAGCGATGGCACAAAGGAGCGCTGCCGCAAGCTGCTGGTTAAAGGAGTGGCTGGTTTCGGCCAACTCGCAAAGTTCTCACCCTTCCTGGCCGGGGAGAACTTCAGCCTCGCCGATTGCGCTGCGGTCGTGCACCTGCCCTTGGTGTCAAGCGCGAGCCGGATCATTTACGGCGAGGATCTGCTGGCCGCGCTGCCGGTGCGCGACTACCTCAAGCGCATGGGTGAACGCCCCACGGTGCAACAGGTGAACAGCGATCGAAAGGCCAGCAACGAGGCCATGATGGCGCGGATCAATCCCAAGGCGCCGTGATCGCGCCCGTCAGATCGATCAGCGCCGCACCTGCAGCGCTCCCGGGTTGACGATGTTGGTGGGCGTACCCTTGATGAAGTTCACCACGTTGTCGAAAGCGGTGCCGAAGTACAACTCGTAGCTGTCCTGCTCGACATAGCCGATGTGGGGCGTGCAGATGCAATTCTCCAAGCGCAGCAAGGCATGCCCTTGCAAGATGGGCTCGGTTTCGAAGACGTCCACGGCAGCCATCCCGGGCCGGCCGCGGTTCAGCCCGGCAATCAAGGCGTCGGACTCGATCAGTTCGGCCCGCGAGGTGTTAACCAGCAGCGCCGTGGGCTTCATCTGCGCAAGATCCTCAATCGTCACCGCAGACCGCGTGGCGTCGTTCAAACGCAGGTGCAGGCTCAATACGTCGCTCACCAAAAAGAACTGCTGTTTGCTGTCTGCGGCGGCGTAACCCTGCGCCAGCGCCGCCTGCCTTGAGGCGTCGCTGCCCCAGACCAGAACCTGCATGCCAAAAGCGCGACCATAGCCGGCGACCAGTTGGCCGATCTTGCCAAATCCCCAGATGCCCAGGGTCTTGCCCTTGAGCACGCAGCCAAGGCCGAAATTTGCGGGCATGGAAGCGGCCTTGAGGCCGGACTGTTGCCAGGCGCCGTGTTTCAGATTGCCGATGTACTGCGGCAACCTGCGCATTGACGCCATGATCAAGGCCCAGGTCAGTTCCGCCGTGGCCACCGGTGAGCCCGTGCCTTCGGCCACGGCGATACCGCGCTCGGTACAGGCAGGGATGTCGATGTGGTGTCCGATGTGCCCGGTTTGCACAATCAGTTTGAGCTTTGGCAACTTTTCCACCAACTGGCGATTGATGTGGGTACGTTCGCGAATCAGCACGATCACGTCGGCGTCCTTGAGGCGCACCGACAACTGGCCCATGCCCTTGACCGTATTCGTGTACACCTTGGCTGGGTAGGCTTCGAGTTTGGCGGCGCATTGCAGCTTGCGTACCGCGTCCTGGTAGTCGTCGAGGATCACAATATTCATGCCCCGATTGTGCCTTGTCGAAGTGGCGACTGCGGCACAAACCCAATCCCTTCGCGCCAGGGCCTGTGCCCTGATGGCCCTGAGCCGCCAACGCCGCCACGGCGGCGCGGCGCTGCGAAAAACCGCCTTGCGGCAGTAGCCGTGGACGACGCCACGGTTGATCCTGGGCTACGAGCCCAACCCTTCCATCGCAGCCAAACGGTCCAACTCAGCGCAAACGTCGGCCATGCGCCCTGAGATCACCATACGCCCGAAATTGCGGCTGCCCTGAGTGCCATCCACGACCCGCAGCACGCGCAGTGGACGCTGCGTGGCGGCTCGCAGGCTGCACACTGGAAGCGCCAGCGGGGAACGCGCCGCAGGGCGCTTCGCATCCCGCTGCCATCGGCGTGATGCGGCGCTGGCGCAGTCTTGCAGCAGGGCCTGCAGGGGGGCGAACAGTTTCGCGGCGGTGAACAAGGCAATTCCCATGGCTTTTCCTTCAACGAGATAAACGGCAACAGCGGCAGCGGGCTACATCAACATGGTGTTGCGGATCAATCCGACCGCAAGACCTTCGATCTCAAAGGGCTCACCCGGTTGCACCACGATCGTGGCGTAGTCGGGGTTTTCGGCATGCAGTTCGATCACCCCCTGGTGACGCCGAAACCGCTTCACCGTGACATCGTCACCCAGTCGCGCCACCACGATCTGGCCGTTTTTGGCTTCCTTGCTGGCCTGTACCGCCAGCAGGTCGCCGTCCATGATGCCGGCGTCACGCATGGACATGCCGCGCACTTTGAGCAGGTAATCGGGCTGGCTTTGAAACAGGCTTCTTTCAAAGCTGTACGATCGGTCGACATGCTCCTGCGCCAGAATGGGCGACCCAGCAGCCACCCGTCCAATCAGCGGCAAGACCAGGTTGGCCAGCGTCTGAAGCGGGTTGGGAAAATTTTTGAAGCGGGATTCGTGGATGCTGCGCAGTGTGTCCGTCTTGAGTCGGATGCCGCGTGAAGTGCCGCTGACAAGTTCGATCACGCCCTTGCGTGCCAGGGCCTGCAGGTGCTCTTCCGCCGCATTGGCTGATTTGAACCCCAGTTCGTGCGCGATTTCGGCCCGCGTGGGTGGGGCGCCGGTGTGTGCGATGGCATTCTGGATCAGTTCCAGAATTTGTTGCTGGCGCGCCGTCAATTTGACGGGGAAAGCGGGCAGGTCGGTCATGGCAGCTCCTTTGGTTGGGCTTTGCTGGACGGGGGCATCGGGAGGTACTGTATCAATGTCCAGTTACTGTATTTTTATTCAGTTCTGAAAAGATTGCAAGCATGTTGAGCCATATTTCGAAAAAAATTGTGTTAGTCGGAACCGGAGGCACGATTGCCGGCAGCGCGGCGCGCGCCGATGACAACCTGGGCTACCGCGCGGGCCAGTTGGGCGTAGAACAGTTGCTCGCTGCGATTCCCGGCGCGGCCTGCGGGCCTTGCGAAGTCGTCACCGAGCAGTTGGCCCAGCTTGACAGCAAGGACATGAGCTTTGCCGTTTGGCGGCAGCTCGCCTTGCGCTGCGCCCATTGGCTCGGCCGCGACGAGGTGCAGGGCGTCATCATTACCCACGGCACGGATACGCTGGAAGAAACCGCTTTTTTTCTGCAATCGGTGCTGCCAGTCGAACTGCTGTCAGGCAAACCGCTGGTGCTGACCTGCGCCATGCGGCCGGCGTCGGCGCGCGTTCCCGATGGACCGCAGAATCTTTCGGACGCATTTGCCCTGGCACTTGACCCTCGCGCCAGGGGCGTGATGGCGGTGTGCGCCGGGCGCATTCACGGCGCCGCCCAGGTGCAAAAGGTCCACCCTTACCGGCTCGATGCCTTTGATTCGGGTGACGCGGGACCGATGGGTTTCATCGAGGAGGGACTGGTGCGCTGGGTGAATCCCCCCGTCTGCTCGGAGAGCGTCCCGGTCCAGCCTGCAGGCGCGCGGGGTCGGGTGATCTGCGGCGTCGAGCCGGAAGTGACTCTGCTTGAGTGGCTGCAGCTTTCGACGCGCTGGCCCAGGGTGGAGATCGTCATGAACTACGCCGGCGCCAGCGGCTCGATGGTGGACGCCATGCTGGCGCATGCGAGCCATGATCCGCTGCGCGGGCTGGTGGTCGCTGCCACGGGCAACGGCAGCTTGCACCAGGATCTGGAAGCCGCCTTGCTTCGTGCCCAGGCTGCGGGTATTCGGGTGCTGCTGGCGACGCGCTGCGCTTATGGGAGGGTGCTGCCGAGGACGGACGCCGCCTTCCCCGACTCCTGCGGACTGGCGCCGGTCAAGGCGCGCGTGGCGTTGTTGCTGGAATTGGCGCTCGCCAAGCCGCAGCCCCGTTAGCTGCTCAGTGCGGCGAAGGCGCTGGCCGTGATCGCGTCAACCGCACCGGTGCCGCTGATGGCGCGGTATTTCGGTGCCACATCGGGTTCGCTGCGGGCCCAGGTGGAGTAGTAATCCACCAGCGGCCGCGTTTGCGCGCTATACACTTCAAGCCGCTTTTTGACGGTTTCTTCCTTGTCGTCGTCGCGCTGAATCAGCGCCTCGCCGGTCACGTCGTCGACGCCGGCCAGCTTGGGCGGATTGAACTTCACGTGGTAGGTGCGGCCCGACGCGGCGTGCGAGCGGCGTCCGCTCATGCGCTCAATGATGGAGTCAAACGGGACGTCGATTTCCAGCACGTAGTCGAGCTTGACTCCGGCCAGTTTCATCGCGTCCGCCTGCGGAATCGTGCGCGGGAAGCCGTCAAACAGGAATCCGTTGGCGCAATCGCTTTGGGCGATGCGCTCTTTCACGAGGTTGATGATCAGGTCGTCGCTCACCAGGCCGCCGGAGTCCATCACCTTCTTGGCCTCAATTCCCAGCGGCGTTCCGGCCTTGACGGCAGCACGCAACATGTCACCGGTGGAAATCTGGGGGATGCCGTATTTCTGGCAGATGAAGGTGGCTTGTGTGCCTTTACCCGCGCCAGGCGCGCCTAACAGGATCAGTCTCATGGGTGTCCTCGGATGGTGTCAAGATCGGGTGGCGCTGCTGGCCCAGGGGCGGGTCCGCAGCGCTTCGTTGACTTGAAGAATAGCACGCAAGGCCTTGTGCCCGGCTTACGCGGGACAGCGCCTCATGGGCGAAAGAGCTGTCTGACCCGTTCCAGATCCTCGGGCGTGTCCACGCCCGGACCGGGCGCCTGGGCGCTGATGTGCACCGCAATCCGGTGGCCGTGCCACAGCGCGCGCAATTGCTCGAGTGATTCAATCAGTTCCAGCGGGGCCTGGGCCAGCGTCGGGAACAGCCGCAAGAAGCCCGCCCGGTAGCCGTAGATGCCGATGTGACGCAGCGGTGGCGGCGAGGGCAGCTGCGCCATTCCCGGGTCAGAGCCGTCGCGCCACCAGGGAATCGGAGCGCGGCTGAAATACAACGCATGGCCGGACGCATCGAGCACGACTTTGACGACGTTGGGATTGTTGAATTCGGCCACGCTGTCGATGACGTGGGCCGCCGTGCTCATGCTCGCATCGCGGTGCTGGCGCAGCAGCAGTGCAACCGCCTGCACCAGCGAAGGGTCGATCAGGGGCTCATCGCCCTGCACGTTGACCACAACGTCCTCGTCGCTCAATCCCAGCAGGTCGCAGGCCTGGGCCAGGCGGTCGCTTCCTGAGGGATGGTCCTGGCGCGTGAGCACGGCCTCGATCTGGTGGGCGCGGCACGCGGCAATGATCTCTGCGCTGTCGCCTGCGACCACCACGCGCGGCAGCGCTGCACCATCGATGCTGACGGCCACGCGCTGCGCCACGCGCACCACCATGGGCACGCCGCCAATGTCTGCCAAAGGCTTGTTGGGCAGGCGCGTAGAGGCGAGCCGAGCCGGAATCAGTACCGTGTAGTTCATGTTGCCAGTGGCTCAAGCGTCGACGCGGGACGACTTCCTTTCGAGTTCTTCATCGGTCAGCACGCGGGCTTCGTTTTCCAGCAGCACGGGGATGCCGTCGCGCACCGGATAGGCGAGCCGGGCGCTGCGCGAAATCAGTTCCTGCTTGTCGTGATCGTATTGCAGCGCCCCTTTGGTGACGGGGCAGACCAGGAGCTCAAGAAGTTTGCTGTCCATGGGGGGGTTCTCGGGTAAAGGGTTCGGGCGATGATAGCTTTGCCTTGAGGGACGCGGGGAGCCGGGACTCCAGCGCGGACAGAAAAGCCGGTTCCAATTCCAATGCCAGCGGCACGGCCAGCGCCTGCGGGTGCGATCGCCACAGCTTGGTCGCGTCCTTTTCGGTGCACAGCAGGGTGTCTTCAGGCTGCAAGGAAACGCGCCAGCCATCGAATGAAAAATGATCCGGCAGGGCGATGCTGCGCGCCAGTTGAAGTCCGCTGGCGCGCAGCAGGGTGAAGAAATTCTGCGGGTTGGCAATGCCCGCGACGGCCACCAGGGACTGGCCGCGCAAACTTGACAGCGTCACGCTCGATCCGTCCTGACGCAGCGCCTGGGGCGCCAATTCACGCCTCGCCGTGAACCCCGCGAAGGCGGCCTTCGCTCCGGTATGCAGCACCAGGTCCACGGGGCGCGGCCAGGGCTCGCGCAACGGCCCCGCGGGCAACACCCAGCCATTGCCGATGCCACGGTCGTCGAAAACGCAGATGTCGATGTCGCGCGCCAGCGCCAAGTGCTGCAGTCCGTCATCGCATAGCAGCACATCGGTTTGCGGATAGCGGCGCAGCAGCGCCTGCGCCGCCTGAATGCGCTGGCGGGCAACGAACACCGGCACACGACAGCGGCGCTGAATCAGTTGGGCTTCATCGCCGACTTCGTCGGCCAGACTGTGCGGCTGAACTTCGCGGCAATCGTCGGTCGTGCGGCCATGGCCGCGGGAGATCACGCCCGGCCGCAGACCGCGCGACAACAGGTGCTGCACCAGGGCCATCACCACCGGTGTTTTCCCCGCGCCGCCGGCGATCACGTTGCCCACGACGATCACCGCCACGGGCGCCGAGTGCGTCCTGAGAACGCCCGCTCGGTACAGCGTGCGGCGCAGCGCCAGCAGCGCTCGATAACAGCACGAAAGCGGCAGCAGCAGCCACGCGAGCGGGCCGCGGTGCATCCAGATCAGCGGCAGGAAATTCTCGATCCTGGGTCGCACTAGCGCGCTCCGCTCATGCCAAACGCCGCAATGTCTTGAGGTGGCGCAGAAAGCGCTCCGCCGCCAGTTCCAGCGTCAACAAGTAGGCGTCAACCCGGGCGCGAAAGTAACGCCAGAAGATCAGCGAAGGGATCGCCACCATCAACCCGAAAGCGGTGTTGTACAGGGCGACCGAAATGCCGTGCGCCAATTGCGCAGGATTGGTACCGCTGTTGGGTGACTGCGCGCCAAAGATCTCGATCATTCCGATGACGGTTCCCAGCAATCCCAGCAGCGGTGCAGCAGAGGCAATCGTAGCCAAGGCGCTCAGGTAGCGCTCCATGCGGTGCGCCACTTCCCGCCCGGCGCCCTCCATGCTCGCGCGCAAGTCCTCCTCGGAGCACTGCGGATTGGCGTTCAGCGCGTACAGGCCACTGGCCAGCACTTCGCCCAGTGCCGAATGCGTCGCCAGCCGGTTCACCACATCCGGGCTGGGCACGGACTCGCGCGCTACCCGCAGGACTTCATCCAGCAGCGTGGGGGGCGCGATGCGTGAGGGCTTCAGGCTGAGCAGGCGTTCAATCACCAGCGCCATGGCCAGCACGGAGCAGACGATCAGTGGCCAGATGGGCCAACCTGCGGCTTGTATGATCGAAAGCAAGGAACACTCCGGGCTGATGTGGGGGCTTGGCGATTATGGCGTAGCTGGGGTGCAATCTGGAGCGCGGTCGCCGGCCTGGTTAGCATTGACGGGCGCTGCCGATGCCGACGAGCGCGCTTTTTTACCCCACAAAATCTGTGGACAAGTTTGTGAACAACCTGACCGCTTCGAGCCCCCAACCCGCGCCGCAGCGTGCCCCGGACAGATTGATTAAAGTTTGAGCAGAAATAAATCCAATGAAATCATCCACTTACACCGCAGAGTCAGCGTTTGAGGCGGTTTTCGCGAGGGTTCCGACGAGCCCGGCTCGCTGTGGGAAAGCCGCCTGCCATGACTGAAGCCTGGGACGCAGCGGCTCAAGCCGAGCCGCGCCCGTTGGGGGCAGTGCCCCGGGTCTGGCAGGTTGGAGCCCTTTGCCGGGCTGTGGCTGACGCGCTGGAGGCGCGGTTCAATCCGGTCACGGTGCAAGGCGAGATATCCGGCTTTTCACGCGCGTCCAGCGGACACTGCTACTTTTCCGTGAAGGACGAGCAGGGGCAGATTCGCTGCGCCATGTTTCGCCGGGCTGCGAGCCTGCTGGATTTTTCACCCCGCGACGGCGAACTGGTGGAACTGCGCGCGCGTCTGGGTGTGTACGAGCAGCGTGGGGACTTGCAACTGATCGTCGAATCCATGCGGCGCGCCGGTCAGGGTGCCTTGTTTGAGCAGTTCCTGCGGCTCAAGGCCAAACTTGAAGGCCAGGGACTGTTTGATGCAGCGCGCAAAAGAAGTCTGCCGCTGATGCCGCGCGCCATCGGCGTCGTCACTTCCTTGGGTGCCGCCGCCTTGCACGATGTGGTCACGGCACTGCGCCGACGCGTGCCCCACATCCCGGTGATCGTGTCGCCGGCGCTGGTTCAGGGCAACCAGGCGGGCGCGGACCTGGTGCGGGCGCTGTCGGCACTGTACCAACGCAGTCAGGGCGGGGAGGCCCCGGTCGACGTCATCCTGCTGGTGCGCGGAGGGGGGTCGATGGAAGACCTATGGGCGTTCAACGACGAAGCCCTGGCGCTGTGCATCGCCCAAAGCCCGGTACCGGTGATTTGCGGCGTGGGGCACGAGACCGACTTCACCATCGCTGACTTCTGCGCTGACCTGCGCGCGCCCACCCCGACGGCGGCGGCCGAACTCGTGTGTCAACCGCAGCAGGTGTGGCTGCAGGCCTTGAATTTGCTGCACAAGCGCTTGGGCGATGGCGCCGATCGCCGCCTTGAGTCGCACAGTCAGAGGCTCGATTTCGCCGGCTCACGGCTGGGCCGACCTTCGAGTGGCTTGGCGCAGGCCCAATCGCGACTTGCGCTGCAGCAACAGTGCCTGCGTCACGCCGCGCAAACCCGAATCCGGCAATGCCGCGCAGACTTGCAGGCCATCGAGCTCGGCTTTCCGAGCGCCATCAAATCCAGCCTGCAAAACGAGCAGCGGCGGCTGGAGCCGTTGGGGCTGCGCCTGCAACTCCTGGATCCGACGCGCGTGCTCAAGCGCGGCTACGCCTTGCTGCGCGATGCCAGCGGCCACCCCATCACCAGTGTGCGCCAGACCCAGCCCGGCCAGGCTTTGCGCGCAAGCCTTGCTGATGGCGAGGTTGATCTGGCTGTTTCCAGTGTGAGTCCGAAATAATTTCTACAATCAACGCTTTCCCCCAACTCAAATCCGAAGGAAATCATGGAACACACCTTGCCCGCACTGCCGTACGCGATCGATGCACTGGCCCCGCACTATTCCCGGGAGACCCTGGAATACCACCACGCAAAGCACCACAACGCCTACGTCGTGAATCTGAACAACCTGCAAAAGGGCACGGATTTCGAGAACATGTCGCTGGAGGACATCGTCAAAAAGTCCAGCGGCGGCGTGTACAACAATGCGGCGCAAATCTGGAACCACACCTTCTTCTGGAACTGCATGCAGCCCAACGGGGGCGGCGCACCCAGCGGCACGCTGGCCGACGCGATCAACGCCAAGTGGGGCAGTCATGAGGCGTTCAAGGAGGCTTTCGTCAAGTCCGCCGTCGGGAATTTTGGCTCCGGCTGGACCTGGCTCGTGAAGAAGGCCGACGGTTCGGTTGACATTGTCAACATGGGTGCCGCCGGGACGCCATTGACGACCGGCGACAAGGCGCTGCTGACCGTGGACGTGTGGGAGCATGCCTATTACATCGACTACCGCAATCTGCGCGCCAAGTTTGTCGAAACTTATTTGGACAAGCTGGTGAACTGGGGCTTTGCCCAAGCCAATTTCGGCTGATTGCGGGTATCGCGCAGCCTGGTGCGTAAGCGATCTATTAACCGCGTACCTTGCGTCGCCGACTCAGATGTGATTGGCGTGGGCGGCTCGGCTGCTCGACGTCATTCGGTCGGCAGCGCGATGTTCCAAGGCAGCAGCGCCTCGTAGTCGTCGG